>NZ_BFBR01000006.1 GCF_003112735.1 Candidatus Phycosocius bacilliformis
AAATTGATGAAAAAATGCAACCAATTTATCGAGTTGAACTCAATTTATGGAATCGATTGACTTCGTTGAGCGCTCAAGAAAGAGAGCGGATATTATCTTGGTCTCAAATCTTGCAATCACTTATTGAAAACAAGAATCAACGTCATGCAGCACTAAAGCAACATTCGCCAGATTTCAAAGGTTTATTCGGTGGCCGTGACCGACCGAACTCATGGATGGGAAGATAAGGGCAAGCCACATCTATTCAAATTACACCCCCAAATTTGGCAGTCTTCCTCTCAAAAAATACCACTCATACGGTGGTATTTCAAAAAGTTTTCATATTTATTTTTGCAAAAACAGATCACTAATTCGACAGCCAGAGAACTACACGACCCACCAGCCTTGATTTCAGGGGTGTGTTTGGAAATTTGCCTTTATCCGTGAAGTCGAAGGCAATTGAGACGCGGTTTGCTGCGTCAAGTCCAGACTTCCGTTGGCAATCTGCCGAACCGGCGTAGCACGGCGGCGGACTTGACCCGTCAAAATCGCCCTCAAACAATCATCACAGGCCTGCGGTGTTTCAGAGCCCATATCAAGGGCCATCCCAAAAGAAGGGCATCCTGACGCTGTCATCCCGGACGGCGTCAGCCGATCCGGGACCTTGTGCCGCACATGCGTGATGAGGTCCCCGCTCTGCGCTGCGCTTCGGCGGGGATGACGCCCTAATGTCCTCCCCCGTTTACGGGGGAGGTGGCAGCGAAGCTGACGGAGGGGGGCGTTAGCGTGGCTGAGCTTCCACAACACCCCCTCCACCCTGCTACGCAGGGTCCCCCTCCCCCGCACGCGGGGGAGGAGATCAACCCACCCACATCACGCAGGCATCCCGGACGGCGTCAGCCGATCCGGGACCTTGTGCCGCACTGTCGCATGGAGGTCCCCGCTCTCCGCTGCGCTTCGGCGGGGATGACATCGTTTAGTTAGGTCAGCCAATAAAACGCGGTGTCATCCCGGACGGCGTCAGCCGATCCGGGATCTTGTGCCGCATATGCGTGGTGAGGTCCCCGCTCTTCGCTTCGCTGCGGCGGGGATGACATCGTTTAGTTAAGTCAGCCAATAAAACGCGGTGTCATCCCGGACGGCACCAGCCGATCCGGGATCTTGTGCCGCACATGCGTGGTGAGGTCCCCGCTCTTCGCTTCGCTCCGGCGGGGATGACATCGTTTATCTAAGGTTTTTGTCTGGAAGCGCTGGTGATCCCTATGGTCCACCAAACCGCAAACTCAATTGTTCTTGCGACATCTGGGTGGTCAAGTGCGCAGCTTTGCTGCGTCGCGACGCGATCGGTTTTCAGAGAAAACCGACACTTGACGACCCAGATGTCGCGCTCAAACTCGATGAGCCGGTTTGGTGAAACAGGGATTTCACCAAAGCGGTTCCAAGTGGAAATGAACATCCACACCACGCTGTCATCCCGGACGGCGTCAGCCGATCCGGGACCTTGTGCCGCACTGTCGCATGGAGGTCCCCGCTCTCCGCTTCGCTCCGGCGGGGATGACACGTGGTTAGAAACATCAACTTATACAACAACTTGTCATCCCGGACGGCGGTAGCCGATCCGGGATCTCATGACGCTAATACACAAGCTCTCCGCTTCGCTCCGGCGGGGGTGACATCGTTTTTGGAAGGAGTCTTATCTGGAAGCCCTTTTGACCTCAAACCGACTTGCCTCGATGGCCGAGGGCCGATGTCTCGCACCCTAGCCCTTCATCCCCCACAGCCCCGCGAGGTTGTTTTTCTGCATATCGCTGGACCCGCCCACGATGCGCATGCCCAGAAGATCGCGGACGTGGCGTTCCATGTCGAAGGCGTCTGACAAGGCATAGGCCCCAAGTACGCGCTGACAGATCAGGGCGATTTCTGCCGCGGTATCGGCGACAAACAGCTTAGCCATGCTCGATTCAATCCCGCAGGGCAGGTTTTGGGTGGCAAGCCAAGCGGCGTGATAGAGCATATGTCGACAGGCTTCGAGCTTGGTGCGGGCTTCCACCAGAGCGTGGCGAATGGCCTGATGGCCCGAGATGACTTTGCCGAATTGCACCCGCTCTTGTGCATAGGCCCAGGCCTCTTCAACAGCGGCTTGTGCGATACCAAAGGTGACCGCGGTGATTTCAAGCTTTTCCACATCCAGCGCCCGACCCGCCAGCATGCCCCAGCCCTTGCCCCATTTTTCAGGCCCCCCGACGATGTGCGAGACAGGAATGCGCGCATTGTCGAAATAAACATCGCTCGACAACGTATAGCGCAGATTGACATGCTCAATCGGCTGTAAGGTCACACCCGGCGTATCTTTGGGGATCAGAACAAAGGCGAGGTTCTTGCGCTTCTCATCGCTTTCGGTGCGGATCAGGCAATAGATATAATCGGCAAAATCGGCCCCGGTGCACCAACGCTTGGCCCCATTGATGACCACATGATCGCCCTCAATCACCCCGCGCGTGGTAACACTGGACAAATCCCCCCCCACATCGGGTTCCGACAGGCCATAACAGAACATCAATTCGCCCTTGGCCAAGGCCGGCAGATAGGCCGCCTTTTGGGCCTCATTGCCATTTTCAGAAATGTTCATCCCACCATAGAAGGCGCAATGGATGAAGGGCCCAGCCAGAAAGGCCCCTGCCCGGCACAATTCTTCAATCACGGCCACGGCGGCGTAAATGTCTTGGCCCACCCCGCCATAGGCCTCGTCCACCGTCAGGCCGCAAATGCCCATGTCTGCCAGTTCAGCGAATAGATCGCGCGGCCAGGTGTGAGTACGGTCCCACAGCTGACGCTTTTCGCGCGGGGCTTTGGTGTCCACAAAGCGGCGCAATTGCTGGCGCAGCGCCACCACATGATCAGGCTCTGCGGCAAAACTCGTCCCCATGATTACTCCCCGCTCAATGTCATCGGCCGCTTTTCCTTGACGGCGGCAACAGCTTCGGCCCGGTCGGCCATCATATTGGACAAGGTTTCATACGCCACGGCCGCATCCATGGTCAGATTGGCGGCTTGGCGCAATTGCTGGTTCATCACGACTTTGGTCCAACGGACTGCCCAGCGCGGATTGCCGAGGATTTTTTGGGCAAGTTCTGCCACTTTGCCATCAAGCTCTGCGGTGGGAACGGCATAATTGACAAGGCCGATGCGGGCGGCTTCGGCCCCTGAGATGAGGTCACCTGTCAGCAGCATTTCCTTGGCGCGCGCCATGCCGATCAAAGCGGGCCAAATCACAGCCCCGCCATCGCCAGCCACAAGACCAACTTTCACATGCGGATCGCCAATCTTGGCGGTGTCCTCGGCAATGATCACATCGCACATCAACGCAATTGTTGCCCCCAGACCTGCCGCGGCACCATTAAGGCGGCAGATGATGGGCTTTTCAAGTTCAAGGAGTGACAGCACGATCCGCTTGGCATCGGGTGCAATGGCACGAAAGCTGGCGGGATTGCTGATTTGCTCGTCAAACCAATCCAAATCGCCACCGGCACAGAAGACGCGGCCCTTGCCGGTCAGCACGATCAGGTCGCTATCAGGGTCCCGCTGGCAGTCTGTGAAAACGCGGGCCAATTCCTCATGCATGGCCTCATCCACGCCATTGACGGGATTGTTGCCGCTGATGGTAACGACCAGAACACGTGGGCCATAGCCTTGATCATAGGCAAATTGGATGCGGGAATAGTGCTGAAACGCCATTGCGCCCTCCCGGCCTAGATGCGTGCAAGTCGGCGGCCAAAAGTGGCACCGGGTTGGAACAGGGCACAAAAGGCCGCAGGCAGGCTGTCGATGCCCTCAGAGATGACTTCCTTCAGCTTCAATTGGCCGCTGTTGATCATGGCGGCGGCTTCGGCCTGCGCCTCGGGGAAAGCACGCAAATCGTCAAACACAACAAGGCCTTCCATCTTCAAGCGATGGGTGATGAAGCGGTCGGTATTGCGAATACCATGCCGGTCTGCCGGGGCGACATTATAGTCTGCCACTTGGCCTGAGACCACGATCCGGCCAAAGGGCCGCATGAGGGGCAGAATGGTGTCAATCATCTTGTTGCCGACATTATCGAACAAGATGTCGGCCCCTTCGGGCATGGCTGCCGCCAAGTCTGCCGCAAAGGTGGGTGAGCGATAATCAATCACCGCATCAAAGCCTGCTTCCTGCAAAAGCCAGTCAGATTTGGCCCCGGCACTGGCAACACCCACAACCCGCGACGCCCCCCAGGCTTTAGCCAATTGACCGGCTGTGGCCCCCACAGGCCCCGCCGCCGAGGTGACGATCACCCGGTCTCCCGGCTTGATCTGACCAACCCGCTTCAGGCCGAACCAAGCCGTCATGCCCGGCACACCCAACACCCCAATCCACGCCGACAGTGGCACACCAAGGTCTGGCAGTTTGGCGCAATAACCCCGGCCATTGGAAATCGTCTGGTCCGCCCAGCCAGAGCCTAAAGTCACCAATTGGCCAATCTCGAAGGCGGGGTTGAGGCTTTCAACCACATGGCCGACAGCAAAGCCGTCAATCACATCGCCAATCTGCAAGGCCCCTGCGTAGGAAGCCGTCCCCGAGAGGCGCGAGCGTGTACCCGGATCAGCCGAGACAAAAGCATTGGCGACGCGGAATTGCCCCTCTTTCAAAGCAGGCGGGTCAAGCGCTTCAAGTTTGAAGTCCTCCAAGCTGGGGGTTCCGGTGATGTGGCGGGCCAGGGTGATGCGGTGAATCTGTGTCATGATCCTAGCTTGGCCCGCATTCAGGCCCCTGTCAGCAAACATCTGCATCTGATGTGTCAGCCCGCCGTGACAGCCCACGCCACCTCAGGCAAGGATGGGACACGACATGTGTGATGAAACAGAGGCAAGTCATGGGCGAAGAAGCACAACAGCGGACTGGGGCTGATCAATTAGTCGCAACCCTTGCCGAACATGGGGTGAGCGCCTGTTTTGCTAATCCTGGCACCAGCGAGATGCATTTGGTGCAGGCCCTGGATCGAGAGCCGCGCATTCGCTCGGTCTTGTGCTTGTTTGAAGGTGTGGCAACCGGGGCCGCCGATGGCTTTGCCCGCATGGCGGGAAAGCCTGCCATGACGCTTCTTCACCTCGGGCCGGGTTATGCCAATGGTGCGGCCAATATCCATAATGCGCGGCGCGCCTATGCGCCCATGGTCAATGTGGTTGGCGATCATGCCACCTATCACCGCACTTTGGATGCGCCCTTGGCGTCTGATATTGAAACCCTCGTCAAGCCCAACTCGCGTTGGGTCGGGGTGGTGGAACAGGCCAGCGAGGCCGGCGAAAAGGCCGCAAAAGCCTTTATCGAGACCATGGGCCCACCGGCAGGGCCGGTAAGTCTGATTCTGCCAGCCGACAGTGCCTGGAACCCTGCAGGCCCAGACGCGCCCCGTGTTACGTTACCAGGTCTATCCCTTGTTGACCCCACCCAAATCGAGGCGGTGGCCGATGCGATTGCTCTGGCCCAGAAGCCGGTAATCCTGGTCAATGGCCCTGCCCTGTACGACGAGGCGGCGCTGACAACCATGTCGCGCTTAAAGGCTGCTGGCGTCCGGGTGTTATGCGACACATTTGTTGGTCGTCTGGCGCGCGGTGCAGGCCGCTTTGGACCCGACCGCATGGCCTATTTTGCCGAAATGGCGATGGAGGATTTGGCCGGCGTTGATCTGATGATTCTGGCAGGCACGGGCGTGCCGTGCGCTTTCTTTGCCTATCCCGGCAAACCGAGCATTTTGGTGCCAGAAGGCTGCACCACCATCGAGCTTTCAGCCCGCAGTGAAGATACGGCTGAAGCTTTGGCCGCCCTTGCTGATGCTTTGGATGCGCCCGACGCCCCACCGGCCCCAACCCGTACCCAACACCCGATGCCAACCGGCAAGATCACGCCTTACACATGCGCCACGTCCCTAGCACGCCATATGCCCGATCAAGCCATTATTTCCGATGATGCGGTGACCGCAGGCCTGCCCCATTTCATGGCCACCCAAACTGCCGCCCCTCATGATTGGTTGTTCCTGACCGGTGGGGCGATTGGCCAAGGCCTGCCTTTGGCGGTTGGGGCCGCCGTGGCCGCGCCCGACCGCAAAGTCATTGCACTAACCGGCGATGGCGCGGGCATGTATACGCTGCAAGCTTTGTGGACGATGGCGCGCGAACGCCTGCCTATCGTAACCGTGGTGTTTGCCAACCGCTCCTATCGCATTTTGAATATTGAGATGGGCCGCACCGGTGCGGGCCAGCCAGGACCCGCCGCCAGTTCCATGCTGTCGCTTGATAAACCTGCCCTCGACTGGGTAAAATTGGCCGAAGGTCAAGGGGTTGAGGCGGTATCTTGCGACACCGCCGAAGCCTTCGACACTGCCCTCGCCCGCGCGATTGCCGCCGATGTGCCAGTCCTGATCGAAGCGGTGATGTGAGGCATTCTCATTTTATGACTTTGACATGGTTTTGGTGACCCTTTTGGCCACCAAAACCATGTCGCTTATTGTCTTAGGGAGATTTAGCGCGTCAAGGTCAGATTTCCTTTGGAAATCTGTCGCAGAGCGACGCAGCAAAGCTGCGACCTTGACCCGAAAAATCTCCCAAGCAAACTATTAACAGGCCTTTGCCTAGGCAGAGCCTGCGGCAAAGGCGATCTAAGTAAAAATGATTCAGAAACAGCAATACTTACTCGGTGCTTCGCTTTCGGAATGCACCCTACGCCACCACCGTCCAAAGCTCGGTCATTTTGGGGCCCCGCAACTTTGATCCAAAAGCGATCATAGCGCGGTCCTTACAACGGTATATTGTCGTGTTTCTTCCATGGGTTCTCAAGCTTCTTGTGCTTGAGGGCGCGCAGAGCCTTGGCGACTCGGCGACGGGTTGAGTGGGGCATGATGACATCATCAATATAGCCGCGCTGGGCTGCCACAAACGGATTGGCGAAGCGGTCTTGATATTCAGCCGTGCGGGCCGCAATCGCATCCGGATCGCCCATATCGGCTCGGAAGATGATTTCCACCGCCCCTTTGGCCCCCATCACGGCGATTTCTGCCGTGGGCCATGCATAATTGACGTCGCCGCGCAAATGCTTGGAACTCATCACATCATAAGCCCCACCGTAGGCTTTGCGGGTGATGACGGTCACTTTCGGCACGGTGGCTTCAGCAAACGCAAACAACAGCTTTGCGCCATGTTTGATCAAGCCGCCATATTCTTGCTTGGTGCCCGGCATAAAGCCAGGCACATCAACAAAGGTCACAATGGGGATATTGAAGCAATCACAGAAGCGGACAAAGCGGGCGGCCTTGCGGCTGGCATCAATATCCAAAACGCCCGCCAGACTCATGGGCTGGTTGGCAACCACGCCAACGGTTGCCCCCTCGATCCGAGCAAAAGCGGTAATGATATTCTTGCCGAAGTCCTTGGCGATCTCGAAATAATCGCCTTCATCGACGACCTTCTCGATCAATTCCTTCATGTCATAGGGCTTGTTGGGATTGGCCGGTACAAGGCTATCGAGACTCATGTCAACCCGTTCCGGGTCATCATGGGTCGGCCGGGTGGGCGGCTTTTCGCGGTTTGAGAGTGGCAAGAAATCAACCAAGCGGCGCATTTGGAACAAAGTGTCGAAATCATTGTCAAAGCTGCCGTCGATCACGCCAGACTTTGCACCATGCACACTTGCCCCACCCAATTCTTCAGCCGTAACGACTTCATTGGTGACGGTTTTGACCACGTCAGGCCCCGTCACAAACATATAGCTTGTGTCCTTCACCATGAAAATGAAATCGGTCAAAGCTGGCGAATAGACGTCACCACCCGCGCAAGGCCCCATGATGACGCTGATTTGCGGGATCACACCGGAAGACATGACGTTTTCCATGAAGATGTCAGCATAACCCGCCAAAGAATCAACGCCTTCTTGAATACGTGCCCCACCCGCATCAAACAGCCCGATAACGGGCGCGCCATTGCGGGCCGCCATTTGCTGAACCTTGACGATCTTAGCCGCATGGGTCAGCGATAAGGACCCGCCAAACACGGTGAAGTCTTTTGAAAACAGATAGACAAGGCGGCCATTGATCGTGCCTTGGCCGGTGATCACGCCATCGCCGGGAAACTTCTGGGCATCCATCCCAAACTCAGTACAGCGATGCTCGACGAACATATCAAATTCTTCAAAGCTACCCTCGTCGAGCAAGATCTCAATGCGCTCGCGCGCGGTCAGCTTGCCCTTGGCATGCTGGGCATCAACGCGACGCTGACCACCACCGGCACGCGCTTTGGCGCGCTTGTCCTCAAGGGCTTGAAGAATGTCTTGCATGGGCCTGTTCCCCGATCCTGTGACGTCAGCAGGTCCGTCGCCCGCCGCGCAATCGGGTTAGCGGCACATAGCCGCGCTTGCAAGCCGTCCTGGCGGCGATCACGCCAGGGCGGGCAAATCCAAAATGCTCTCACACCGCTTAATCCACCTCTGGATCGCGGGATAACGCATAAGCTCAAATCCGCCTTGATCGGCAAACCGGGTGTAAGGCAATAGGGCAATGTCGGCGAGCGTAAGGTCTGCCCCAACAAAGAAGGCATGCTGGCTCAAATGCTCCTGCATTCGGGTCAGGACTTTTGCCCCACGTGGCAGGAGTGAAGGATCAATTTCGGCCTCCGACAGGCCCAAGAGATGAACTTTGGCACGGCGCACCGCGATGACGGGTTCATGGCTATATTGCTCCCAAAACAGCCATTCGAACATTTTTGCCCGCAAAAAGCGGTCCTGTGGGATGAGCCGACTGCCTTCTGCCAGATAGAGGATTATGGCATTGGACTGGGCTAGGGTGTTGCCGTCAGCCAGACGAACCACAGGCACCTCACCAAAGGGATTGAGGGCACGAAAGCCAGGTTCTGCAGTTTGCCCGGTCAAAGCCAAAACCTCGTGCCAGACATAGGGCAAGCCCAATAGGTCGGACGTCCAGCGCACCTTCAAACAATTGCCAGAGCGATCATCACCATAAATCTCCATGCCTGACCGCCCCTTCTCAATGTTCAAGATCACGCGAGGCCTAACACAACTATGCGATAGTTTGTTTCAAGAGTGCGGCTAAACACTGCAAAATCGTCCGCTGTGTGGTCCAGCCTCGACGTGTTGATCCAGTCGGTTTAAGGCAGACACGCTGGCGGGGATGCCGACATCCCCCGCTTAGGTGCCGGATGCTGGCCCTATTCTGGTAACCATGGAAGACCGCAAGGAAAGACCGACTGTGAGCGTTTCGATCAAACCCGTCATCACCGCGACTGGCCTTTACACCCCGCCCCATTCCATCACCAACGAAGAATTGGTCGATAGTTTCAACCGCTATGTCGCGCTGTTCAATGACGAACATGCCGAGGCAATCGCGGCGGGTGAGATTGTCGCCCTTGTGCCCTCGTCGGTTGAGTTCATCGAGAAGGCCTCAGGCATCAAAGCGCGCTATGTCGTGGATAAGGACGGCATTCTTGATCCCACAATCATGACCCCGCGTATCCCAGAACGGCCCAATGAGGAATTGTCGATTCTGGCTGAGCTGGCAGTCCGCGCCGCCCATCAGGCCTTGGAACGCGCCGGCCGCGATGCGGCCGAGGTTGATGCTGTAATCTGTGCCGCATCCAACATGCAGCGGGCCTATCCGGCTATGGCCATCGAAATCCAAGCCGCACTGGGCTGTAATCCAGAAGGGTTTGCATTTGACATGAATGTGGCTTGTTCATCGGCCACGTTCGGAATCCAGACCGCGGCAGATTTTGTCCGCGCCGGCCATGCCCGCAGTGTGCTGGTGGTCAATCCTGAAATCTGTTCGGGCCATCTTAATTTCCGCGACCGCGACAGCCATTTCATCTTCGGCGATGTCGGCACAGCCATTTTGATCGAAGCCGAAGACAAAGCGGCGGGCAAGCCGCATTGGGAAATCCTTGGCACCAAGCTTAAAACCCAATTCTCCAACAATATCCGCAATAATTTTGGCTTCCTGAACCGTACCGCGCCCGAAGGTATTGGCGCGCGCGACAAATTGTTCGTGCAAGAAGGCCGCAAGGTGTTCAAGGAAGTGGTGCCGATGGTGGCAGCCATGATTATCGAGCATCTTGACACGCTGTCGCTGCAACCAACGGATTTGCGGCGGATGTGGCTGCATCAGGCCAATGCCAATATGAACCGGCTGATCGCCAGCAAAGTTCTGGGCCACGATGCCAATGATGATGAAAGCCCAACTGTGCTGGATACCTATGCCAATACATCATCGGCAGGTTCGATAATTGCTTTCCACAAACACCAAGATGATTTGGTGGCTGGCGACACCGGCCTCATTTGTTCCTTCGGGGCGGGATATTCAGCTGGCTCAGTTTTTGTCCGCAAGGTGGGCTGAACGACTTTACTTTGGGCAAGCATCTTATTTCAGCCTAACCTTACGACAGTTTCACTCGACAATTGACGTGGACATTGTCACCACATGTCGGGTGCATTGCATGTCGGGGTTTGAGTACATGTTGATCTTCGCCATTTTGGCCGCAGGTTTTGGTGCCTCTGGGGCAGAATCAAAACCCGAGGCAGAGCTTCTTTTGCCAGCACCGGCCAATGTCACACTCAATGAGCCACCAAATCACCTTGAGCATCCATTTGAGCAATCCCCGCCAGAGCGGGGCTATATGGTGGTTGTTCAGCCTTCAGGAGAATCGACGGATGGCGAGGCGGCAATGCGCCAAGATGGCGGCCCGCGCTGGCTTGAACCTCCCGGTGGCTGGGTGAGCCCGTCCTTGAAATCAAGGCCCCATAAAGTCCACCCGCTGACCCGCCCTGCCTTGCAGCCCGACGTGCCGACCCACCCTGCTGAGGACATGCGGCGCGAAGGCCAGCAGCGATAGCAGTCTTGCCCTGATGCAAAGGCCGCAGGTCTGGTTTAGTCTTCGACCATGCGTGAAGCCCCCTATGTGACCCCGGTCCGGATTGACCTTGTTCGACGTGACGATGGTGCGATCCTTCTGTCCAATCCCCACCCCCTGCGCCCTGCTTTTGCGAATGTGGTTGAGCCCTTGGCCTATTGGGCCCAACAGGCGCCTGATCGCTTATGGCTGGCAGGCCATGAAGGCGGGGCGTGGCGACATCTGACCTATCGCGATGGATGGACACTGGTGCGATCCTTGGCGACCGGCCTGTTTGGGCGCTTTCCCCGTGGCAGTGTTATTGCCATCGCTTCGTTCAATTCGATCAGCCACGCACTTTTGACCTATGCAGCGCCCTTGGCCGGCTTGGCGGTTGCTGCGATCACACCAGCCTACAGTCTCAAAGCACGTGATCCGCGCCGCCTACATGAAGCCCTCAAAACCGTGCGGGCAGCAGCAGTTTTCATGGAAGGGCTGGCCTTTGCCACGCCTGCCCTGTGGGCCGAGGAAGCTGGTGTCCCCGTTATTGCGCCCGGGGACGGTTTTGGGACTGAGGGCGCTGTGTCCCTCGACAGCCTTTTTGGCGATCCTGAGGCGGCCCCCGACCCCGCAAGCCTCGACCCCCGCGATGCGTGCAAATATCTTCTGACCTCAGGCTCAACCGGGGCACCCAAAGCGGTGACGGTCACGCATGCCAATTTGGCGATCAATGCGGCCCAGATCCGATCGACCTTTGATCCCGCGCGCGAGGCCACCATGTGGCCAGACGGCATCATCATGGCCAATCATTTGCCGTGGAGTCATTCGCTGGGCGGCAATGCGGTCCTGCACATGTTGCTGCATGCCGGGGGCAGTTTATGGATTGATCCAGGTACGCCAACCGCCGAGGGACTCGCAGCCAGCATAGCCACCATCAAGCACGTCCGGCCCAATTATCACATCACCGTCCCCTTGGGCTGGAGCCTGTTGGCCGGGGCGTTGGAACAGGATGAGGAACTGGCAGGGGCGCTGTTTTCCAATTTGCGCATCATGCAATATGGCGGGGCGGCTTTGACCCAGGATGTGTATCGTCGGCTTCAAGAGGTCGCAGTCCGAGTGACCGGGCAAGAAATCACCTTGGCAGCAGGCTATGGGGCGACTGAAACCGCCCCGACAGTGTGCAATGTGCATTGGCCCAATGAGGTGATGGGCTTGGTAGGCCTGCCTGTTCCTGGCCTCAGCCTGAAACTTATCCCCCAAGGTGGCAAGCTTGAAGCCCGCGTCAAAGGCCCCGGCATCACCCCGGCCTATCTTGATGCGCCGGAAAAGACAGCCCAAGCATTCGATGAAGAAGGCTATTATAAGCTCGGCGATGCTTTGCGCTTTGTCGATCCAGAAAGACCCGAAGCTGGCCTCGCCTTCGATGGCCGGCTGTCTGAAGAGTTCAAACTCGATAATGGCAGCTTTGTGCCTGCAGGTTTGGTTCGCCCGTCACTTGTCCAAGCCTCTGACGGTCTGTTCTCCGATGCGGTCATCTGTGGGGAAGGCCAGCCCTTCGTGGCAGCCCTCGCCTTTGTAAATCTCACCACAGCACGCACGCTCGCCGGCCTCGATGAAGATCTGGAGACTTTGGTCTGGCATGGGCGCGTCAGGGATCACGCGCTTTTAGCCCTTGAACGGGCCGGGGCAGGTCAACCCGCGACCCGCCGCGTCAGGCGTCTCATTCTATTGACCACGCCGCCGAGCCTTGAAGACGGTGAGATCACTGATAAGGGCTATCTCAACCAGGGGGCCTGTCGCACCTGCCGGGCCACACAGGTTCAAGCCCTGTTCGCAGCCGAACCTGGGCCTGAGGTGATTTTGCTCTGATCAAGCCCCGCTCACCCCGGCAGAGCGAAATTAGCCGGATGCTTGCCGGTGGCCGCCACATAATGGCTGCGGATCAATTGCCAATCAGCCTCATAATCACCTGTGGGCTTCAACACGCCACTGATGCGCACGGTCTTGGTCGCAAAGTCCATGACAGCAAAAATAATTGGCACAACAGCGGCTTGGGCGATCAGATAATAGCCTTTTTTCCATTCCTCGACGCGCCCGCGCGTCCCTTCTGGCGGGATTGCCAAAAAGAAGTCACGCGCCTGATCAAAAGCAGATGTCATGCTGGCCACCAGCCCATTGGGTGTTGAGCGATCAACCGGAACACAGCCTAACCATGTCATGATCTTGCCAAACGGGCCTTCGGTCAGGCTCTTCTTGCCCATGAAGCGCAAGGTGACACGGTATTGGCCAGCCGTTGCCAGCATCAAGATACCATCCCAATTTGATGTGTGGGGTGCGGCCAGAATCACAGCTTTGCGAATATCGGGCCAATCCCCCTGTAAGCGCCACCCGCTGAGCTTGAGATAAAGAGCACACAGATAACGCCAGATTTCTGGGATAAAGCCGCGATAAGGGGCGGGCCGATGGGTGCTAGGGTCAAAGACTTCGTGGCTTTGCATGTCGGGCACCTGTTCCTCCGCGTCCTGTATTCAGGCAAGTCACAAGTCTCGGGCATCTGTGTGACTCGGCCAATGCACAAAAGCAGTCAAACACTGACACAACCTTACCCGCGACACATGCCTTGTCGTGTCGGATCGGTCACATCGGCCGATGAAATACCCCGCCAAGACGTGCGCTTGATTGACTTTACAGGCGATTGCGCCCACGGGAGGACCACGGAGCCTGCCATCCAGGGGGATTGCAGGTAAGTCGCGCCAGATTCGGCGCCACGCCGCACGATATGGTGAGACAAATATGACCGATGCCAACGGGACCGGAGATACCGGCCCGATTAGCGAGACTCCAGTTGGCGTAACCTTCGCCGACCTGGGCTTCTCGCCCCCGCTTCTCGAGGCTATTGCCGAGACTGGCTATACCAAACCAACTCCGATCCAGTGGAAAGCAATTCCTGAAGTCCTCAATGGGCGCGACGTGTTGGGCATCGCCCAGACGGGTACAGGAAAGACGGCGGCCTTTGTGTTGCCCATGATCGAGCGTCTGGCCCAAGGCCGGGCTCGAGCCCGTATGCCCCGCACACTGATTCTGGAGCCGACGCGCGAATTGGCCGACCAGGTCGCCGAGAATTTCCGCAAATATGGCCGCAATCATAAGCTGACCATGGCCCTGCTGATCGGCGGGGTGTCGTTTGGCGACCAAGACGCGCTGTTGACCAAGGGCGTTGACGTGTTGATCGCCACCCCTGGTCGTCTGCTCGATCACTTCGAGCGCGGCAAGCTACTCTTGACCGGGGTCAATATGCTGGTCATCGATGAAGCCGACCGCATGTTGGATATGGGCTTCATCCCGGATATCGAGCGGATTGTGAAGCTGACGCCTTTCACCCGTCAGACGCTGTTTTTTTCGGCAACCATGCCGCCTGAAATCAAGCGGCTGACCGAACAATTCCTGCAAGGCCCGGCACGCGTTGAAGTGGCCCGCCAATCCCAAACCGCTGCCACCATCACCCAGCGCCTTCTCAAAAGCCCAGCATCTGATCCCAAGACCAAGCGCACGGTGTTGCGGGTTGCCATTGAAGCGGCCATGCCGACGATGAAAAATGGCATCGTGTTCTGCAACCGCAAAACCGATGTGGATATTGTTGCAAAGTCTCTGTCCAAGCATGGCTTTAACGCAGCCCCCATCCATGGCGACCTGCAGCAAAGTCAGCGCATGGCGACCTTAGAGCGCTTCCGCAACAATGATCTGCAAATCTTGGTGGCCTCGGATGTGGCCGCGCGCGGCCTCGATATTCCCGACGTCAGCCATGTGTTCAATTATGATGTGCCCCGCCATGCCGAAGATTATGTGCACCGCATCGGCCGCACCGGGCGGGCTGGGCGGCTGGGCGAAGCCTTTATGATCGTGACACCGGCTGATTCAAAGGCACTTGATGCGGTTGAAAGCCTGATTAAGTCCCCCATCGCTTTTGCTGAACTTGAGGGCCTGCCCCGCGACCGGGTTGAGGATCGCCGCCCTGCCCCGGCGCGTGAGGCAGGCAAATCTGCTGGCCGGACGCGCCGCGGTCGCCGACCTGACAGTGAGTCTGAAGACGTCAGCTCTGAGGCCACAAGTGACAGCCCGGCAGTCGAGAATGACAGCCCGTCCCAAAACCGCAGCAGTCGCCCAAGTCGGCGTCGGTCGCGATCTTCGCCTGCAGAGGCGTCACATTCTGCCACCGACCCCTTGGCCGTGATCAATCTCGAGGATGGTGACGGCAGCCATCTTGGCAGCGACTTGGTGGAACATGATACAAGCGAAACCACCAGCCATGGCCATCGCGATCGTGATCGCGGGGATCGCACTGATCGGGGGCCTCGTCGCGACCGCGAACGCGGGCGTCATCGACATGAGCGGGATCGGCCACGCCAAGACCGTCGACGGGATGAGGATCAAGACGTGTTGGCCTTTGGCGATGATGTGCCAGCCTTCATGAAAATCCCCATTCACATCAAACCGATCCAACCCGAAGACGCCGAAAGCCAGTAAAGCCGCCATTGCCGGGAGCTTTGGTGCCAGCTTGTGTGTGCCTTCCCCCATGCAAGGCGCGACTTTGTGCCGCGCGCACAGGGCGGAATCGGGTGCGCGTTTGGCTTGCAGGTTGGGGCTGGCTGTGACAATACCAGTTGATCATGCGAACCATTCTCAAAAACGCCCGCCCACGCTCTTTGTTTACGCTTGCAGCCTCATTGGGCGCGCTGATGGTGATTGCCGGTTGTCAGCAAGACAAGTCGGCCACCGCCAACCAAGGCGAAGTCAATATCTATTCTGCCCGTCATTATGACGCGGACGAACAGCTCTATGATTTGTTTGAGAAGAAGACGGGCATCACCCTCAACCGGATTGAGATGAAGGGTGACCTCCTGCTTGAGCGCCTCAAGGCCGAAGGCGATCAAAGCCCGGCAGATATTATTCTATTGGTCGACGCGGGCAATTTTTGGCGGGCTGAAACCGCTGGTCTGTTTCAGCCAGTCGATTCCCCCATTCTCAATCAGATTGTGCCGGCAAAGCTGCAAGGGACGAAAAAAGATTGGTTTGGTTTTGCTAAACGGGCGCGGGTGATTGCCTATGATCCGGCCCGCATCAAGCCAGAGCAAGTCGCCAGCTATAGCCAATTGACCGACCCTGGTCTGAAAGGCTTGGTGTGTGTGCGCCCGTCCAGCAATGTCTATAATTTGTCGCTGATGTCGGCCTTGATGGATAGCTGGGGCAAGGAGCGCGCCGAGTCGTGGGCCAAAGGGGTTGTCGCCAATTTTGCCCGCCAACCTGAGGGCGCAGACACAGACCAACTCAAAGCCATTGCTGAAGGCAAATGCGCGGTCGCGATTGTCAATCATTATTATGCGGTCCGGCTGAAGCGCTCAAGCGACCCGGTTGAACAGGCTGTCGGGGCCAAAATCGCCCTATCTTTCCCGGACGAAGCCGACCCCGGCAAAGCCGCCATCGGTACGCATGTGAACATTTCCGGAGGTGCCCTGGCCGCCCATGCACCAAACAAAGCCAATGCGATCAAATTCTTGGAGTTTCTCGCCAGTCCTGAAGCGCAAGCCATTTTCGCGCGCGCCAATGATGAATTCCCGATTGTGTCCAGTGCACTGGATGACAATAGCGAGCTAAAGGCCATGGCGGGCTTCAAAGAGGCTGAGACCCCAATGTCTGTTCTGGGCACAAACCAGCCAGAAGCCCAGAAGATTTTTGACCGCGCAGGCTGGAAGTGAGCATTCTTGATCCCGGGGCAAAGTTTGCGCCGCTGCAGGCTTGGCAAGGCGCACGATTGAGTGCGTCAAAGCTGAAAACGTGGCTCGTTGCTTTGCTGATTGGTGCTGTGATTGTGGCTGTCCCCGGCCTGCCTGTTGCCTTCACACTTATGGCAGCTTGGCAACCCAGCAGCAGCTTTGAGCACATCGCGGATGTCTTGCTCTGGGACATGGCTTGGACAAGTCTTGGCTTACTCGTCTTGGCAACCACTTTGGCCACTGTGGTTGGCGTCCAGACGGCTTGGGTCGTGACAGCCTATCATTTCTGGGGACGGCAAACCTTAAGCTGGGCGCTTGCGTTGCCTTTGGCGATGCCTGCTTATGTTGCGGCTTATGCGTGGGGTGATTTGATCGGGGCGCGTGGCTTTTGGGTTGCGCTATTGGTCTATGCCAGCACACTCTATCCTTATGTCTATCTGGCGGCCCGCAGTGCATTTGAAGCCCAATCTGTGTGTGCACTTGAGGCCGCACGCCTGTTAGGGGCAACACCGTGGCGCCGATTTGCAAAGGTTGCGCTACCACTCGCCCGACCCGCTATTGCCGCCGGTGCGGCCCTTACCGGATTGGAGATTGCCGCCGATTACGGCGCAGCTGATCACCTCGGCGTGTCGACCTTGACCATTGGTGTCTTTAGGGCTTGGTTTTCGATGGGCGATTTGGCTGGGGCAGCGCGATTGGCCAGCCTCCTGCTTCTGGGCGTACTCATCTTAGTTTGGCTGGAGCGACATGCGCGCAAGGGGTTGATTGCCGGTGGCTCCACCCGCTGGCGCACCCCGCCGCGCGCCCAGCTGTCCTTCGCCAAACAGGCCTTGATGTTTGGCGCGTGTTTGATCGTTCTTGGCATTGGTCTGGTGATCCCGGTCAGCCATCTTGCATGGTTGGCCATTGCCAATGGTGTGCCGGAGCGAGCCCTTGGCCAGCCCATCATCGCGACTGCTTCATTATGTGCGCTCGGTGCGCTGGTGACCCTCGCCTTGGCCGGGATCAGTGCGTTTGTTGGCCAAAGCGGCCGCCGCGCCAGCCAGTTCGTGCATGCCGCCAGTCTGGCTGGCTATGCCACACCCGGTGCCGTCACCGCGCTCGGGATACTCGCAGCCTTAAGCCTCAGCGGCCATCAGATTGCTGCGGCATTAAGTGGACCATTAGCCATTGTGGCTTTGTGCTATGCCTATGCTGCCCGCTTTAGTGCGGCAGGCCTTGAACCCTTGAGCGCAGGATTGGAGAAATCCACCCGATCCATGCGCGAATCGGCGTCCACATTGGGGGCGAGCCGCTGGTCGCGCTTCCTGCGCTTGGAAGCCCCATTGGCTGCACCATCAGCCTTTGCAGCGGCCCTGATTGTGGCGGTTGAAATTGCTAAGGAATTACCGGCCACCACCATCTTGCGACCGTTTGGCTTCGACACTTTGGCGGTACGGGCGCATGCCTATGCTGCCGATGAACGTTTGGGCGCTGCTGCGTGGCCTGCCTTGACCATCGTGGCTTTGGCGCTCATCCCGACGTTGATTTTTTCCCACGGACTGTCCAAGTCTCGCGCAGGGCAATCATGACCCAATTTGCCCTTGAAGCCCGCGCAATCAGCCGCGCCTTTGGTGCCGTCAAGGCCCTTGATGGGGTCAGCCTTTCTGTGCCCGCTGGCAAAGTTGTGGCCCTATTGGGTCAATCAGGTTCAGGCAAAAGCACATTGCTGCGGGTGTTGGCTGGCTTGGAAGGGATTGATGCCGGTCAGGTTCTGGCCGACGGCCACGTGGTCAGTGACGCCCAGCTAATTGTCCCACCAGAACAACGGCCTCTGGGTATGGTGTTTCAAGATTATGCCTTGTTTCCCCATCTGACCGCCTTGGGCAATGTTGCCTTTGGCTTGGGGAAGCAGCCAAAGGCTGCCCGCTTGGCCTTGGCAGAAAATTGGCTTGACCGGGTCGGGTTGAGCCACCGGGCCAATGCCTATCCGCACCAGCTCTCAGGGGGCGAACAACAACGTGTGGCTTTGGCCCGTGCACTGGCTCCCAGCCCCCGGGCAGTGTTGATGGACGAACCCTTCAGTGGTCTCGATCCCCATTTGCGGGCCGAACTGCAGGCGCGAACTTTGGCAACTTTGGCAGATGCCGGTGTCGCCGCCCTAATCGTCAGCCACGACACAGAAGAGGCTTTGGCCGTGGCCGATGAAGTCGCCATTATCGAGGCAGGCCGCATCCTGCAAAGTGGGCTACCCCATGAAGTCTATAACCAACCCGCATCCTTGGCCGCCGCGCGCGCCTTGGGTGCTGTTTGGGCGTTGGAAGCCACAAGCCAGCATGGCCGTGTCGAAACCCCGTTCGGCACCTTCCCCTGCCCCCATGTTGGTCAGGTTCTGCTATGTGCTCGCCCCGAGGCTACGCAGGTCACTTTAGCGCCAGACGGCATGTTTGGCGTGACAGACCGGCGTGGAGTTGGTCGCTTCCGCATGCTGCGCCTGAAGACGCACGCAAGCCCGATAGGAACGGTGATGGCCCAGGTGGAGGCCAATAAGGCCCCAGAGATCGGGAGCGCAGTCCATATTGAGATCAGCCCAGAAGATGTGTTTATCTTCCCCCATCAGCCGACCCCAGCGACGTGACTTGAAAATCATCCTAAGCTTGGTCAAGGTGGGCCGATGAATGCGCTGCTCGCCCCGCTCAGTCGGTTGATAAAGGCCCGCCTTGATCCGGGTGCAGAGATCAGCGACCTCAGTCGACTATCGGGCGGGGCAAGCCAGGAAACATGGTCCTTTGTCATCCAGTCTGAAGGATGTGAACCTCGCAAGCTGGTTCTGCGACGCGCCCCATTTGCCCGCGACGGCGGCAGCGAAGCCATTGGTCTAGCCCTAGAGGCAGAGATTATGGCTGCCGCCGGGCGCGCCAAAACACCTGTCGCACCCATCGTTTATGTCTGCCAACCCGAAGATGGATTGGGCGAGGCCTTCATCATGGCCCATGTTCCAGGCCAGACGATTGCGCGCAAAATTCTGCGCGATGAGCAGTTTGCCGACGCGCGAACCAAATTGGCCCGCCAATGCGGTGCGGCTATGGCGCGCATCCATGCCATTGACCTCGACAGCCTGCCAAAAGGCTTGCCGCTTAGTCACGGCCTTGACCAGCTTGACCGTTATGAAGCCATTTATCGCAGCTTTGGCATGGACAGGCCGGTATTCGAACTTGGCTTTGCCTGGTTACGTCGCCACGCACCTGCCCCCCGTCCAACCACGCTGGTTCATGGCGATTTCCGAAATGGCAATCTGATGGTCAATGCCGAGGGCCTAGCCGCGGTGCTGGACTGGGAATTAGCCCATTTGGGTGACCCGCGCGAAGATTTGGCCTGGATTTGCGTCAATTCCTGGCGATTTGGCGAACGGTCACGCCACGTTGGTGGCTTTGGCGACCTCACGGATTTGCTTGCCGGTTATGCACAGGCAGGTGGCCCACAGATCACAGCCGATGAACTGGTCTGGTTTCAGGCTCTGGGCAGCTTGAAATGGGGCGTCATGTGCTTGATCATGTATCAGGCCTATGTCACCGGCGCAGACCGTTCTATTGAGCGGGCCATGATCGGGCGGCGTGCGTCGGAGGCAGAAATCGACCTCCTCAATCTGATTGAAGGCCGTCCCCATGCATGAAGCTCCGTCGTCGCAGGAATTGCTGAGCTCGGTCATCGGGTTTTTGCATGATGTGGCAGCCCCGCAATTAAGTGGTCAGGCCGGCTTTCATGCCCGTGTTGCGGCCAATGCCTTGGCGCTGATCGGCCGTGACATGGCCCTGCGACCAGAGGCCGAGGCCCGCGAGCGCAGCCTCTATGCGCAGCTTCTGCAGGCCGATGATCGCGACCTGCCAGCCCTGCGACAACAGCTCTGTGGCGCGATCCAGCGCGGCGATTTTGACCTCGATGATCCGGCACTCCTGGCGGCCTTGCGCGCTGTCACCGAGGCTCAGCTGGCCATCGACCAACCCGGCTACAGTGGATTGACGCCATGAAACCGAACTGGCGACGATGGATCTTTGGGGCCATAATTGGCGTCAATATGCTGATCGGGCTAACGGCCTATCTGATGCGCGACAATTTGTTCCGCGAATTAATCCAGCCCGCGGTACCCTTCCAAGTCGACGAGCCACCCCCCCTACCCGATTACAGCGATGCGGCAGCGTGGGCCCTAAGGCCACAGGAATCCTCGCCCGATCAGGGCAAGGCCGATGTCTTCATTGTTCACCCCACCACTGCTTGGAGCGGCTCGACGGGCTGGAATATGGACATTGCCGACAATGTTGCCCGCACGCGGCTGGAAACCATTGCCTTGCCTAATCACGCCGAGCCTTTTGCCGGAGCAGGTCCCCTCTGGGTACCACGCTATCGCCAAGCTGTCTTATTTGCCCTGTTATCTCAGCGCGATGATAGCCGTGAGGCCCTAAACCTGGCCTATGAGGATGTGGAGCGCGCTTTTGAGGCTTTCCGCGCCGCCCGCGACCCCAAGCGCCCATTTGTGCTGGTGGGACTTGGCCAAGGCGGACTGCATGTGATGCGCTTGCTGCAGCAAAAAGGTGACCTTGGGCCGATGTTGGCGGCGACCTATTTGATCGATCAGCCGGTTCCCGAATCGCTCTATGAGGGCCCACAAGCCGTGCCAGGCTTTCCCCGACCCTGCCAAACAGCCCAGCAAACCCGGTGCTTGATCAGCTTTACCAGTCTCGATGGCGGCGACCGGCGCGGTGAACATATTCTCACCCAACGCTCTACCATCTGGACCCAAGCACGCGGCTATCATGCCATTGAAGGGGCGCCGATTGCCTGCATCAATCCTTTGACTGGTTCGCAAGCACAGACCCATGCAGGGCCCGGCACCAATCGCGGTTCGGCGGCAGCCAGTGGTTTGGAGCGCGGGACAGAACCTGCTTTGCTGCCCGGTGAGACCGGTGCCATCTGCCGCAACGGTCTGTTATGGGTTGAGGTCAACCGACCGGCTGCTTTGTCGCGCGCCCGCTTTGAGCTTGGTACTTTCTATAAGATTACCGGCTATAATTTATTCTATGCCGCTTTAGCCAATGATGTTGAGACACGGTTGGCCAATCTGAAATGAGTTTTTGAGTGCGAGAGCAAAGGGCCCTTTGAGCGGAGATTTCGTCATCCTCGTTGTGTGGTTCCCAAAATGATCATTGCCTTATCGTTTCAATCAATCTTGGTCGTATAGCGATAACTCAAACAGGAACGGCCCGCCTGACGCTGAGCAATAATGCCAGTCGGGTCAGGCAGGCCGCTAAAGCCCCGGTGGTGGGGTGCCTGATTACATGCCGAAGCGGTTCTTCAACTCCACGGTCATTTCCTGCAGCGCCTTGGCTGACACCGCGTCTTTTTCCCGGCTTTTCCAGTATTTGGTGAGCTTCTTATAGCTCTTTAGCGGAGCCTTGACGCCAAGGATTGGCAACAAGCGGACAACGAAGAATAGGCTTGGCGTGATGGTGCAATCGGCCACTGAAAACTTGTTGCCCGCCGCATGCTTTTTGCCCGACATTACATTTTCCAGATGACCCAAAGCCGTATTGACGTCGCCAATGGCTGCTTTGACCACTTCAGGATCCTTGCCAGGCCCCAAGAGGCCGAAAATCTTGCCCATGGCAGGTCCGACATAAATATCATTCACCCGCGAAATCAAACGCACTTGTGCGCGCTCTTCAGGCTTGCGCGGACGCAGCGCAGGCTTGGGGAAAGCATCTTCAAGATATTCAAGGATGACTTCGGACTCAGGCAGAGCCATTCCGGAATCCGTCACCAGACACGGCACTTTGCCAATCGGATTGATCGCGAGATATTCTTCACTTTTCAAGCTGCCACCGGGCGGAGACAAATATTCCACACTCAAACCCTTCGCGGCGACTTGCATCTTCACGCGTTGGACAAATGGACTGAGGTCACTTCCATATAATTTCATCGCGTCAACTCCCTTCTACGCACAAACGGCCCCCTCAACCGGTCAAGAGACTGGCATGCAACCACACCAGAAACCGTTCAGGAAACAGGATGGGGCGACTCGCCACCGGCACGTTTCCAATGATCATTGGTAGCCGTCTGCGACTGACAGGCCAACTATTTTGACACATTGATCGCCAATCAATGCAGTAAAGTTGCAAAGAGGCCATGCCACCTGCGGGCTATGGTTACAGCACTGTTTGCCGATTACTACAGGCCGATAATGGCCACCGAACACACATTGCTCGCCGGGGCACCGCCCAAATTATGGGTGAGGCCAATCGTCGGATTGGCCAATTGCCGATCCCCTGCCCGGCCCTGCAATTGCAGATACATTTCATAGAGCATGCGCAGACCCGATGCCCCAATTGGATGGCCAAAGCATTTAAGGCCGCCATCAATCTGGCACGGCACCGATCCGTCAGAATCATAGAAGCCGTCCATGACATCCTTCCAGCCTTGGCCTTCCGGCGAGATGAACAAATCTTCCATGGTCACAAGCTCGGTCACCGAGAAGCAATCATGCACCTCGATCATCGAGACCTGTTCGCGTGGCCGGTCGATGCCGGCCTCATGATAGGCCTTGCGCGCTGCGATCCGGGCCGTGTGGAAATAAGAACCATCCCATGAATTATGCTGGCTTTCCATGCCGTTGGAGACCGACAATTGCAGGGCTTTGACATAGACAAGATCTTTCTTGCCCAAAGCGCGCGCGATCTCTGGCGTGGTCACGATGGCGGCTGCGGCCCCGTCAGACACCCCGCAGCAATCAAAAAGCCCCAAAGGCTCGGCAATCATTGGCGCACCAATCACTTGTTCTTCTGTGACGATATTGCGCAAATGGGCTTTGGGGTTTTTTGAGCCATTAGCATGGCTCTTCACCGACACATGCGCGATTGCCCGCTTGAGATCCTCGCGTGAGACTTTGTGCTTGGCCCGATAGGCGCTGGCCAATTGGGCAAAATTGCCCGGTGCTGAGCCATTTGGTGCGGTTTGCGGGATATAAGTTCCCATGGTGCCGACCGGCAGGCCGCCATAGCCAGTATCTTTCAACTTCTCCACGCCGACGGCGAGCGCAATATCAGCAGCCCCAGCCGCCACGGCATAGACCGCGCCGCGGAAGGCCTCAGACCCCGATGCACAGAAATTCTCCACCCGGGTTACCGCAATATTGGGCAAGCGAAGGGCAATCGACAGCGGCGTGCCACCCTTGCCCGTGCCAATCTCATCAATATGGGTTGAGAACCAAGCCGCATCCAATTGCGTGGGCTCAATGCCTGCGTCCTTGATGGCTTCCAGATAGGCCTCGACCATCAATTCTTCGGGGCCGCAATCCCACCGCTCACCAAAGCGAGAGCAGC
This sequence comes from Candidatus Phycosocius bacilliformis, assembly GCF_003112735.1. Taxonomy (GTDB): domain Bacteria; phylum Pseudomonadota; class Alphaproteobacteria; order Caulobacterales; family Aquidulcibacteraceae; genus Aquidulcibacter; species Aquidulcibacter bacilliformis. The sequence continues at coordinate 24,007 of NZ_BFBR01000006.1, forward strand.
CCATACCGATGACGGCGACTTTGTCACGAATGCCTGTAGCCATGTTCTTGCCTCCCTGAGCGGCAGTATTTTGGCGGACTGTGACGCAGATTTGCTAGGGTTTCAAGCTTATGTTTGGGGCTGTTGGCGGCAGCTTGGGCACGGTACGGTCAAAAAAGGCCAGCGCCTGTGCCCAATCTTGCGAATGAATGCCATGCAGACCTGGCCGCATATAAAAGGCCAATGGGCCAACCTCGGCAGGCTTCGTCAAACTGGTCTGCGCAAATCCGGGTAGGCCATAGAGGCGATAGACCGGATCTGCTCCCATCAGCGCGCGAAAACTACCATGGGGATCACCCCATTGATCACGCCGACCCGTGCCGACCAAGACGGAGCGCGGAGCCAATAATCCGATCAATTGATGCTGGTCGAGGAGGCGGGCGTCAGGCCGGGCCGCCGTTGTGGCATAAACCGGGGCAAACCAATGGGGAAAGCTTGCTGTAATGGCACCAATCGGCTCCCCCACCTCATCCCGGTCGAGTGATGCCCCGCCCGTGCCCGATTGCAAGGCCCATACAGCAACCGGCCGGGGATCAAAGGCGGCGGCCAATAAAGCTGCTTTGCCATGACGGGAATGGCCCCAGAGGAGCATGTGCTCGGGGTCGATACGGGGGTCGGCGGCCAAAACGTCGAGCATACGCGACAGGGTCCACGCCCAGGCTGCGATCGCACCGGTGCGTTGATCAGGCGGTGTGCCGTCCGGGGTCAGCGCCGCCAAATAAGGTTCTGCGATGCCTGGCACATCGGGCACCACGTCGCCTGGATGCCAAGATGCCAAGGCATAGCCGTGCCGGGCTATGGCTTCCCACGGGGGCGAATTGGCGTTTTTGCCGAAGATTGCCTCGACCATGAACGCGGGCAGACCACCGCCACATTCAGGCGGCAAAGGCATGTTCGTGGTGCGAACCTTCAGGGTTTGAGGTTCCGGGGTTTTGGGAAACAGGGCATCATTGCCGCAGAACGTCCCCCCAGCAATGATTGGAAATGGCCCTTTGCCCTTGGGTGTGATCAAAATCATGTCCACCACGGGACGACCGCCGGGCCACGGACCGGGACGGTCTAGGCTCACAGCAAGGGTGATGCGTTCAATCGTGCCAATGGGGCCTTTGGCAGGGGCCTGCAACACAACACGGCTCAGAATGTCCACGCGGGCGGGCGCGGGCATCGCCCCATAGATCTGGCTTTGAAACAGGGTTTTCAGGCGTGGGACGCGGCGGCTTTCCCAATCAGCCCGGCTGGCGACCGCTGCAGTGCCGTCAAGCGGGCCGAGAATGGGTGGAGTCGCGGGGCTGCCGGTAAGTGTGAGGGGAACATTGGGCAGGCGCGTGAGTGCACAACCGCCAAGGACAGTGCCAAGACCTGCAACCAGTCCAAGCATAATCGCCAGAAGCGTTCGACGCATGAGTAAGTCCCGACCTTTCTCAGCCTTTGATACAGGCTACGACATGGTGAACCGGAAAGTTACAGACGCGCGCTTTAAATCACCGAACCGGCACAGCCTTCCAGAAATAACGGGTGAAGCCGCGCCGGTCATCCCATTCTTTAACCCGGAAGGCCATGCGCACCTCTGTGCCACTGTCAATTTCGCCAGGTTCGACATCGGCAATATCCATGAAGATCCGCCCACCCCCGTCAAAATCGATCTGACCATAGTGATTGGGTGGGTTCATGGAATAGGTCAGATAATCGGCTGAATAGGTCAGAATCCGGGCCGCCCGCTCAGCAAACTTATAGGGTTCCTGGGTATCGACTTCAGGCGCATTGGGCGCAACCGAAATCCGGGTTCTGGGATATTGAACCGTGCCGGTGACTTTGCACTTGCCGCCCACCAGACCCAGTATGCCATCATTATAGCGATAAAGCGTGGTCAGCGCGGTCTTATTGTCCTTCTCTGCCCGCATCCCCTTGTCCCACTCAACCAGACCATTGAACACAAGATATTTCATATAACTGGTTTCTTCCTTGCGGTTGGCCAACCAGCCCGACAGGCCTTTGGCTGGTTTGAAAGTGGCAATCTCGTCTGTGACCTTAAACACCAAAGCCTCACAGCCTTGGCCAAATTGGGCCACCAGAATGGTCTGGCCAGGATGGGCTTTTTCAAGAACGCCTGCCAGCATCAGGAGGCCATGGGCACAGCCTGTTTCCCCGACTTGGGCTGCGAGATTATCAACCACCGCTTCTGGTTTCAGGCCAATTTTCTTGGCAAGACCTTCAGCCACACCTTTGAATGTGCTTGGCAAAATGAAATGGTCAATGTGGGCAGGCTCAAGCCCAGCATTGGCCAAAGCGCGCTTAAGAACCGGGGGAACGATCTTTTGAAAACCCTCGTCTCGGATCCAACGCTCTTCCCAATGATAATCGAAATCCTCATCCGATCCCCGGAAATGGTCGACAAAATCAACCGTACTGGCTGCCCCGCCCAGCCATTCGGCCAGAATCTGGTCGCGACCAACCACCATGGCAGCGCCCCCGTCGCCATAGTCAAACTCTTGGGCGGAAACGGCTTTGGGTACGCGCCGATCACCGGCGGCGACCAGAATGGCCGGATGGGCCCCATTGGGTGCGGCTTGGGCCACACAGAGGGCTTGAGCCAGAGCTGTCAGTCCAGCTTTTTGTGACCCTGATATGTCAGCAGCCTGAATAGTGGCATCCAGCGTCAAAGCGGCCTGCACAATCCCCGCATTCAGACGATCTGCGAATGGAGCCGTGGTGGAGGCAAAGTAAAGCGCCTTGATGTGGGAACGGTCATCATCATTGCCCAGCGCGTCACGGGCTGCTTCGACGGCAAACGTGATCGCATCCTCATCCCAATTGCCAAAGGAGCGCTCGCCCTTTGCCTTGCCCATCAGATTGGGTGCAAGCCACGCATTGGCCTGTGCCATGGCTTTTTTCTGCAAGCGCAAGCGGGGCACATAGGCCCCATAAGCCGTGATGCCGATCATGGCGCCAATCTCCCTGAAACTTGTTTTGGTTCTTGTCAGACCCCTTTGTGGCCCGAGGTCGTAACCTTTTCAAGATGGCGGGATCAATTTGGTTAGATTGGCCGCCGCGGGCATGGCGAACTGGCGAAACTTCTTCAAAATGGCCATGCGGGCGCTGTCAGATGGATCGACCGAGGCGATCACTTTGCCAAACCCGTCCAGCCGGGATTCGCGGATCCAGTCGCGCAAGTGCGGGTCCTGGCTCCAGGCCATTTGGTTCATCATATTGCCCAAGACAGCACGGGGATATTGGATCAATTGGCGCGGTAACGGAATGGAGCCGCAGAGGCTATTCTTCTTGGCATCATCATCATAATGGGCCTCAACATAGGCAGTAAGTGCGGCACTAAAGGCCGGTTGAGGAATGCGGATCATTTGCGGCACGATCAGGCCTTCTTGAAAAACCGGCACGGGCGGGCGATCCTCAACCGCGCTGGCCGAGCAATCAATATAGAGCGTGCCGGGGCCGAAGGCTTCCGTCCCCCCTTCCAAACTCACCAGAGTGGGGGAAATGGCGCTGACCCGGCCCTTGCGGATCACTTTTTTGATCCGGGCCAATTGCGCCACCTCACCTTCTGACACGGTGGCATAGCGATGGATTGTCGGGCGCACCATGGGGTCGATCCGCAACATGACACCGCAGGCTTCCAGCCGGTCAAACAGATCATCGACATCTTTGGCCAGTGCACAGGCCTCCATCATATCAGCTTGGCCCTTGATAGTTTCTTCAAAAAACTCAAGCCCGGGCTGGGTCTTGCGTCGATTAAGCAGCCAGGAATCCCGTGGCATGATCCAACTGATGCTGTCAGGGTCAGCCCCCGACGCCAGAAGCCAGCACACAGCATCCATGCCCGTCTTGCCTGCCCCGACAATCACAAAATGCTTGGGCATGTCGGCCCCGCGCTTCCACAAATGCGGCAGACCATTGAGCGGCATGAAGTCCACGCCCGCCTCAATGTGGAATTTGGGCTGATGGGTGGACGGAACCGTCGTGCCGAAATAGGTCGCATCCACCGTCTTCTTGCGGATTTGAATATGGGTTTCTTGGCCTGACAGCAGAGAAACACAAAGACCATCGCCGCGATAATCGGTCATGGGCAGATAGCGGACGCGGCCACTGGGCAGCAGGCGCTGGTTCATCACCTTATCAAAATAGCCGCTGACCTCAGGCCCAGAAGCCAATTCATACAAACCCTTATTGATCCCGCTTTGATCAATCCGATCCTCACCAAGCCGCAGCGAATTCACCCCGTAAAAGGCTGACGGCTGGTGCAATGTCACAAAGCTATAGGCATCATTCCAGTGCCCGCCGGGCTTGCCATGTCGGTCGACAATGGTGATGTGGGCCTTGGTTTCATCGAGCAATGTGTCGGCAAAGGCCAGACCAACGGCCCCAGCCCCCACGATCAAATAATCGGTTTCCATCAATGACCCTTCCTGCGGCACGTCCAGTCCCAATCAGGACAGCTTAGCGACTTGCCGGCAGGATTACCACCAGGGCTTGGCCTTGGCCGTGAAGCCAGCTTGGGCTTCAAGGACGCCTGCCACCGCAAAGACGGTTTCCTCATCCAGCGCCTTGCCAATGACTTGCAGCCCCAAGGGCAGCCCTTGTGCATCCAGCGCGGCGGGGACCGAAATCCCCGGCAGTCCTGCCAAATTGGCCGTCACGGTGAAGACGTCATTGAGGTACATTTGGATCGGGTCGGCGCTCTTCTCACCCAGACCGAAAGCTGCTGACGGGGCTGTCGGGGTCAAAAGCGCATCGCATTTCTGCCAGGCTTGCCGGAAATCCTCTGCAATCCGGCTGCGGACGCGTTGGGCACGCAGATAATAGGCATCATAATAGCCAGCCGACAGCACATAGGTGCCGATCAAAATGCGCCGCTTCACTTCATTGCCGAAACCCTGCGCGCGGCTTTGCTCATAGGTCTCCGTCAATGTGTTGCCTGCCACACGCTTGCCAAAGCGCATGCCATCATAGCGGGCCAAGTTTGAGGAGGCCTCCGCAGGGGCGACGATATAATAGCAAGGCAAGGCGTATTTGGTGTGCGGCAGCGAGACATCAACAATCTCGGCCCCGGCATCTTTAAGCCAGGCAATCCCATCGCTCCACAGCTTCTCAATTGCCTCTGGCATGCCGTCGACGCGATATTCTTTCGGCACCCCAATGCGCAGCCCCTTCACCCCGCGGCTGACGGCGGCGGCAAAATCGGGCACTGGAACCTGCAGGCTGGTGGAATCCTTCGGATCATGGCCGCACATGCTTTCCAAGAGAATGGCGCTGTCGAGCACATTCTTGGCAATCGGGCCTGCTTGATCAAGCGAGCTGGCAAAAGCGACAATGCCATAGCGGCTGGCCCGGCCATAGGTTGGCTTGATGCCAACTGTCCCAGTAAAGGAAGCGGGTTGACGGATCGAGCCACCAGTATCGGTGGCCGTGGCCCCCAAGCACAAATCAGCCGCCACCGCCGCAGCCGATCCACCCGACGAGCCGCCGGGGGTTAGCGCGGCATTGGCCCCGTCTTGGCGCTTCCACGGATTAACGACAGGACCAAAACGGCTGGTTTCATTGGACGAGCCCATGGCAAACTCATCCATATTGAGCTTGCCCAGCATCACAGCCCCATCGCGCCAAAGCTGGCTGGTCACCGTGCTTTCATAGGTTGGCGCAAACTCGCCCAAAATGTTGGAGCAAGCTGTCGCCCGCACACCTTGTGTGCAAAACAAATCCTTGATGCCGAGGGGAATGCCTTCAAGCTTGCCCGCATTGCCCGCTTTCAAGCGCGCATCTGAGGCGGCTGCCATGTCCAACGCCTTTTCGGGCGTGGTCAGCACATAGGCATTGAGACTGGGATTGGCGGCTTCAATCGCTTGGTTGAACGCTGTGGCCAGTTCGACCGCCGAGAAGGCCTTTTTGGCCAGGCCGTCGCGGGCGGCGGCCAATGTCAATTCGGTCAGCTTGCTCATTTATTCCACCACTTTCGGCACAACAAAGAAACCATCAGCGCTTGCTGGCGCATTGGCCACAATGGCAGCAGCCTGGTCACCATCACTGATGACATCCTCACGCAGTGGCAGCGTGGTTTCGACCGCCGAGGTCATGGGCTCCACCCCGTCAATATCAACCTCATTGAGCATGTCGATCCAGCCCAAAATGGTGTTCAATTCCCCTGCCAGCGCTTCCAATCGCTCTTCGGGTTCATGAATGCGCGCCAGCCTCGCGACACGACGCACGGTATTTGCATCTACTGCCATGGAATTAGGGTCCTTGTTGTCGCCCTGTCGCTAGCGACTTAGGCGACCAAGAGCAAGGATTCTGGCCAGTTGCTGCTGGAGGTAAGCTGACACAGAAATCTGCGTGTCTGCGGTCTGAAAAGTTCAGGGAAGTGTGTTGGCCGAAACCACAGCTTGGTCGCGGCACACAAGGCTGCTGAGATTTGTGAGGCTGACATCACTTGGGCAGATTTTCATGTGCTGAGCGTAGGCGTCCTGCGCATCCGACATAGACGAAAACAATACCAAACTACACAGGACGACCCAAAGTGCGGCCGAATGAATTAAATCACGCATAACTAACCTCAAACCCCACTATATTTCCCGACAATCGCTTCTGCTTGGCCCTTCGTTGCAGCGCCAAGCGACGCCTTCTCATACGTCATGGCAATCATGATCTTGAGCCGACACCCACAATTCTACCCAGGGGTAAGTATGCCACCCCCGTCTGTCATTTAAGGTTAGACAAAACCTGCAAAATTGTCATCCCGCACGACTGCATAGCACCATTGTGTGACGCTTTTTTAGGCTTAACCTATGGTCGTTGACTGCTGGATGGTCATGCGTCAGGTAAGTCAGGCTTTTTTTGAGGATGATTCTGTGAATTCTTCCCATCCCGCTTCAACAAAATCCGGCTTTGTCTTTGTTTTTGTGACAATCACACTCGATATGCTCGCTCTGGGCCTCATTGTGCCAGTCTTGCCCAACCTGCTCAAACAAATGACCGGTGGCGATGTTGGCGAGGCAGCCCATATGATTGGCATTTTCGGGCTCTTCTGGGCCTTTATGCAATTTGTTTCTATGCCCATTATGGGTGGGCTCTCAGATCAGATCGGGCGCAAACCCATTCTTCTCATTTCCAACTTTGGGCAGGCAGCGGCCAATTTGATCACGGCATTTGCGCCCAGCTTCTGGGCCTTGTTGTTGGCGCGCACATTGTCCGGAGCGGTAAGCGCTGTGGGGTCGACTGCCAATGCTTATGTAGCTGACACCGAACCGCCTGAAAGCCGGGCGCAGAAATTCGGCATGCTGGGGGCTGCCTTCGGCCTGGGCTTTATTCTGGGCCCTGCGATTGGTGGCTTTCTGGGAAAGATCAACCTGCACCTGCCGTTCTTCGTGGCCGCAGGCCTGTGCACATTCAACGGCTTCTTCGGCCTAATCCTGCTCAAAGAATCGCTCAAGCCGGAACATCGGCGTCCGTTTGACTTGGTTCGGGCAAACCCAATCGGCTCGATCCATTTCCTGTGGACCAATCCACGTATCCTAACTTTGGCGATCATTCGCGGCCTGTGTGATTTTGCCCAAGTGGTTTATCCGACCACATTCGTCCTGTATGGCTTTTATCGTTACGGTTGGGGACCTGACGTGGCAGGCCTAACTTTGGGACTGGTGGGTTTAAGTTCAGCCATCGTGCAAGGTGGGTTGGTTGGCCCCATCATCCGAAAATTGGGGGAAGTCTCGACCTTGGTATTGGGACTTATTCTGGGGGCCTTGGGCTATGGCCTCTATGCGTGGGCACCCAATCAATATGTGTTGTGGATGTGCGTGCCCATTGCCTCGCTCGCGGGCATTTATGGCGCAGCCATTCAATCCTTGCTGACCCGTCAGATTGGACCAGACGAACAAGGCCGCCTGCAAGGCGCTATCGGGGCTGTTCAAGCTGGCACAAGCATGGTTGGCCCGATTGTCTTTACTGCGATATTTGCTTGGTCAATTGCCGCCGATCGCGCGACTACCCTGCCCGGCCTTGCATTAGGCTTGTCCTGTATTTGCCTGATCATTGCGACCCTGATCGCACTTACCAGTGCGCGCCAATTCAGGGCCGATCAGGCCTTGGCGCAATCCTAGGCCAGATTCTCATCCCCGCTGGAGTGAAGCGGAGAGCGGGGACCTTTTTGTGTATTAGCTTCATGAGATCCCGGATCGGCTACCGCCGTCCGGGATGACTGAGGTTTGTTGATTTCCATTTGGAACCGTTTGGTGAAACCTGTGTTTCACCAAAACGGCTCAGCTAGTTTGAGCGCGACATCTGGGTCGTCAAGTGCGCAGCTTTGCTGCGTCGCGGTGCGATCGGTTTTCGAAGAAAACCGACACTTGACCACCCAGGTGTCGCAAGAACAATTGAGGTTGCGGTTTGGTGACCAGAATGGGCACCAAAGCGCTTCGAGACAAAAATCTTCTCTAAACGATGTCATCCCCGCCGAAGCGCAGCGAAGAGCGGGGACCTCCTTATGCATGTGCACCACAAGGTCCCGGATCGGCTTCGCCGTCCGGGATGACACCGCTATGTATAATTTAACTTTTTTAACAATGTCATCCCCGCCGGAGCGAAGCGCAGAGCGGGGACCTCCATGCGCATGTGCGCCACAAGGTCCCGGATCGGCTGCGCCGTCCGGGATGACACCGCTATGTATAATTTAACTTTTTTAACAATGTCATCCCCGCCGAAGCGCAGCGAAGAGCGGGGACCTGCTTACGCTTTTGCGGCACAAGATCCCGGATCGGCTACCGCCGTCCGGGATGACACCCATTTATAAATGCAACCAACTCCAAACGATGTCATCCCCGCCGAAGCGAAGCGAAGAGCGGGGACCTCCATGCGCACGTGCGGCACAAGGTCCCGGATCGGCTTCGCCGTCCGGGATGACACCCATTTATAAATGCAACCAACTCTAAACGATGTCATCCCCGCCGAAGCGCAGCGCAGAGCGGGGACCTCCATACGCACGTGCGCCACAAGGTCCCGGATTGGCTATCGCCGTCCGGGATGACAGCGAGGTGGGTGGGGGGGAGATCGTTCCAATCTATCCCACCGCACAACATCCCAGCCATGATGGTGTGATGGCCTTCTCGCTTGCCCCCTTTGCCTTTGTGCTGTCCTTGGCCTTGCAGCTGCATAGCCATGTCTTGGCAAAGGACAATCTGTGGGAACGGCCACACTTTGTGCGCAAGGCGGTGGCCGCACGTTTGCGGGCGGGGGTGCGCGCGTTGGAGGCCTTCTTGCGCCGGATATTGATCCTGATGGCGCTTGATCTGGAGCATGAATTGGTCGCCAAGCCGCAGGTTGAAAACCTGCGCCGCAAGAAGGCGCGCAAACCTTCTGTTCGCACGCCAGGTTTTCGGGTGTTTCCGGCCCCGTTTCTGCCCCATCCGGACACGCTCTCCCAGCGGTTTGAGGCGCTGGACAGGGCCATCACAGGCCAAGCCCGGCCCTTTTACTTTGCCCCCGCCCCTGTACCCATCGGCCACTGGTTGCGGCGCTTGGACTTGCTGCAGGCCATCGCCACCGACCCCCAGGCCAAGGCCAAGCGCTTGGCCTTCTCCCTCGCACGCCGCCGTCCCGGCCCCATGCTTGCCCCTGAAGAGCGACCCCGCATCATGGCCCGACGCGGCCATGAAATCAGCGCCACCTTCGATGCCATGGGCTTTCAGATCACCCAGAAAAGCCGAAGTCGTCCCCCGCCCTTACCCCCACCCCGCCGCTGGCCAGTACCCATGATCACCTTATTGTAGCTGTGACCCTGCTTTGGTGTTCAAGCGGGGGTGGGGGTGTTGGGTTTAGGGCAACTGAGGCCGCTGGCACCAGCGGACGCGCGGCTAAAGCTTGATCGCCAAAGCGCGCATATACATGTCGGGGTCGACATTCCCGCCACTGGCTGTGACCGCAATCGTCTTGCCTTTGGCCGCAATCTTGCCCGTCAGCACGGCTGCCAAGGCCGCTGCACCGCCGGGCTCAATCACAATGCGCAGATGTTTAAACGCAAAGGCCATAGCATGCAGCACATCATCATCTGTAACCACAACACCTTTTGTCCCGACCCGAGCGAGTATCTCAAACGTCAATTCCCCGGGCTGTTGGGTCATCAGGGCGTCTTGGATGCTGCGGGTGCCTGGTTCATTCGATACGCGGTGCCCAGCAGCAAGCGAGCGGGTCAGATCATCATGGGAAAAGGGCTCAGCCCCGTAAAGCTGGGTAGATGGGGTGAGTTCTTCCAACACAAGGCCGATGCCGGCAGCAAATCCGCCCCCGCTGGCACATACAACCAAACCATCAAGCTCAAGACCAAGTGCATTGACCTCACGCACAATCTCAAGCCCACAGGTTCCCTGTCCGGCAATGACATCAGGATGATCAAATGGTGGTACCAGGGTTGCTCCCGTGCGACTGGCAATTTCTTCTCCAATTGCCTCGCGGCTTTCCAGCACACGATCATAGGTCACAATGGTGCCGCCATCTGCCTCCACGGCGGCAAGTTTGCTTTTGGGAGCGTCAGACGGCACCACAATCGTGGCGGCCATGCCCAGATGGCGGGCGACATAGGCAATGCCTTGGGCGTGATTGCCGGAAGAAAATGCCACCACGCCTTTGGCGCGCTCAGCCGGAGGAATTTTGAGGAGCGCATTGGCTGCGCCTCTGATCTTGAAGGCACCGCGCGGTTGCAGACATTCAGCTTTGACAAAAATCTGGCCGCCCGTGGCCTGATCCAGCGCATCAGCACGTAAAAGCGGGGTTTCAAGCGCCAGGGGCCTGATCCGGCGATCAGCTTCTAGCACATCAGCAAAAGTTGGAAGGTCCATGTTTCTTCCCTCTCCTGCTTGAGCCACACGGTCAAGTCCTTGGTTTAGCCCGGCTTGTGGGTTGCGCAGTCGCGGGATCTTCTGGCCAGACATGGCGGGGGTAGCGCGCCTTCATATCTTTGCGCACATCCAGCCAGCCCGCACGCCAGAATTGCGGCAGATTGGCAGTGACTGCGATGGGCCGATGGGCAGGCGATAACAATTGGAATACCAGCGCCACGCGGCCATTCTCCAGCATGGGATGGGTTGTCAATCCATATAATTCCTGGACGCGAACATCGACTGTCGGGCCTTGTTCGGCACTATAATCAATGCGATGGCGGGTCGCGAGCGGGGTTTCGAAATGGCTGGGCGCTGCCTTGTCAAGCGCTTGGCATCCGGCCCAGCCCAGCCACATCTCCAGCGCGGCCGCCACGTCGACCTCCCCCAAGGCGCGACAACCGACCAAAGCTGGTGCTAGCCACTGGGCAAGGTCCTCCACCAACCCGTCGGGGCGGCCTTGGGGCCAAGTGTCTGGGTCACGATCATGCAGCCAGCTTAGGCGCTGGCGCAGGGCGCGGGCACGATCTGACCAAGGTAAAAGCTCAAGTCCATGTGTCCTTACAGCATCAAATAGACCAGCCTCAATCTCATCGGAAGCCAGCTGGATTGGCCGCTCTTCCAGCACGATGGCCCCCAATCGCCGTTGATGGCGGCCCTGCACACTGCCACGATTACGGTCAAATTGGACCATGTTTTGGGTGGTGATCTCAGCAGCAAAAAGAGCCTCAAGATCAGCGCGGTCCAGATGGGCGGCCTCACTGATGCGGGCATTTGCCGCTTTACCCTGCAACGTGCCGACTGCCAGAAATGCGTGAGCGGCCAGTGCCTCTTCGGCCGGGATCTCGCCGCCACTCCCATTTGCCAGAATGAAGCCACCGCGCCGGTCACGGGCTTTGGCAACCCGTTCCGGATAGGCAAGCGCCAGCGCCATCCCCACCATTGCTGGCGCTATATCCTCGGCTGCTGCGACATGGCGGGCCCAGCCCTCGGCCTGCTGACGGGCTTTTTCAGCGCGCGGGGAACGGTCGCGGGCGAGGTTTAGGAGCCGCTGCTCAAGATCAATCATCTGCCCGCCCAAACCCCGTTCACTCAAGAGGGCTGCAACATGAGCTGCAGTCCGGCCAAAACCATGTTCCGCCCCGCGCACAATCATATGGGCCAGCCTCGGAGGCAAACCGAAACCGGCCAAAGCACGACCATGATCGGTCAGCATTGGCCGCTGCCCCTCGCTTAAGGCGTCAAGCTGGGTCAGAAGCCTTACACCCTCCTGCCAAGCAGGCCGTGGCGGGTGGTCGAGCCAGGACAGACTGGCTGGATCATGGACGCCATAAGCCGATAAGGTCAGGACCAATGGGGCAAGATCGGCTTCGAGAATTTCGGGGCGATCATAGGCCGGGAATGCACCCATTTCGGCTTCTTCCCATAACCGATAACATTGTCCGGGCGCAGTACGTCCCGCCCGTCCCCGCCTCTGGTCACTTGCTGCCCGACTGGAACGGACTGTCACCAAACGGGTCAGCCCCGATTCGGGCTCATAGGTCGGACGACGCGACAGGCCTGCATCTACGACAATCTGTACCCCATCGATGGTGAGGCTGGTCTCGGCAATCGCTGTGGACAAGATGATTTTGCGCCTCCCAGCACCAGCCCTTTTCAAGGCTTGGTCTTGGTCGGCCAGACTCAAACTGCCGTGCAGGCTGACAACCAAGGGCCCGTCGGAGCCAGTCCGGCCGGCCAAAAACTCCGCCGCCCGACTGATTTCTGCGGTGCCGGGCAGAAAAACCAACACATCACCCGGGCCTCTTCCCAGAGCACGCAGGGCTGTTTGAGCCGCCTGCACCTCAATGGGGCTGTCGAGGTTGCGACCGACATATAGTGTCTCAATCGGGAACAAGCGCCCTAAGCTTTCGATAATGTGCGCACCGCCCAATTGCGCTGCCAGTCGACCTGCTTCAAGTGTCGCAGACATGGCCAGCAGGCGCAGATCTTCTCGCAAACCCGACTGGATATCCAGCGCCAGCGCCAAGCCAACATCGGCTTCCAAATGCCGCTCGTGGATTTCGTCAAACACGACAGCTCCGACATCTGCCAACTCAGGGTCTGACAGCATCCGACGGGTCAAAATGCCCTCGGTGATGACTTCAATACGGGTCCGGGCTGAGACTTTCTGGTCAAGGCGTACGCGGTAGCCCACGGTTTGTCCGACTGGCTCTCCCAAGAGCGCAGCCATCCGGCTTGCCGCAGCCCTTGCTGCCAATCGCCGCGGAGCCAAAAGAAGGATTTTGCGCCCATCAAGCCAAGGTTGATCAAGCAGGGCCAGCGGTACGGTGGTGGTTTTCCCAGCCCCCGGCGGAGCCACCAAGACAGCCTTGTTAAATGTGGCCAGAGCAGCCATTAGCTGGCCCAAAACCGCAACAACCGGCAAGTCTTGCGGGATCACCGCCATAGGACTGACCTAGTCGGCGTCGGGGTCAGAAGCCACGCCCACACGTTGGGCCAGCGAGGCTGCCATAAACATGTCTAAGTCACCATCCAGCACGCCGGATGTGTCGGAGGTTTCAACCCCGGTGCGCAAGTCTTTCACCATCTGATAGGGCTGGAGCACATAGGATCTGATTTGATGGCCCCAACCAATATCTGTCTTTTGATCTTCCAGCGCGTTGGCGGCAGCTTCGCGCTTTTGCAATTCCAGTTCATACAATCGCGCGCGCAGCATTTTCCAAGCAATGTCTCGGTTTTTGTGTTGGCTGCGCTCTTGCTGCGAGGCACACGCAATGCCGGTCGGCAAGTGGGTGATACGCACCGCAGAGTCAGTCTTGTTAACGTGCTGCCCCCCTGCCCCTGAAGCCCGATAGGTGTCGATCCGCACGTCCTTCTCGGGAATATCAATGACGATCGCATCATCCACCACCGGATAGACCCAGACGCTGGAAAAGCTGGTGTGGCGCTTGGCGGCACTGTCAAACGGGGAAATCCGGACCAAACGATGCACGCCCGATTCGGTCTTGAGCCAGCCAAAAGCATTTTCGCCCTTGATCAACAATGTCGAGGATTTGATCCCTGCTTCTTCACCCGGGCTTTCTTCGATCTCCTCAACCGTCATCCCGCGACTTTGCGCCCAACGCGCATACATACGCCTCAAGATACTTGCCCAATCCTGACTTTCGGTTCCCCCGGCCCCGGCATTGATTTCCAGATAGGCATCATTGCCATCGGCTTCACCCGAGAGCAGGGCTTCCAACTCCGCCCGGTCAGCGCGCGCTTTGGCGTCAGCCAAACCCTTGCGCGCTTCTTCAATCATATCCTCATCACCTTCGGCTTCGGCCATTTCGGCCAGCTCAACATGATCGGATAAGTCCCGTTCCAATTGCTTGACAGCTTCGACCGCTGCCTGGACGCGATTGCGCTCACGCATCAGGGTTTGGGCTTCTTGGGGATTATTCCACAGATCAGGGCTTTCACTGAGGGCATCAAGCTCATCAAGGCGGCGCAATGCAACATCCCAATCAAGTCGGCGGCGCAAGAGCGCGACCGACTTGGTAATGTCCCGACTGAGCGCTTCAAGTTCGGCGCGCATCAAATTTCTCCACATCCATTTCCGCCAAAGGCGGACATAAGCAAGCCCGATCTGTCCGTCCAGACGGGAATAAAGGGTAGTATTGAGGGTGTCAGCCTTCTTGGTCGGTTGGCGGGGCACCGGTTGACGGCGGCGGCGCTTCTTCAATCACCGCTGGGGCAGTGGCCGGCACACCAGCCGCCTTAACAGGCTCAATCCTTGGCACAGCAGATGGAACAGGCGACGGCAGCGCGCTGGAAGGCTTGTTCCCCAATCCCGTCAACACATTCATCCGTGCTTCGGCTTCAATCTCACGCTTCACTTCAGGGGAGACCACAAATTCCTCCACCGGACGGCCTGCATGGGCTTGGGTCATATATTGCTTGAAGATTGGCCCGGCCACCGGCCCACCTGAGGCCCCTTCATAAATGGTACGTGGCAGGTCATAGCCAACATAGACACCCGTGGCGATCGACGGGGAAAAGCCAACAAACCAAGCATCCTTATAGTCACTCGTGGTCCCGGTCTTTCCTGCAACCGGACGACCGATATCGGCTCCACGCCCAGTCCCGCGCAAGACCACATCTTGCAGAATACTGGTCATTTCCCACGCGGTGCGCGGCGACACCACCTGGACGCCCCAGGGCTCCATCCGCGGCGGACCCTGTTCAAGATTTAAGGCACCCTCGCAGGCCAGACACGAACGACGGTCCGAGCGCCACACGGTTTTGCCTCGGGGGTCTTGCAACCGGTCATAGAAGACAGGAGGGATATAGCGCCCCCCGTTGGGGAAAACTGCAAAAGCCGAGGTCAGCCGCAGCACAGTGGTTTCCCCTGCCCCCAAAGCCATGGTTAAATCATTGGGTAAATCGTCATACACGCCAAAACGGCGGGCATAATCGGCCACGCGCCGCATGCCGATGCGTCGTGCGATGCGCACCGTCACCGTATTGCGCGACATCACCAAGGCCTGACGCAAAGTCATGACACCATAAAAGCGGCGGTCAGCATTTTCAGGGCTCCACCCGCCGCCTTCGATCTTTTCGTCCGAAATCTCGGTATCGGGCGTCAAACCTTGCTCAAGCGCTGCAGCGTAAATGATCGGCTTGAAAGAAGAGCCAGGCTGGCGCTTGGCCTGGGTTGCGCGGTTAAAGCCTGAATCTTCAACATCAAGGCCGCCAGCCATGGCGATGACTGCTCCGGTATGGACATCAATCGACACCAAAGCGCCTTGGATTCCCTGATGGCGTTGCAATTGAAGTGTACCATCATCGCGGCGGCCGAGCCACACCAAAGCCCCATCACTCAAGGGTTTGGCCGAACGCAGCGCCCAATCTTTATCGGCCTGTGGAATAGCCACTTTGGTCCCATTGGTGAGACCGAAAGATTGCGCATCATCGAGCACAATCCCCAGAACGGCGCTCGGATCTGGCCGCCAATAGCGTGCCTTTGCCAGACGGCTGGCCCAGTCTCCACTGACGCGCATCATGCCCACCGGCCCAGTAAAGCCGCGAGCTCTGCGAGGATCAAGGCGATTGAGACTGGCAGCTAAAGCCTCACGGGCATATTTCTGCTTGTCCAAATCCACCGTGGAACGAATAATGAAGCCGCGCGAATAAGGTGCGTCCTTGCCAAAACGGCGGATCAAATCGCGGCGAACTTCTTCGACAAATTCACCCGCTTCCGGATCAGTCCAACTGCCGCGAGGGTTTGGATTGACTGTCAGAGGTTCAGCCAAGGCCGCGCTGGCCTGCTGAGCGGTAATGAAGCCATTCTTGGCCATCTGGCCGATCACCCAATTGCGCCGTGCCAACGCCCGATCCATATGCCGCAACGGGTTGTAATTATTGGGTCCTTTGGGCAAGGCCCCCAGATAGGCGGCTTGAGCAATCGTCAGATCGCGTACATCCCTGCCAAAATAAGTCTGAGCGGCAGCTTGGACGCCGTAGGAACGGAAACCCAAAAAGATTTGATTGACATAGACTTCCATGATTTGGTCCTTGGTCAGGACCTCTTCAATGCGGATTGACACCAGACCTTCGCGGATCTTGGCCAAAATCTTGTCTAAAGTGGAGCCCTTGGCTGCATCCAAAAGCAAGACGTTTTCGGCAACCTGCTGGGTGATGGTCGATGCCCCCTGCATCCGACGTTCACCCAAATTGGAAATGTTGAACACAACAGCCCGAGCGACCCCCATTAAATCGACACCGGAATGGGAGTAAAAGTCCTTGTCCTCGGCTGCCATAAAGGCGGCAATCACATGGTCGGGGACCTGTTCAATCGGAATGTAGGAACGGTTTTGGCGCGCAAACAAGCCAATCTGACGACCATCTGAAGAATAAATGGTGCTGGATACAGCTGGCTGGTAATTTGCCAGTTTCTGGTGGTCGGGCAAACCATGCAAAGCCATTTGCACCAGGATGATCGCACCGATCACACCTGCTGCAATGCCGACCAAAACGGTCAGGGCCATGATTTTCAAATAGACACGCATTGTCCACTGATCCGTTATGGGCTGATGTGCCGCCGACTCCTGCCCCTTATGGCCTGCTTGGAAGCCAAGTTAAAGCGGACAAATCCAGTAGAAGTGCCACCGATATCTTACCACCCGACATCAGGCGCTTGGCTGGATTATTTTGCGCCCGACCCTGTGACAACCTGTACACGGTCGAAATAATCGCTGATCGCTTTGGCGGTTGCGGCCATTTGGCGACTACGGAATTGGGGATTGGCCAATCGCGCTTCGTCCTCAGGGTGGGACATAAAGCCCATTTCAAGCAGAACCGCCGGAACCCGTGGCGAGAGCAGAACGAAGAAGCCCGCACGCCGGTGAGACGTTTGGGTCACCGGGCCAATCCGGCGGATTTCCCCGATCAAAGACTGGCCGAAGATTGCCGATTGGTTTTTGGTGTCACGCTGGGTTAGATCGCGCAGAATCTCGATAACGGACTTGTCACTGGTTTGATTGGGCGGCGCAATTGACCAATTGTCATTATTGAGAAGCTGGCGGGCCCTTTGCCCCCCCGCCTCAGACAATGTGTAGACGGTCGCCCCCACCGCACGGGACCCTGCCGGAGCTGAATCGGCGTGAAGCGAAATAAACAAATCCGCCCGGCGGTCGCGTGCAATTAGAATGCGGCGCTCAAGAGTTAAAAAGACATCCGTATCGCGGGTCAGTATGACATCAAACCGCCGGTCGCGTTTGAGGTAATCGCGTAACAACAGCGCGCTGGCCAAAGTGACTTCTTTCTCATACAGCGCGCCAGAAATCCCTGTCGCGCCGGGGTCTTTGCCGCCATGACCAGGATCAATCACCACCACAAAGCGGCGCCCGGCTGTTCCAGGGCGAATAGGGCTTGGAACGGTCTGCGCCTTTTCCACCACTTTGGGCTTGGGAGGTGGGGCTGCGGTAACAAAAGTCTTCGGATTGGTTGGCACCAATTCAAGCCGCAACTGGCGGCCACCCAGGACGCCAACAATCTCCTGTTTGCGAACCCGCATAGGCCCCGTGAGGTCCAGAACAATGCGCGATTCGGTTTGAGACTTGTCGGCAAAGCGGATCTGGGAAATGCCACCTTGGCCAACCAGCACCCCAGACTTGCCATTGCCAAGGCCCCAATTCACACGCGGCATGTCAATGACGATTCGAGGTGACGGACTTGAGAGGGCAAACAGACGATAGGTGATATTCTGGTCGAGCCTGATGCTCAACACCGTTGCATCTGTGGTTTGGCTGGTCTCGATCGCGCTCACGCGGGCCATGTTGCGATTGGCCGGGGCGTTAGAAACCTGGGCCTGAGCCTGACCATTTCTGACTGCGCTTGCACGCTCTGAACCGGACCAGAGGCCGACATTGGCCCAACCAAGCGTGAGGGATGCCAGCACCAAGCCTAAAACAGCAACAAGCCCCCATCGATGCCAAGAAGCGGACGGGCGGCGCACTGCGCGTAAGAGGGCGGCGAACACCCTTTGATAAGACAAAATCTTCATAGAAGGTCTGGCTGCCGAATCCGTGCTGAAATAGGCCAGACTTGATACCTCTAACCCGACGGATATGTCCAATGTGGAATCAGAGAGCAAGTCGTGCTTTCTTTTCACACCGAAGTGAGGCAGTGTAGGCGGCGATGAGAAGTGGATCGTAATGGGTCTGCATCTTATTGTCTTTTTGGAACCGGATTTGCGCGCAAGAACGCCAAATCCAGACCAGTTCACGCAATGTGCCTTCGGGCATATTCTTAAGTCGGGACGCTCTGCGGCGATGACAGTACGGGCCACTCTTGTTGAAGAGTTCTGGGTCTCCAGGCACATGATGGGGCAAGCTGCCCCCCCATGCCGGCCACTCGGAAGCGGCTTGCTGACTGCTTTTCCATCGCGCTTCGTTCAGCGCCGACGTTTACCCCTAACCCTATCATATTCGCGCTTACCAACCGGGAGACGACGCCACTGCGTTGCCCAGCGGTCGGGACTGTGCGCTGGAGCTTTTACCTATGTCCAAAACAATGCTGATCGACGCGGCTCACCCGGAGGAAACCCGGGTCGTCGTGCTCGCGGGAAACCAGATCGACGACTTCGACTTTGAGTCCGCTTCCAAGAAGCAAATTCGTGGAAATATCTATCTTGCCAAAGTAACCCGGGTTGAACCCTCGCTTCAGGCCGGCTTTGTCGAATATGGTGGTAATCGTCATGGCTTTCTGGCCTTCGGCGAAATCCATCCCGACTATTATCAGATTCCAGCAGCAGACCGCGAAGCGATTCTGGCCGAAGAAGCGGCCCAAGCCGCACTGGATGAGGAAAGCGATGGCGATGACGAGCAGGTGCGCGCCCGTCGCGCGGCACAACGTCGGTATAAAATCCAGGAAGTCATTCGCCGTCGCCAAATTATGCTGGTTCAAGCCGTCAAGGAAGAACGAGGCAATAAGGGCGCGGCGCTAACCACCTATCTGTCGCTGGCCGGTCGTTACTGCGTCTTGATGCCCAACACACCTCGTGGGGGCGGCATTTCACGCAAGATTACCGCAGCCGGTGACCGCAAGCGCTTGAAGTCCGTCATTTCGGAGTTGGAAGTCCCCAAAGGCATGGGCTTGATCATCCGCACGGCGGGGGCCAAGCGCACCAAAACCGAGATCAAGCGCGACTATGAATATTTGCTGCGCCTTTGGGACGATATCCGCGACCGGACGATGAAGTCGATCGCCCCGGCGCTGATCCATGAAGAAGACAATTTGGTCAAGCGCGCGGTCCGAGACCTGTATGATAAGGATGTCGACGCCATCTTGGTTGAGGGCGAAGAAGCCTATCGCGAGGCCAAAGACTTCATCAAAATGCTGATGCCGAGCCACGCCAAGAAAGTGCAGCAATACAAGGCCGCCACGCCCTTGTTTTCGCGCATGAAGGTGGAAAGCCAACTTGAGAACATCCACTCACCCGTCGTGCAATTGCGTTCGGGTGGCTATATCGTGATCAATCAAACCGAAGCCTTGGTTGCGATTGACGTCAATTCGGGCCGTTCCACGCGGGAGCGGTCTATCGAATCCACCGCACTCAAGACCAATCTGGAAGCTGCCGAGGAAGCCGCCCGCCAGATGCGTCTGCGCGATCTGGCTGGTTTGGTAGTGGTTGACTTCATCGACATGGAAGAAAGCCGCAATGACCGTGCGGTGGAAAAGCGGATGAAGGATGCATTGCGCTTTGACCGCGCCCGCGTCCAGATGGGCAAGATTTCCGGCTTTGGCCTTTTGGAAATCTCCCGCCAGCGTCGCCGAACAGGGGTATTGGAGGGCTCCAGCCACGTCTGCCCGACCTGTGAAGGGACAGGGCGGGTCCGCTCACCCGAGTCCGCCAGCCTGCAAGCCTTGCGTGCTGTTGAAGCCGCTGTTGCCAGCCGTCAAGGCAGCGAAATTGCATTGCATGCCGACATCCAGACCGCGCTCTATTTATTGAATGAGAAGCGCGATCACTTGTCACGTTTGATGCAGGAGCGTGGCTTGGTGGTTCGGGTCTTTGCGGAATCGGACATGAATCCTGGTCAATTCCGTTTTGAAATCATCGATCTTGGCGAGGAAATGCCCGAGGATGATTTCGTGCCGGTCTATGTAAAAATCGACGAACCGGCTGACGAGGATGAGGAAATCATCAGCGAGGATGATGATGACGCTGAAGCTGAGTCAGAGTCTGACGAGGATGAGGCCGTGTCAAGTCGCGAAACCGGCGAAGCGGAGGGTGGTCGCGAAGGCGGCAAACGCCGTCGTCGTCGTCGCCGTGGTGGCCGTCGCGAAGAAGCACCAGAGACCGAAGAAGCGGCTGAGGCCAGCGAGGGCGACGAGGCTGCCGGGGATAGCGAGGATGCACCGCTGGAAGGCGAAACCCCCGCTGAAACACAAGCCCGACGTCGCCGCCGCCGCGGCCGCCGGGGTGGACGGCGTCGGCGCGAGGGTGAGGCTCAACGTATGTCTCAAGCCGACGGCGATGAGGCCGCACCGGCTGAAATTGCCGGGATGGAGACAATTGATCTGCCCGAGAGTGCGGTCGAGGTCTCGGTTCCGTTCGACGCGGTGATCGCACCGTTGCCGGAAGCTGAAGCACCAGCCAAGCGTAAGCGACCAGGCCGGAAAAAGGCAGCAGAGGCTGAAGCCACCCCTGCCCCAGAAGACGCTGCACCAGCTGCAGAAGTAATTGCGGATGTGGCTGAACCTGTGGCTGTTGAAGAAGCTCCCAAGTCGAAAAAGGCACCCGCTAAGCGGGCGACAAAGGCGGCAAAGGCAAAGTCGGAGGATTCAGCCCCCGCTCCAACCACGAGCGATGCTGCGCCCGAAGCTTTACCCCCGGAAACACCAATTGTTGAGGCGCCTGCCGCAGAACCGGTCGAAGAAGCCCCACCGGGTCCTCGCCGGACCGGCTGGTGGTCACGCAATGCCCAAAAGCTGTTCGGCAAATAGACCGTTCTGGAGAAGGTCATGACAGGCGGCCAGATTCCGGTTTCGGGGTCTGGCCGTTTGTGGTTATGAGTGAGAGCTTGCCGCGAAATTGCCCCATTATCCTTGAAAACAATCGGACCTCAGCGACTTGAGTGCGCGACAGGATGAATAGATTGAGCAGGTAACATGACCAAGCTGAAAGAGACCCCTGCTGCGACACGCTTTATAACGCGGGCTGGAAAACCTGCGATGTCGCTCTCGCGATTGGCGTGGCAGGTCGGTTTGGCGGCGGCGCTTGCGCTGGGTTCACTTCCTGCCCAAGCTCAGTCTTTGGTGCGTGATGCTGAAATCGAGCGCACTTTGCGGGATTATTCCGATCCGATCTTTGCTGCGGCCGGGCTGGTTCCCAATGACGTGCGCATCTATATCGTGGGTGACAAGACGCTCAATGCCTTTGTCACCAATGGTCAGAATGTCTTTATTCATACCGGCCTGATCCTAGAGACTGAAACACCCAACCAGCTCAAAGGCGTCATTGCACACGAGACTGGCCACATTTCAGGCGGTCATCTGGCCCGCTCGGACGCCAATATCCGCGAAGCGATGCGCCCCGCCTATGTCACCATCGCACTTGGGCTTTTGGCCATTGCTGCGGGCGCACCTGATGCGGGGGCCGCCCTGCTGGCCAGTTCACAACAATTTGCCATGTTGAGCTTTTTCACCTTCACACGGGTACAAGAGAGCAGTGCGGACCAAGCCGCGGTGACTTTCCTCGAAAAGACGGGTCAATCCGGACGGGGACTTGTCGAGTTTTTTGAAAAGTTCCGCTATAATGAGATTTTGGCGGACGCGCGTCGAGACCCTTATTTCCGCTCCCACCCATTGTCGGGTGATCGCATTCAGGCGCTGCAGAACCGGGTCAATGAGCAGGTCAATCGCGATAAACGCGATACGCCCGAAGATATCGACCGGCTCAAAATGATGCAGGCAAAGATCCAAGCCTTCCTTTACACCCCGGCACGCACTTTTCTGAAATACCCTCAGTCAGACCAGTCGATCTATGCCCGCTATGCAAGAGCGGTAGCAGCCTTTCGCGCACCTGATCTGACGACTGCTGTACGCGAAACTGAAAAACTCATTGCCGAACAGCCCAACAATCCTTTCTTCCATGAATTGCTGGGCCAAATCTATTATGAGAACGGCAAGGCTGAAGCCTCGATCGAGCCAAATCGGCGGGCGGTTAATCTCGCCCCCAATGAAGCTTTGCTTCATATTGGGCTTGCCCGGTCACTCCTTGCCACCGAGCGGGCGGATTTGCGCGGTGAAGCCGAAACCAGCTTGCGCACAGCTTTGAGGCTTGAACCCAACAATGCCTTCGCCTGGAACCAGCTTGCAGTTGTGGCCGATCGCAATGGACAAGTCGGCCTTGCAAGGCTCGCTACAGCCGAAGAGGCTTATAATCTGGGCGATCTGGCGCGGGCCAACCGTTTCTCGGACTTAGCCATGCGCAATCTGGTCCGCGCCACACCCGAATGGCGGCGGGCTTTTGATATCTCAACCATCACACGTGAAGCTGGCATCCGCGCAGGGCGCAGGCCCGGCGAAAACCGCCCGCTGACCTATTTGCCCGAGGCTGGCTTGAGCATGCAAGCCGTCACGTCGACAGCACCAAACAGGCTTTCTGGCCCGTTCTTGATGCGCAAGGTCGACATCGCCGACCCAGAATCAGCCCATTCTCATGATCATACACACGCAAATCATTAAGAGTTACCCGCTAGAATCAGAGTGAAAGTCCGGTCGTTCTTGCCTGCGCGATGAACTCATATCCAACCGGCTATGTGGAGATGCTGATGCGCCCTGTTCGTTCCATTTCGCTGTTGGCGATCAGTCTTGCAATGGGCCTTGTGGTTAGTTGCTCAAAACCTGCGGAGAAAACGGCGAGCAAGCCTGCTGAATCTCCGGCTGGCGCAACCGGCTCGACCGCCGCGGCAGACGTGCTCAAAGCCTTGACGCCAGAACAACAGGCCGCAGTTCGTGCTCTCATCCGCGATGAATTGGTGGCCAATCCTGACATCCTCTTGGAAGCTCAACGCTCGTTTGAAAGCCGCCAAGCACGGGCACAAAATGAGCGTGTGGCAGCGGCCTTCCAGACCTTGAAGCGTGACCATGCCCAATTCAGCTTTGGCCCAGCCAATGCCAAGATCACGGTGATTGAATTTTTCGATTACAAGTGCGGCTTTTGCCATGCTGCCCAGGGTTGGGTGGCAAATCTGATGGCCACCCGCAAAGATATTCGGTTTATCTTCAAAGAATTGCCAATTCTGTCCGAGAACTCAACCTTGGCAGCCCGCGCAGCGATTGCAGCGCATAATCAAGGTAAGTATCTTGATATGCATAATGCGCTCATGACGGCACGGGGGGACCTCAACCAGGAACAGATTTTCGAAATCGCCAGTTCCGTTGGTCTCAATCTCGACAGACTGAAAGCAGATATGGCCAAACCCCAAGTTGATGCGACCATTGCTGGCATGCGCGAACAGGCCACCAACCTGTCGATTGGCGGTACACCAGGCTTCATCATCAATGGCAAACTGGTTGCTGGTTTTGATCAGGAACAATTGGAAAATGCCCTGGCGACGGCCGGAGTGGACATCTCAAATCCGCCACCTGCCAAGCCGGACAAGAAGGGCTAAACCAGAATATCAATCCCGCTGACGGCTTTGGCCGCGCTGACGGCGAAGGCATCTTGGCTCTGCAGAATGGCTTGCGACAGCGTTGAGAGTGCGCGCTCTTGGCCGGGGGTTTCTTGTACCGCGCGTAAAGCCGCCATTTGAAGCTGGGCGGTCTGAGCGGCCATTTTGGCGTTCAACAGTGAATTGACGTCCATCACGCCCTCCTTTGATGGCGCAGTTTCGCATGAAGGCTTTAGCGTGAACTTGCCGGAAAAAGTGCAATTTTATCCATTAAGCAGGCTGGATCCCGCTGTCATCTTGTCGCACATCCCAGCCTCGATTTGCAGATAATCCGATTGCATTCCGACCCTGCCGCGGCTAACAAACTCCCGCTGTGCCTCGGTGGTGAAACTGGTAGACGCGCTGGACTCAAAATCCAGTTCCGAGAGGAGTGTCGGTTCGAGTCCGACCCGGGGCACCATTCTTCCTGTGTCAGAATGGCTTTCTTTGATGCGCTCTGCCGCCGCTGGGGCGGGCTCGCTCAATGCTCGCATCTCGGCTGCGCCGAGCTGGTTCGAGACTAGACCAGTTCCGGGCACCCATTCTTTTCAGTCTCACGCATTTGAAAGTGGATGTCATCCCGGACGGCGAAGCCGATCCGGGACCTCAGTGCGCACATGTCCAACGGGGTCCCCGCTCTTCGCTGCGCTCCTGCGGGGATGACATCGCCAAAAAGAGCTCAAATAAACAAACCCCTGTCATCCCGGACGGCGTCAGCCGATCCGGCACCTTGTACCGCAAAATCCCTTCATCGCCACTGCCGCTTTCCCGTGTCAAAGCCAGATTGGCAAGCCTTGGGGTGGAGCGTATAGACCGGACATGACCGCACCAACTCAGTCCCCCGCCCAGCCCACCAGTTTCATCGACACAATCGTCAGTTTGAAGCGTTTGGCAGGCCCGGACGGAGCTAAGGTGCGCGATATTGTCGACCAATTGGATGAGCGTGCATTTGGACTATTGATCCTCTTGTTTGCCATCCCTTGCCTTGTGCCCGGCCTGCCTGGCGCACAAATCATTGCCATTCCAATCTTTCTTCTGGCCATTCAAATGGCATTTGGGGCCAGAGAGGTCTGGTTGCCCAATTGGGCCCTCAATATCCGGGTCAAATCTGCCTGGGTTCATGCAATCGCTGATTTCACCGACAAGCGCTTGCGCTGGACGACACGGCTGTCAAAGCCGCGCTTGACCTATATGACGAGTGGACTGGCTGAGCGGCTCGTCGGGCTGGTATGTGCCTTGGCGTCCGTGACCATTATGCTGCCGATCACCAATACGATCCCGTCACTTGCCATCACTTTGATCGCTGTCGGCCTGCTGCAGACTGATGGCTTGTTCACATTAGCAGGGGTCTTGTTGGGGGCGGCATGGACTGGTTTTCTCACCGGGCTGATCTGGCTTTTCGCCATCGGGGCAGATTTCGCCGTCAAATTTGTGAGTGAACATCTGCCTTGGATTGCCAAGATCATCGGACATTAAGCCGCATGGTCGACAAATGCAGGCTGGGCTGTTCGCAGACCCAACACAGGTCTATATCTTCACCATGCGTCTGCGATCCTTATTCAGTTGGGTGTTTGCCCAATGGCCTGCGATAGCCCTTGCCACCAGCCTGTCGATGTTGGCAATCGCCCATGGGTTTGAGCGTTTTGGCGGGTTGGCACCCTGCCCGCTCTGTCTGCATCAGCGCGAAGTCTATTGGATCGCTGCCATCGTGGCCGGCCTCGCCCTTGTGGTGCGGCGTATGCAAGATCACGTGTTCGCCAGTAGAGCGATGAACCTCCTATTGGCCTTGGCTTTTTTGAGCGGGGCCGTGGTGGCAGGCTTTCATATGGGTGTGGAATATAAATGGTGGCCCGGCCTTGCCGAATGCGGCGGGGTTGGGGCGTCTGCCAACAAAATGCCGACAGATTTGTTGGCAGCTTTGAGCGGCCCGATGAAAGTGGTGCGCTGTGACGAACCGGCTTGGGTGTTTTTGGGACTATCGATGGCTGGCTGGAATTTCCTTATTTCGCTCAAGCTGATGGTTTATTCGGGATTGAGTGTGCTCTTCCCGAAAGGCCTGATCGCCGCCCCGCCAGTCATTGTGACGGAGAAAACCGATGTCTGAACGCTCTAGCCGCCCCGCCGCCCCTGGCCGACGTTTTGTGCAGGATCGGTTGGCAGAGATGATCCGGGTTGATCATGCCGGTGAATATGGTGCAACCCGGATTTATGAAGGCCAGCGCGCCGTATTTTCCCGTCTGCCGGGCGCGCGCAAGATCGCGGCGCAATTGGCCGAACAAGAGGCCGACGAGGCCGTCCATAAGGCCGCCTTCGACGAATTAATGGTGGCGCGCAAAGTGCGGCCAACGCTGCTTGGGCCGCTATGGGGGGCAGCAGGCTATGGCTTAGGCGTGGTGACCGCGTTGATGGGGGAAAAGGCCGCCCATGCCTGCACGGCAGCTGTGGAAGAAGTGATTGAAGATCATTATCGCGAGCAATTGGAAGAATTGGGAGACAGCGAGCCTGAAATCGCAGCGATGATTGCCCGCTTCCGCGACGAAGAAATCGCCCACAAGGACCAAGCCATTGCCGAAGGTGCCAAGGAGGCGTTCGGCCATCCAGTCTTGGAAGCTGTCATCAAAGCGGGTTGCCGGGCCGCCATCGCGGTGTGCCAGAAGATTTAATCGATTGGAGATGGTCGCCCATCACCAGGTCCAAATGGGACTTACTGGCGTAAGTCCGATTCAATCGATTGATCGAGCAAGCGCAGGTCGATGTCCAATTCCTTGCCTTCATCGGCCTTAAGCTCAAGCTCTGTGCGCTCAAATAATACTTCCAGCTTGCGCAGAACACTTTGGGTGCCGGTGATGCGCTCAACATCGGGCGCGGGATCAGCTTCAAGTTTGGCCAATGCATCGGCGACCTTGACCGTTTCAGGGCAATAATAGGTGAAGACGCGCTGGGCGATGGCAAACTTCTCAGGATTGGTGGCCACGATTTGCATGACGCGATTGCCGACGGCGATGATACGGGCAACCGAGGCAACCGAATCTGGATGACGCAGACGCGGCAAGATTTGATCGAGCGACCGCAATGCTCCGGCCACATCGCCGAGGACTTGCTGCACAAGCTCAGTCCGGCCCTGAGGCAATGTGTTTTCAGAAACGGTCGGTGTTTCAATCTCGGGGCGCTTGGGCACAGGGATAGCCGGACCCGATGCAGTCTGGGCCGGTGTGCGATTGAGAAAGAGTGAGCCGATCCACGAAATCGTCCCGCCAATCATGATGCCAAAACCGATTCCGGCAAGCGGATTGAGCGCGTCGGCAATGACAGCACCTAGGAAAATCCCAGCCCCGACCGATGCCAAGGTCCAGCCGGATTTCACACGGTTGCGTGCCCGACGCTGTTCACGCTGCACATCGCGGGCAGCCCGGATCTCCAACTCATAGCGACGGCGGGCTTCCTCCATCTTGCGGCTGTAAGACTTGCGATCCTCATCACTATCACTGTCACGCCAGTCGCGTCGCCGTCCCATGCTGTCACTGCCCTTTTTCATCAATGCTTCGTGCCGCCGATCGAGGGCTTCATAGGCCTCGCGCAGCACAAACCGGATCACAGTTTGAATAATTCCCGCCAAAACGCCAAGTAGGCCGAGGCCAGCCAGACGGCCTTTGCGCAGCACAGGACCCGCGTGACGCAGTCCTTCAAGCCCGCGCCGCAAACCAGCACGCGCCATGGATCCGCTGGGCCCGATAGGTCGTCTCATGCGTTCATTCCTGTCGCCGCCCCCTGACGGCATCTGAGGCAGATAAGCATGAATGAGTCATTGTGAAAGGCCTGCAAAGAGCCGATCGTTGGGCCGGACATTAAATTGCCGTCATGAAGCCGCCTCAGGCTTCCAATTCAACATCCCAATAAAGCCAGTCGACCCAGCTTTCATGCAGATGGTGTGGCGGGAATTTGCGCCCCATGGCTTGCAATTCATACATGCTGGGACGGCGTGGGGGCCTTCGCGGCATCATCCCGGCCTCACGCAGGCTGCGGCCCCCCTTTCTTAGATTACAGGGTGAACATGCCGCCACAATATTCTCCCATGTCGTCTTTCCGCCCTTAGACCGCGGCACGACATGGTCAAAGGTCAGATCATCGGTGGCGTGGCAATAGGCGCATTTGAAGCCATCGCGCAGGAAAACGTTGAAGCGAGTAAAGGCCGGAGCACGGTCTTGCTGTACATATTCCTTGAGCGAAATCACGCTGGGCAGACGCATTTCAAACCGCGGGCTATGCACGGCTTGATCATATTCGGCCACCACCTCGACCCGTTCCATATAGACGGCCTTCACCGCATCCTGCCACGACCACACCGACAATGGATAATAAGACAGCGGGCGATAGTCGGCGTTGAGGACAAGAGCTGGAAAACGGGCGAGACTGGCCTGTGTGCGCACAGGTTGATAGGCGGAGGCCAAAGCCAGTTGATCAACGTCCATTCTGGCCTCCCGTCATCCAGAAGGCCAATGATGGAAGCCCGGATAGACCGGGGGCGAGACGGATGTGATCGGGCCTCTTGAAGACGGCTTCCTCCTGCTCTGGGCATAGGAGTAACCGATTCACCCCAAAGTCACTATGACAGAAGCAAATAGCTCGTCTGCCAATGCAGTGGCATGCAGTTTTTAGCTTGGGTCGGGCTTTAGGACACGGGCCAAAAAAGCGCCACCGACTTGCAATCCATCCAAGGCAATCGTGTGGCCAGTGCGGGGGCTGATGTGCAAGTTTACCCCGATACCGGCCGCTCTCAAAAAGTCTTGGGTCATTTGGCTGGCCGCCAAAGGAACAGTCGGATCCTCGTCGCCATGGACCAATTGGATTTCGGGCTTGCTGGCAAGCTTTGGATTGCCAACCAACCCTCCTGAATAGCCCAAAATGCCAGCAAAGGCTGATGACGCAGACAGGCCGACCTGTAAGGCCATCATCGTGCCTTGACTGAATCCCACCAGCGCGGTCTGCCGTGGCCCAACCTCAAAGCGGGCCATTTCAGCTTGGATGAAGGCTTCAAGGATCGGGGCGGCCGTACGGGCACCTTCGGCCAGATGGGATGGGTCCATCGACTCGATGGGAAACCATTGGTGCGCCCCCGCAAATCCCGGCAGTGGGGTGATCGCATGGGGGGCTGAAAACTGCACATCGGGCAACAGCCTTTCCCAATAGGGTGCGAGCCCGATCAAATCATCACCATTGGAGCCATAGCCATGCAAGGCGATCACCAGGCCCTTTGGCTTGCCCCCTGAGGCCGGAGGACGGCGGGGACCTGAGAGCATCATGTTTGTCATGACCGGTTATTAGCAAAAGCTGATTGCCAAGCCCAGCGCCTGCGCGGCATAGAGGCGCGATGTTTGCCACCCGCTTTGCCCCCTCACCCACCGGCTATCTGCATATGGGGCATGCCTTTTCAGCTTGGACGGCGTTTGAAGCTGCGCAAGCCGCACACGGCCGTTTTGTGCTGCGGATCGAAGATACTGACCAAACCCGTTGTCGGCCTGAATATGAAGCGGCCATTTATGAGGATCTGGCGTGGTTGGGGCTGGAATGGGAAAAGCCCGTGCGTCGCCAAAGCGCGCATATGGACGATTATGGTGCTGCGCTTGCCCGCTTGCATGAGATGGGGGTGCTGTATCGCTGCTTTCGGACACGAAAAGACTTGCTGGACGGTTTGGCGGCGGCCCCGCACGGCTTTTCAGCCCCAGATATCGTGGCCCCGATCAGCGCTGCCGAAGAAGAAGACCTGCTGGCCCAGAACAAGCCCTATGCGTGGCGGCTGTCACTGTCGCGCGCGCGGGCAAGATTGGGGGCTGAGTGGGAACACTTGGGTTTTGAGGCCAATGGCATATGGATAAAAGCGGAGCCTGAACGGCTGGGTGACATCGTGCTGGCCCGAAAGGAATTTCCCGCCAGCTATCATCTGGCCAGCGTGCTGGATGATGGCCTGCAGGCGATCACCCATGTCATCCGCGGCGAAGACCTTGCCGAAGCCGCCCATATTCACGTTGTGCTGCAAGCACTTTTGGGCCTTCCAACACCCGTCTATCACCACCATCGCCTGATCCTCGATGCGCAGGGCAAGCGCTTTGCCAAGCGCAATCAGTCGGTCACATTGCGCAGCTTGCGCGAAAGCGGCACAAGTCTCGACCAGATTCGGGCGCGTCTTGGTCTGAGTGTGGCGTAAGGAAAGCAAGATGCAGGGAACAACAGCGCAAGCACCCGCCAATGGCGTGTTCCTGGGTACGCTCGCCTTGGCTTTGGGGGCCTCTTGCATTGCTCTGGCCCCAATCATGGTCAAGCTGTCCCCGCTTGGGCCGCAAGCCAGTGCGTTTTGGCGGCTCATGTTTGCCCTGCCACTCTTGGCGCTGTGGGCGCGGCTGGAAGCCAAGCCTGTCACCGAGGCCGGCACGCGCCAAACTCTACCCTTGGGCCTATTGGCCTTGGCAGGCCTGTTGTTTGCGGGTGATTTGGCGACCTGGCATGCGGGCATTGTGCGCACCAGTGCCGCCAATGCCACCTTCCTGTCCAACCTGACTCCCATCGTTGTGGTGGCCTTCACTTGGCTAACCACACGGGCCCTGCCGAAACGGGCCTATTGGGTGGCGGTGGTGATTGCCCTAACAGGCTCACTTCTCTTGTCGGGTGGGGCACCAGCCACCAATCCTGACCGCTTGGTTGGTGACGGGCTCTCCGTGCTCACCTCCCTTTGGTACGGGCTCTATCTTTTGACGGTGGCGCGCATGCGCAGCCAATGGGGCGCGGGAACCATCATGTTCTACTCCTCCGCCTTTGCCATGGTATTTTGTCTGATCGTGACATTGATCAGCGGGGAACCACTTTTCCCTCCAGATACGGGCCAGTCTTTTATTGCCCAATGGTGGCCATTGTTGGTGTTGGGCGTATTGGCGCAGGTCGCCGGCCAAGGCCTGCTGGCAGTTGGATTTGGATTGGTGCCGACACATATCGCCTCAGTCCTCATTTTGTTGCAGCCGGTTCTGGTGGCCTTTTTGGGCTATGCCTGGCTGCATGAAAGCCTAACCCCGATCCAAATGGGGGGCGGCGTTTTGGTGCTGATTGGTGTGTGGCTGGCCCGCCGGGCCGGTTAGCCCCACCCAAGCCCCCCTTGCCAGAACCCAAAAGTCGGGCGAACCTCCATCAAACGCGACAGGGAGGCGACCACATGGCAGACGGCCATCATCATGATCTGCACGACGATCAGGCCCGCTTTAAGGCGATGACCGAAGGCACCGCCGAGGATTGGGCGATTATTGCGAACCATGCCAAGGGCTTCAACAAGGGTCTTGCCGATCGTGTGCTGGCCCATCTCAAGCTGCTTGATGGCGATTATGGCGGCTTCCCGATCGACCGGCTTACCCATTCCCTCCAATCAGCCACATTGGCCCATCGGGACGGTATGGACGAGGAATATGTCGTCTGTGCGCTTCTGCATGACATTGGCGACACTTTGGGCAGTTACAATCACCCCGATATTGCTGCGGCCATCCTCAAGCCCTTTGTCAGCGAAGCCAATCATTGGATGGTCGCCAATCACGGGATTTTCCAGGGCTATTATTTTTTCCATCATCTGGGGTTGGACCGGAATCTCCGCGACCAGTTTCGTGGCCATCCCTATTTTGAGCACACCGCACGCTTCTGCCACCGCCATGATCAAAATGCCTTTGATCCAGCCTATGACACCCTGCCTCTCAGCTTTTTTGAGCCCCTGGTTCAGCGCCTGTTCGCAACCCCGAAAAATTCAATTTATCTCAAGGCATTGCGCGAGGAGGCTTAAGGCATTTTGCCTGCCTTAAATCACCACAATTCGGTTGGGCAATTCGTCTTTGTCATCGGCAGAACGGGGGAAGTGATTGCCCAATAACGTGCCGCATTCCTCGATCGAAATGACCAGACCGGCAACAAGATTTCCCTCGCGAGCGGCCAGAACCAATCGGCCTAAAACATGCGACCACGTCTGTGCAGCGACCTTGGCATGAATTGCCTTATCAGCAATGATTTCAGCCTGTTGTTCAGCAAGGCTGACATAGATCAGCACCCCGGTTTTCCCGCTGGTGTGATGAAGGCCATGCGCCAGAAACTGGTCACAAGCCGCCTGGTGCACGCGCTGACGCTTGATCCAGCTTGGCACCAGGATTCTGCGGAGGTTGGCCGACAGCCCAAGCGCAGAGATCGCCGACATGATCAGTGCTTGCAGGGTTACAATCATCAAGAGACCGGCTGTGGCTTCGTCCCTGGGCGTTGCGCCAAGGCCAATCTCCCAGCCGCCGGCCTGCAGGCGGTCCAGACTGGCCCCAAGGCTGACCGGGTCGAGACCCAAAAACAAGACGAGAGCTGTGGGAATGAGCAATGCCGCCAGCGCAGCATAAATGCCGAACACCCACACATAGTCAGCAGAGCGTCGCGATACCACGACAAAGATTTCGCCTGAGGTGTGTGCCTCGGCACGGGTAATCGCCTGCCCAATTGTGGCCCGATCCTCATCGGTGATACCCAAAACAGCGGACTTCACCATGATCCCGACGCGCCTCCCCCGCCAAAACTGCCGCCGCCGCCAGAAAAGCCACCGCCAAAGCCACCGCCGCCGAAGCCCCCACCACCCCAGCCGCCGCCGCCACGCCGGTCGTCATCATCCCAATCATGGAGAATAATGGGTAGGTTTTGCCACAAAGCACTGCGCCGGAACCGGGCTGCCCGGGTTCTGGTTGTCATCAACCACACCCAGAAGATCAAAAAGGCGAGGAAGAAAAGCATGGGCACAAGATCGCTGCTGGATTGGCTTGTTTCAGCCTTCAGGCCACGTGCCGCCCGCGCTTGAAGTTCAGCCGGGTCGGCGGTCAGGACAGCTTCAATTTCGTTGACCCCATTGCGGATGCCACCTGTCATGTCGCCTGCCTTGAAGGCAGGTACAATGGCATCGCGAATGATTTGGCTGTTCAAATAGTCGGTCAACACCCCTTCCAAGCCATAGCCCACTTCGATGCGGACGCGCCGCTCTGTGGGGGCGACCAGAAGGATCACGCCATTATTGAGCTTCTCACCCTGCCCAATCTGCCAGAACCGGCCGAGCTGATAGCCATATTCGTCAATCTCATAGCCTTGCAGACTGGGGACAGTGGCAACCACTAGCTGATCAGACGACTTGGCTTCAAGCGCCTCTAGCTGGCCGATCAGCTCAAGCTCAACTTCTTCTGGGATGATATTGGCTGCATCGACGACCCGGCCGGAGAGGGCTGGGAAACTGGGCCCCGCTGCCGAGGCCGGTGCCGCAAGGGCGACCATCAGCATCAAGCCTATAAGCTGCACAGCGCGCAAAAGCCGCGCCGTCAGGCCGGAGGGCTTGGCCGCAAAATGGGCAGACAGACTGGCGCTCACGCTTAGAATTTCACTTCCGGCGACTTGTCAGCCCCCGCTGTGGCCTGGAACATCTGCATCGGTTGGGAAGAGGCAAATGCCGTCTTGGCCCAAATCACACTGGGGAAGGTGCGCAGCGTTGTATTATAGGTCTGCACCGCCTGATTATAATCACGCCGCGCGATCGCAATCCGGTTTTCGGTGCCTTCCAACTGCGACTGCAGAGCGGTAAAGCCCTCAAGTGAGCGCAATTCGGGATAGCTTTCCTGAATTCTCATCAAACGGCCCAATGCCATTCCCAATTCACCTTGTGCGGCCTGGAATTCTTGAAACTTTTGTGGATCCGTGATGGTCGACGCATCAAACTTGGGCTGAGTGGCCGACGCCCGCGCCTTGGTAACTTCGGTCAAGACTGTCTGTTCCTGTGCGGCAGCCCCTTTGACGGTCGCCACAAGATTGGGCACCAGATCGGCGCGGCGCTGGTATTGGGTCTGGACTTCGGCCCAGGCGGCACGCGCGGCCTCTTCCTGAGTGGGGATGGTATTATAGCCACAGCCTGAGACGGTGGTTGCCGCCACCCCAAGCATCGCAACAGCTGCCATACGCGCACGCAAAGCCATTCAAGCCTCCTACCTGTCTCGCCCAATTCCGGGCCTTATTATGTGAGGGGTGGTGAACGCGACTGCAAGATCAAGGACGGGAAATCTTTTGGGCCTAAAGCGCGCTTGGTTCGTTTAGAACCACCTCGCGCGCCCAAAAATCTCAGGTTGGGCCAAGCCGCCACGTATGATAGCGATAGACTTCCTCAAAGCCCTCCCCCTCATACAGATGGCGGGCGGGGCCATTATTGGTTTCCACTTGCAACCAGAATAAGCGATAGTCGGCCTCATAGGCCCGCCCAGCAATCGCCCGGAAGACCGAGCGCGCAAGGCCTTGGTTGCGGTAATCAGCATGTGTGCGCATTGCAGCAATTCCCGCACTGTCGCCTGCAAAGCTGCAGAGGCCTGCGGCCACCGGCTTTGCGTCCAGAATAATCGTGCCAAAGGCGGAGGGATTGGGCAGGCGCTCAAAAATCTCTGCCCGTTCTTGCCCATCGCCTGCAGTGGCCCCTGTACCCATCACAAGTGCTTTGAACGCGGCGGTGACGCTGGGGCTGATCTCGACACGATGGATGGGTTCTGCTGGCTTACCGGTGGAGGCCATGACCGCCACTTCACTGACCACGCGATAGCCCCGGCTGGCAAGCTGGTCAGCCAGATGCGGATGAGAACAAACCGGCTGAGCAATCTTGAACTGGGGGGCCAAGCCCAGGCCGTGATAATGGGCCTCAACAGCGTCAATTGAGGCCTCCAATGGGCTGCCATCATGGTTGAGTGGCCAACATGAATTGGTGCGCCCGACATAACCTCTGCCGCTATGAACCTGCCAGCCATGGATTTGTGTCGTGTGGGCGGCAGGCCAACCGCGTGCTGTGGCGGCCTCAAGTTGTCGGATCAGATCAAGATGGGCCATTGCTTGTCACGGCTTAGCCCGCTGGGCGGCTGCGATCCCACGTCGCGCCCAGTGCAAGGCTTCCTCGGGATCATCAAGCCCGATGAGTGGCATCGCCCGATACGACATGGTCATCACCTCGCCACTGCCCTTGTCATAATGGAAATAGGGGCAGTCATGGGCATCAAAATCGGCCTGATTGTGCCGGTCGGCCTTAAGATAGATTTCGGTGTCGGCGATCAAGGCAAACATGCGGCCTGAATAATAGACCCCTGCCCCACCAAACATTTTGCGGACTTGAATGTCGCCCAAACCGGCAAATAACTCACGCGCAAGGGCGATACTGGCTTCCAGCGCCGGATTTGACTTACTCGGCCGCGGCAAACCTCAGTTGTCCTGTGCGGCTGGTACGATGGTGACGCTTTCTCCACAGCCGCAGGCATCGGTCTCATTGGGATTATTGAACACAAATCGTGTGTGCAGCTTTGTGGCCTCAACATCAACAACCGAGCCCAAGAGAAACAGGATGGCATTCGAGGCCACGAGGATTTTGACGCCCTTGTCCTCGACAATTTCATCCAGCGGGTCTGGGGCATCGGCATAGGCCATGACATATTCCATACCCGCACAGCCACCATTCTTCACCCCGACACGCAAATAGGGCTTGTCAGTCTTGGCCATGACAGCACGCACGCGGTCTGCTGCGGCCTCTGTCAAGCTGACAACTTGCGGGCGCGGGCGGCGCGGGCGGGTCGATAGGGTGTCGGTCGTGGTCATCATCATCCCCTATAGCATATTCAGCGCCAAACGGGCTTCATCACTCATTCGCGCTTGAGTCCAAGGCGGATCGAAGGTCACGATGGCCTTGGCCGAATTGATCCCTTTGACTGTCTTGGCCGCATCTTCCACCATGATAGGCAATTCACCTGCCACCGGGCAAGCCGGAGCGGTTAACGTCATGTCGATGTCGACATGGCCGCCGGCTTTAAGATCAACCTTGTAGATGAGGCCCAATTCATAGACATCAACCGGGATTTCAGGATCATAGACGGTCTTGAAAGCTTCGATCAGATCGTCGGTCAGGCGGGCGATCTCCTCTGGCGGCAGATCGGATGGCTCACGGTCGGGCTGGACAATCGGGGGGGCGGACACATCGAGCATGTCGCGGGCGGGGGTGGTTTCGTCGGTCATCTTCAGGCCTCAGAGCAAAAAGTCACGCGCTTTTTCAAGCGCTTGAACAAACTGGTCGATATCCTCACGGCTGGTATAGGCCGCCAAACTGGCCCGTGCCGTTGCCGTAACACCCAGCGCGGTCATCAAGGGTTGAGCACAATGATGGCCAGCCCGTACCGCCACGCCATAGCGGTCGAGCACTTGGGCCACGTCATGGGGATGGGCCCCGGCGATATTGAAAGCAATGATGCCACCTTTGCCCGGGGCGGTGCCATAAAGCGTGATGCCATTGACCCCGCGCAGGGCGGCCATGGCATGGGTCAGCAACTCATGTTCATGCGCCCGCAGCGCCGCGCGGTCTTGGGCCTGCACCCAGTCAATCGCCGCACTGAGGCCGACGGCCTCCGTAATGGCTGGGGTCCCAGCCTCAAATCGGAACGGGGGCACATTATAGGTGATCTTCTCTTTCGAGACGATCTCAATCATTTCCCCACCACCCTGCCATGGTGGCAGACGATGAAGCGCCTCGGGCTTGCCGTGAAGGACACCAATCCCGGTTGGCCCATAAAGTTTGTGGGGTGCGAACACATAAAAATCGGCCCCCAAAGCCTGCACATCGACATCCAAATGGACGACACCCTGACAACCATCAATCAGGACTTGGGCACCGACGTCGCGGGCCATGGCAACGATGGCTGCCACATCCTGTACGCATCCGAGCACATTGGACATATGCGAGATGGCCACCATTTTTGTGCGCGGGCCGATCAAGGCGGCCAGCGACTTCATATCCAGGCTGCCCTCAGGATTGATCGCGGCCCATTTCAACACAGCCCCAGAGCGTTCGGCTGCCATATGCCACGGCACGATATTGGCGTGATGCTCGAGCTCTGAGATGAGGATTTCATCACCCGGCTTCAGGCTTTGACTGATGCCCGCAGCCACCAGATTGATCGCCTCGGTCGCGCTTTTGGTAAAAATGATCTCATCTGCGCTCCCGGCATTGAGAAAGGCGGCCACTTTGGCACGTGCGGCTTCAAAGGCTTCGGTGGCTTCATTGGCCAAAGTATGCAGCCCCCGGTGCACATTGGCATAAGAGGTGCGCTGAAAATTGGCCATGGCCGAGATCACGCTTTCAGGCTTCTGCGCGCTTGCGGCACTGTCGAGATAGGCCAAAGGCCGGCCATGTATGGTGCGCGCCAGAATGGGAAATTGTGCCCGGATGGCGGCCAGATCAAGTTCTGTTGCCGGGGTTATGGTCGCAACACTCATGCTCTCACCTCCGCAAGCCAGTCCCGGGCAAGACCCACAAACCAGTCCCGCAGGCCGGGATCTGTCATGGCGTCAAATACCTCGGTGACAAAAGCTTCCACCAAAAGGGCGCGCGCGGTGACCGCATCAATGCCGCGCTGGCGCATATAGAAAAGTGCCTGATCATCCAGCGCCCCAATCGTATTGCCATGGGCGCACTGGACATCATCAGCATAGATTTCAAGTTCGGGTTTGACGTCGATTTCAGCCCCTTCGCTCAACATCAAGGCGTGATGGTTCTGGCGCGCATCGGTTTGTTGGGCAGCCCGCTCAACCAGAATTTTGCCCTGAAACACCCCGCGTGCGCGGTCTTGAACCGCCCCTTTGAACACTTCGCGGGTCTCTGACCCCGGTGCACGATGCACAACGCGTATGGTCATGTCTGCATGCGATTGTCCGGCCAGCAAATAGGCCCCTGACAAGTCACAGCGCGCGGTCGAGCCTGCCAAACACACAGTGGTTTCAGCGCGCGCCAGTTTGGCCCCAAACATCAAAGAGACAGCCGCATAGCTGCCCCCATTGGCAACCTCAACGCTGGTGTGGGTGAGATCGATAGCCTGCGCACCGCCACGCTGCACGCTATAGCGGATCAGGCGGGCACCAGCACCGACATCGGCCTCGATCAGGCCTGTTGCAAGCCCTGCCGCCGCAAGCCCCATGTCAATCAAGGTCAGCTCGGCCTTGTCGGCCAGCTCGATTCGCAGCCGCATGGGCGCACCCGGGTGACGACGCAGAACGATCGGTCGGGTCTGCGGACTGGTGACACGCAAAACCACCGCGCGGGGGGCGCGCCCGGCTGCGAGGACAGCCACAGGCCCCGCCCCGTCCATGGGCAGACTGTGCTCGGTCTCGATGATGAGGCCCTCATCCTTATCGCCTTCAAGACCAAAACCGTCAGGGGCGAAGTCCAGCACCAATGCTTCTTGCAGGCAGGCCGGGATGAGGCCTGCTGATCCATCAGGATCAGCGACAGGCTCGCTCAACGCAGCGCGCAGATCGGTCCATTTGAAAGCCTCCACCCGGCGGTTGGGCAAGCCTGAAGCCTTTAGACTGTCGCGGGCAGCATCGCCTGCTTCCGTCATTGGCAATCCAGCCAGTACCATAGCCTCACCGGGAGAAAGCGTCGGGGTGTCCAGCACCATCACGCGGCATCCTTATAGCGGTCATAACCGCCCTTTTCGAGCGCCAAGGCCAAATCTGGCCCGCCACTGTCAACGATCCGGCCACCGGCCAGCACATGCACCCGGTCTGGTTTGATATGGTCAAGCAAGCGTTGGTAATGGGTGATCACCAGCATGGCTTTATCCGGACCCCGCAGTGCATTGACCCCCTCTGACACCACTTTGAGGGCATCAATGTCCAACCCGGAATCGGTTTCATCCAAAATCATGAAGCGGGGATCAAGCAGCGCCATCTGATAGATTTCCATGCGCTTTTTCTCCCCACCCGAGAAACCGACATTGAGTGGCCGCTTCAGCATGTCCTGTGTCACACCCAGTTTCTTGGCCACATCGCGGGACAGCTTCATGAAGTCCGGCACACTGACCTCGCCCTCGCCACGGGCCTTGCGCTGGGCGTTGAGTGCGGTTCGCAGAAAGGTCAGCGTGGGTACACCGGGGATTTCGAGGGGATATTGGAATGATAGGAACAAGCCCTTGGCAGCCCGCTCCTCGGGCGCAAGCGACACCAAATCCTCGCCATTGAGCGTGGCCGTGCCTTGGGTGACCTCATAGCCATCGCGGCCCGTCAGCGCATAGGACAATGTCGACTTGCCCGCCCCATTGGGTCCCATGATGGCATGAACTTCACCTGCGGGGACTTCCAAGGTCAGGCCCTTGATGATCGGCGTACCGCCAACGTCGACATGAAGATTGTGGATTTTCAGCATGGGAAGGTCTTTCGAATTCGTGATGAGCTTGCGGCAGGATGTGGGATCGTGATTGGATTATGTTTGGCGTGGGTATTTCGATCGGGAAACATCATGCACCCGCCTCAATCGGCTTGAGGATTTCGATGCGATTGCCAAACGGGTCATAGAGAAAAGCCCGCACATGGCCCGGTAATTCTGTGTCATGCTTGACGCGAAAGCCGCGCTCTCTGGCCTGCTCGGCAAGTTCGGCAACATCGGCAACCAAGAAGGCAACATGGGCCTTGTCATTGGCGCGGAAGTCCTGCTCCACACCCAAATGCACCTTAACCAAGCCAGCCTGATACCAAGCCCCGCCACGCGTGGCCATACTGGCTGGCTTGGGCACTTCGATCAGCCCCAATAGGTCGGCATAAAAGCCGCGCGCGACCGCTTCACCCCCCTCAGGGATGGCGATCTGAACATGGTCAATGGCAGCAATTGGGGTCACGGGCGATATGCTCGCTGTAAAGGGGCTTTGTGCAAAGCCATTAAGGCAAACGGGCAGATCTGAGGGTAGGACACTGTCATCCCACACTCCCCTCTAGGCTGATGGCAACAAGCTTTTGGGCCTCAACGGCAAATTCCATCGGCAATTCCTGCAGGACTTCACGCACGAAACCATTGACCAGAAGCGCCACCGCATCCTCGGTCGGCAACCCGCGCTGACGACAATAAAAAAGCTGGTCTTCGCTCAACCGGGTGGTTGTGGCCTCATGTTCAAACGTCGCATAGGGCGTCTTGGCTTCGACATAAGGTATTGTGTGGGCACCGCATTGGT
Organism: Candidatus Phycosocius bacilliformis; assembly: GCF_003112735.1. Lineage (GTDB taxonomy): Bacteria > Pseudomonadota > Alphaproteobacteria > Caulobacterales > Aquidulcibacteraceae > Aquidulcibacter > Aquidulcibacter bacilliformis. The sequence goes on from NZ_BFBR01000006.1 coordinate 64,171, forward strand.
CGCCGATCAGCAGGCTGTCGCACTGGGTGAAATTGCGCGCCCCTTTTGCCTTGGCGTGGGCGCTGACCTGTCCGCGATAGGTGTTGTTGCTGCGCCCGGCTGAAATGCCTTTGGACACAATGCGCGAGCGGGTGTTGGCACCCAGATGGATCATCTTGGTGCCCGTGTCGGCCTGTTGGTGGCCATTGGTAATAGCGATGGAATAAAACTCGCCCTGGCTTTCCTCCCCCCGCAAGATGCAGGAAGGATATTTCCACGTCACCGCTGAACCCGTTTCAACCTGCGTCCAACTCACCTTTGAGCGCGCGCCCCGGCAGTCGGCCCGCTTGGTGACGAAGTTATAAATCCCGCCCAGACCGTTCTTGTCACCGGGATACCAGTTCTGAACGGTGGAATATTTGATCTCGGCATCCTCCAAGGCCACGAGTTCAACCACCGCCGCATGGAGCTGGTTTTCATCGCGCTTGGGCGCGGTACAACCTTCCAGATAAGAGACATAGGAACCCTTGTCAGCAATGATCAAGGTGCGTTCAAATTGCCCTGTCTCGGCCGCATTGATGCGGAAATAGGTCGACAATTCCATCGGGCAGCGCACCCCCGGCGGGATATAGACAAAGGTCCCGTCCGAAAACACGGCACTGTTCAATGTGGCATAGAAATTGTCGCTCAACGGCACAACGCTGCCCAGATAGGCTTGCACCAGCTCTGGATGCTCACGCACGGCTTCAGACATAGAGCAAAAAATCACGCCAGACTTGGCTAATTCCTCGCGGAAAGTGGTGGCAACAGATACGCTGTCAAATACCGCATCAACGGCAATGCGCGGAGCGCCTCTGACCCCGGCAAGGACTTCCTGCTCGCGCAAGGGAATGCCCAGCTTTTGATAGGTCGCCAGAATTTCGGGGTCGAGCTCATCAAGACTATTGAGCTCAACCTTGGCTTTGGGGGCCGCGTAATAATAAGCGTCTTGGAAGTCGATCGCCGGATAGCGCACCATCGCCCACGAAGGTTCTTGCATTGTCTGCCAGCGTTCAAACGCCCGCAGTCGCCAGTCGAGCATCCATTGCGGTTCCTCCTTCTTGGCGGAAATAAAGCGCACAATGTCGGTATTCAGGCCCTTGGGGGCCATGTCCATCTCAATTTCCGTGACAAAGCCATGCTCATATTCAGCAATACTTTCAACGGTTTCAATGGTTTCTTTAACGGCGGGCATGAGACGCTTCAGCCTTTCAGGCAGCTTGGGAGGAAAGTGGGCGACCTGCGCGCGCGGCCGCCTTGAGATAAAGATCAGCCAGGCGCGCACCATCCTCGACCTGGCTTGACCAGCCGAAGCTGGCGCGGATGGCAGAGGTTGCAGCCAAGTCGGAGAAACCGGCAGCCTTGAGCACGCGTGACATTTTCACTTTGCCGGATGAACATGCCGAGCCGGCCGAAATCGCTGCCCCGGCCAGATCAAGCGCCATGACTTGCGCAGCCCCTTCCCAGCCCTCCACCACAATACAGGACGTATTGGCAAGTCTACGGACCTGATGGCCGACGAACTCAACCTCTGGCAAAGCAGTTGCCACAGCCAACTCAAAGCCATGGCGGGCCTCGCTGGTCAGCCGCTGGAAATCAAGGACGGCGTCATCCCCGCAAGCGGCTCGGGCTGCTGCCGCAAAGCCAGCAATGGCTGCGATGTTTTCAGTTCCACTGCGGCCACCGCGCTCTTGACCACCACCGCTGCGATGATTGACCACATCAATCCCGGGAGCCGAGATCAGGGCACCTGCCCCACCTGGGCCGCCAATCTTGTGGGAGGAGACCACCAACCAATCTGCCAGACCAGCAAACTGACCCACGGAGACCTTGCCCAACAGCTGGACACCATCACACAAGAGTGCCCCGCCCACAGCCCTTACTTTGGTGGAAATTAAATTGAGCGGTTGCAGCGTGCCGACCTCATTATTGGCACCTTGCACGATGACAAGGGGTTGGCCGCGCTGGTTATCAAGTTCACCAGACAGCCAGGCCACATCAACAAGCCCACCCCGATTAACCGGGATGATCTGGGCCTCGGGCCAGAGGCGGGCGGCATAAGTCCACACAGCATCATGCTCAACCGCTGAAATGAAAACGGGGCCAAAGCCCATGGCTTTGGCGCTTTCAAGGCACAGATGCAGCGCTTCGGTTGCACCGCTGGTGAGCGTTATGGCTTCGGCTTGACATTCAAGGACTTTGGCAAGGCTTTCGCGCGCATCTTCCAGCAAACGCTTGGCCCGCCGACCTTCGCCATGCACTGAAGAGGGGTTGCCGCCCACATCCAAGGCCTCCAGCATCGCTGCCCGCGCTTCAGGCCGCAGCGGGGTGGTCGCATTGTGGTCAGCATACAGGCGCGAGGTCATTCTGCCGCCTCACGCGCAAACTGGGCCAAAGCCTCTGCCTTACCCGGCATTTGACGCGACAGGACGTCAGCCAAGGTCACCGCCCCCAGGAACAGGCTGATATGGCGGGAAAGCTCGTCCCAAAGATCGTGCGTCAAACAGCGCCGATTGGCTTTCAGGCATCCCACGCGGACATGGGCGTCGCAGCGTGTGACCTTCAAAGGTTCTTCAACCGCCTGCATGATCGCGCCAATGGAAATTTGGTCCGGATTGGCGGCCAGACGATATCCACCACCGGGTCCGCGCGCGCTTGCGACCAAACCGCGACGGCGCAGGCGCGCAAACAATTGTTCCAGATAGGATTGGCTGATCTCTTGGCGTTCAGCAATCTCGCTCAGATTGACCGCGCGACCACGGCTTGCTGCGGCCTCGCTATTTTGAGCCAGATCCACCATCGCCATGACAGCGTAGCGTCCTTTGGTCGACAATTCCATGCGCTTGGCCTTTCTGTGCGTCCCTGTGACAGACCCGACATGTCCCAAGAAGGCGGCCAACCATGCGGTTTGCAGCCCTATTGCGGAAAATCTTGGCTTTTTGCTAGCAGACTATGATACGAGCCCGCTCCGGTTCATGATTGGACCTAGTATTCCCGACCCCAGAGGTCAAGAATTAAACTGAGCAAGATGGCTGAACTTATCCTTACTGGCGCGGCGGGTCGCCTCGAAGCCCGATACAATCAGGCCGAATCGGAAAATGCGCCGATTGCCTTGATCCTCCACAATCATCCCAAAGCGGGTGGCTCGATGCAGGATCGGGTCACGGTCATGCTGCACAAATTGTTCGTTGAACGCGGCTTTTCCACTTTGCGGTTCAATTTCCGCGGTGTGGGTCGCAGCCAAGGCAATTTCGACAATGGCCAAGGCGAATTGTCCGATGCGGCCAGCGCGCTGGATTGGTTGCAGAGCCAGAACCCTGTTGCCCCTGTGACTTGGGTCGCCGGCTATTCATTTGGTTCCTATATCGCCCTGCAATTGTTGATGCGCCGACCTGAAATCGACGGCTTTATCACGGTGGCGACCCCGGCCAATCATTATGATTTGTCGTTCCTTGCGCCCTGCCCGTCTTCTGGCATGATGTTTTACGGCTCCAACGACCAAGTGTCGCCGCCTGCGGACCTTGAGCGGTCGGCGTCGAAAATCCGCACGCAGAAGGGCGAGACGGTTGAGTGGGAAATGATCGAGGGCGCAGATCACTTCTATCGCAATGAATTGGATCTGTTACGTGACCGGGCGGCAAACTATCTTGATCGGCGGCTGGCCCAACCGCGCAAAGCAGCCCCCGCGCCACGACGTTAGATCCCTCGGCCCGGGCAGTTTACTGGCCGGGCCAGAATTTAGGGCATAGGTTCCCCTTGTGCCGATGGGCCCCGCGCTTGGGCGACCCAAGGCCCTTTGCGCGACGGGATGTCATAGAAATAGACGCGCCAGCCAGCGCGCATCAGCAAAGCGCCGTCTGGGATATCCCCAGGCCCAAACACATGACTCTGGCCACGCAGATCAAGGGCAAGAATGCCTCGCCCACGCCCGCCATAAACATAGCGGGCCTGCCAATCCCCCTCACCGACCTGGCACTGGCGTGCATAGCCGAATTGGCCCGAACTGAGGAGACGGTCGTGCGACGCCGGATCAAGACCGGCGGCATCAATTAATCGATTTGCGTCAAACCGCCCGCCAGATGTGCGGCACAAACTGGCATCACCAGTCGACGGTGTCGCCAAGATCGCCCGACCTTCCGGCCCAATCCACGCCACGGGACGGGGGCTTGCGGCCCATAGTCCAAAACCAAACACAAAGCCAATAATGGCGAGGAACCTCAGTTGCGAGCGCCACAAGCACAGCCAGAGCACGGCCAAGATGAGAATGATCGGGGCGGTGGATCCGGTCCAGCCAATCCGTGCATTAGCTCCCGGCAAGTCTGCCACCCAATGGGCGAGGTCTAATGTGATGGCGAGCCCGTTGGCCGCCCCTTGCCAAGCCCAAGCGTCGAGCCTGAATGGTGCCAAAATTGCTGCCAATGTGGCCAAAGGTGCGACCCAGAAATCCAAAATTGGGGCGGCCAGCACATTGGCAGGCAAAGACCAAGGCGCAACTCGGCCGAAGGTTGCCGCCGAGACAGGAGCCGTTGCAAGCCCGGCGACAAGACTGGTGGCAGCCGCTGCCCCAAACCATCCCACAATGCGCGTAGGAAAAATCGGCCGCGGACCGGTTGGTGATTGGCCCTCGCGGGCTTCCCAAAGCGCGACCAATCCAGCTGTGGCCAGAAAACTCATTTGAAAGCCCGGATCGATCGCACTTTCGGGCAACGTCATCAGCACGCACATGGCCGCGATTGCCAGACCGCGCATCGAAATGGCCTTGCGATTGAGCAAAATGGCACCATAGGCGATGGCAGACATGATGAAGGCGCGGACGGCAGGCGCTTCGGCCCCGGTGAACACACAATAGGTCAATGTGAATGCTAAAGCCGCGATGGCGGCAATCTTGCGTGCGTCGAACCGCAGGGCAACAGGTGGCACAAGGGCAATCAGGCGCCAGAAGAGCAGATAGATCAGCCCACCCAAAAGCCCAACATGTAAGCCTGAAACCGAAATGACATGGGAAAGTCCTGCTGTTTGAAGCGCCTGACTGTCAGACTGACTGAGCCAAGCCCGATCCCCGGTTGCGACAGCTGCCAAGAATCCCCCGCCATGTCCCTCAGTCACCTCAACGATATGGCGGGCAGCAGCTGAGCGCCATTCGGCTAATTGAAGGCCTGCCTTTTGCCCGATTGAGCTTGGCTGAGACACAACCAAACAAGGCTTAAGGGCGTAACCGACTCCGCCCAGCCCCTGGAACCATGCCCGTCGACTGTGATCATAAGCACCGGGAACCACGGGACCGGGAGGAGGACGTAGCATGGCCATGCAGCGGATTTGTTGACCAGGCTTTGGCGGCTCATCCTCTGCCAATGCCAGCCGAACGGCATGGGGTTGGTCACTGGGCTTTAAGCCTTCCACGGTTTCCACCACGATGAGGGCCCGCCATTTCTCGGCCTGCGTCCGATCAATGGCTTGGACAAATCCCGTCACAATTTGAGGCTTTCCTGTATCAACCACGATGGGGGCCGCAACAGCTTGTGCCCGCAGCAAGCCCGACGCCCCGCCCCCCAGAAAGGCGGCACTCAGCAAAGCAAACAGTCCGACAGTTGAGAGCAGGCCTGCGATCCTCGTGTCTGCCAGACGCTGTGTCCCCAAACTCATACCCAGCCATAAAGCCAGGGCGACAAGCGTTAGGCTGACCCACGCCCAGACTGGGTCATCAGCACGCACTGAACAGCCCATTCCCGCCCCGAAGGCAAAAGCAACCGGAAGCCACAAAATCAGCCGGTCAGCTTCTTGTGCGCGCATGTTCTGCAGACGATCGCCTAACCAGATGCGCAGACGGCTTTCCCCTTCACGGGGGCGTGTTATGAGGCGGCCATCGCCACGCCGTGTGGTCGATCCCGTCTTTGAATTTGTCTCTCTGCCAGAAGCTATCGCCATCATGCATGCTCCCACTGAAACGACAGGTCACACACACGAAGCCACCGGCAGTGCGATTGTGACGCGGTTTGCGCCTTCTCCGACCGGCTATCTCCATATTGGAGGGGCAAGAACGGCTTTGTTCAACTGGCTTTTTGCACGAAAAGCAGGGGGCAAATATCTGCTGAGGATCGAAGATACTGACCGCGAACGCTCAACCGAGGCTGCGGTCAATGCCATTCTCAACGGCTTGGCTTGGCTGGGCTTAGAGGCCGATGGCCCGCCCTTGTTCCAATTTGCCCGCGCCGCGCGCCACCGCGAAGCGGCCGAAAGCCTGGTTGAGCGCGGTGGGGCCTTCCGCTGTTATTTGACCCCCGAAGAGGAGACAGCCTTAAAGGATGCGGCGCGCGCCGAGGGAAAAGCTTTCCGCTCGCCCTGGCGCAATCCTGATTATGGTACGCCGCCGCCAGCGGCCCGCTATGTCGTGCGTCTGCGGGCACCGGGGGACAATGAGCGCATTGAAGTCGCCGACAAGGTTCAAGGAGTTGTCACCACCGCCGGGCGCGAGATTGATGATTTTATCTTGCTGCGTTCAGATCTCACACCGACTTACATGTTGGCCGTGGTGGTGGATGATCAGGATATGGGTGTCACCCATGTCATTCGCGGAGACGATCATTTGACCAATGCCGCCCGTCAAACCGCCTTGATCCGCGCCTTTGGCTGGCGTGTGCCGACTTATGCCCATATCCCGTTGATTCACGGCGATGACGGCAAGAAGCTGTCCAAGCGTCATGGTGCCTTGGGGGTCGAGGAATATCGCGACATGGGCTATCTTCCTGAAGCCATGCGCGCCTATTTGTTGCGGCTGGGCTGGTCAAAAGGCGATCTGGATATTGTCAGTACCGAGCAAGCGCTTGAACTCTTCGATCTCGAGGGCTTGGGGCGCAGTCCATCGCGGCTCGACTTTGCCAAGATGGACAGTGTGAACGCCCATTTCATCCGCTTGGCCGATGACCAACGCCTTGTAAGCCTGATGCGCGAGCATGCGGCGCGGCGTGGCCTGCCAGATTTGCGACTCGATGACGCAGCTCTGGTCCCCGCCATGGCCTTCCTCAAAGAACGTGCCAAAACTTTGCCCGAGCTCTTGACCCAGTTTAGCTTCTTGCTGGCCGAGCGCCCGCTCACGCGTGATGAGAAGACAATCAAAGCCTTATCGGAGGAAGTGGTCGCCCGCCTGGCCCGGCTAAGGCCAGTCCTTGCCGCGGTTGAAACCTGGGAACACGTCACCATAAAGACGGCGCTCGACGACTTTGCTGCGCATGAAGGCGTGGGGTTCGGCAAGATCGGACCAGGCCTGCGCGCTGCACTGACCGGTGGCCTTCCAGCTCCGGATTTGGCAATCGCATTACAGCTGTTGGGAAAAACAGAAAGTCTGCTGCGTCTTGATGACGTGATGTAAACTTCTGATGTGGAAAATGGTCAAAGATCGAAACACAAGAGGGCTTTAAGATGGAAAGCAAAGCAAAACCAAAAGGTACCGCCAAACTGGAATTTGAAGGTAGGGCGATTGATTTGCCGGTTTACAGCGGTGCGACAGGCCCTGACGTGATCGATATCCGAAAACTCTATGCCGAGACCGGTGCCTTTACGTATGATCCTGGCTTTACCTCGACCGCATCGTGCGAGAGCCAGATCACCTTTATTGACGGCGATGAGGGCGTTCTCTTGCACCGGGGCTATCCGATTGACCAATTGGCTGAGCGGTCAAACTTCCTCGAAGTCGCCTATCTGCTTTTGGAAGGTCATTTGCCCAACCAGGCCGAGTTCGACAAATTCAAGAACGACATCACCTATCACACCATGCTGCATGCCCAATTCGACCGCTTCTTTGAAGGGTTCCGGCGCGATGCACACCCGATGGCGGTTATGGTGGGGACAGTGGGGGCTTTATCGGCCTTCTATCACGACAGCCTCAATATTGATGATCCGGTCCAGCGCAAGATCACCCAGCATCGTTTGATTGCCAAGATCCCAACGATTGCCGCCCGCGCCTACAAATATTGGCTGGGCCAACCGTTTGTGACCCCGCGCAATGAATTGAGCTATGCGGCCAATTTCCTGCGCATGTGCTTTGCGGTTCCGGCCGAAGATTATGTGGTCAATCCGGTCCTGGCCAAGGCGATGGAGAAAATCTTCATCCTGCATGCCGACCACGAACAAAATGCCTCGACCTCGACCGTCCGCTTGGCGGGTTCTTCGGGGGCCAATCCATTTGCCTGTATCGCCGCTGGTATCGCGTGTCTGTGGGGGCCTGCCCATGGCGGGGCCAATGAAGCCGCCCTCAACATGCTGAAGGAAATCGGCCATGTCGACAATATCCCTGACTTTGTCGCCCAAGTGAAAGACAAGAATTCAGGTGTGCGTCTGATGGGCTTTGGCCACCGTGTGTACAAAAACTATGACCCCCGCGCGAAAGTGATGCAGCAGGCCTGCCACGAAGTGCTGGCCGAAGTTGGCGTGAAGGACGATCCGCTTTTGAAGGTCGCCATGGAGCTTGAAAAAATCGCGCTGAATGATGAGTATTTCGTCAGCCGCAAGCTCTATCCCAATATCGACTTCTATTCGGGCATCACATTGAAGGCGATGGGCTTCCCCGTGGAAATGTTCACCGTGCTGTTTGCTCTGGCCCGCACCACGGGCTGGATAGCCCAATGGGATGAAATGAACAGCGACCCCGCCCAAAAGATTGGTCGCCCCCGCCAGCTCTATACCGGGGCCGAGCGGCGCGATTATGTGCCGATCATCAATCGCTAAATCCTAAAGCCTTTTAATTGGAAGCGCGCGGGCCAAAAGCTCGCGCGTTTTTGTTTGGGCGATCACCTCGTGGCACCTTTCCGGCGTAAGCGCAGCACCAGACCCTTTGCGCGAGGGACAAAGTTCGCCTAAAGAGATGACCATGCTTGATAAGCTCAAACCTTTTGGCGATGGTGCCGCACAAGTCCATTATGGCACGCCGGAAATCAGCATCCTGCGGCCTGGAAAATTTGTGCGCTGCGCGGTGACGGGAAAACCCATCGCGCTTGAGGATCTACGCTATTGGTCGGTCGAACTGCAGGAAGCCTATGTGGATGCAGCCGCCGCAACCGCGCGCTGGAAGCAAGTCAACGCGCGGGCCTGACCGTTTCAAGCGCCATCCCGCGGCGGGCGGTGATCAGAAGCGGCCTTGGGTTGGGCTTCTTGGGTCTGTCCAGTCTCGTCACCGGATGCGATCGTGGCCAAGCCACCAGCGCAACCGCCCATGTCACTCTGGATTTGGCTTCTTCCAGACGAGGTGCCGAACGGGCCGGTGCTGGCCTGCCGTTCCGCTTTTCAGGCATTCCCCAACAATCGGATAGATTGATCTGCACCACTGTGCCCGGTGCCTCGATCAGCGTGGATGGTGCATCTACCCAGGCCGATAGCGACGGCCGTTTTGTGCTGGGCTTTGATCGCGATGCACCGCCCACTGCGCTGATTGAGATTGTATCTGGGACGCATTCTGCCAGACTGTCGCTCGATATTGCCGCCCGCACCTCCCCCGCCAGTCAGATCGAAGGCCTGCCGGAGGAGACTGTCAACCCACCGCAGGGCATTCTCGCCCGCCTCGAGGCTGAAACCGCTTTGAAGCGAGCCGCCTTTGGCAGCCGCAATCCGATTGCGCGCGGATTTGAAGAAAGCTTCCGCTGGCCATTGGATATTGTGCGGATCACCAGTCCTTGGGGGGCCACGCGAAGACTGAATGCGGCGGGTGAGCGGCCCCATTATGGTGTTGATCTGGGGGCACCGATTGGCACGCCCATTTATGCGCCGGCCAGCGGCTTTGTGGTTCTGGCCCAACCTGACATGTTGGTGGAAGGCGGCATGGTGGCAATTGACCACGGCCAAGGCCTCATCACCACCTATCTCCATCAGGAACGTCTGGCAGTGACAGTGGGACAACGTGTCACACCCGGCATGGTGATTGGTTATGTCGGCGCGCGAGGACGCGCCACCGGGCCGCATTTATGCTGGCGCATGCGCTGGCGGGGCCGCAATTTGGACCCCACACGTGCTGTGGGATCGTCCTGACACCGCATCGCCCCGAGCGTGCTGTGTGTCGAACGGGCTGGACTTTTACAGTCGGTCTGCCTAGCCAGCCCCCATGGCTCGTGCGCGCACCACTTTGCCGCTCTTCATGCGACTGCCGCTCCTTCTGGGGCTATTGGCGGTGGCCGTGCGCGTGGCTGTCCCCTTGGGATATATGGTCGCGCCACAGGCGATGGCAGCCGGGCTGACACCGATCGTACTGTGTACCGAAGCGGGAAATGTCACCGCTTTTATGAATGCAGACGGTGAGATCCTGAGCCATGATGGCGAAGCCTTGGCGGACAAGGATAAGGGTGTTCCCTCCGACCATGACCGGCAAACCTGTGGCTTTGCCGGCCAAATTATGCCTCTGGCTGCCCAGTTTGGCCTGATGACGGCCGTGACCTTTCAGGTCAGCCAGCCCACAGACCTCATACCCGACGATTTTGCCAGCCCCGGGCGCGGTCTGGCCGCCCCTCCCCCGCCCAAAACTGGCCCACCGATCCAGATCTGAAACATGACCGCCCAGGCTGATGGCCACCATCAGCCTGCCCGTTTCACTTTCTGGATACATGACCCATGCAACAACACTTTCCGGCGTTGTGCCGACGCAGATTTGCGACCACCCTATGCCTTCTACTTTCTGCCACCTGCCTGACCATGCCAGGCCTTGCGGTCGCGCAAGACACCACTTCAGCCGCCGACACAGAAACTCCAACTGAAACCGTCATTGTTGTCGGGCAACGCGACGCACCGATCACGGTGGTACCGCGCGGACTATCTGTCTCGCTTGGCAAAAGCGACTTTGAAGCCGTCAATGCCATCAATGTCGAAGACCTGATGAAATATGCCCCCAATTTCTTTGTCCGCAAGCGCTTTGCGGGCGATGACAATGCTGTGGTGGCACTTCGGGGGGCCAATACCGTGCAAAGCGCGCGCACCATTGTGATGGTCGATGGCTTCCTTGTCTCCAATTTCCTTGGAAACTCCTTCTCTTTCCCACCGAAATGGAATGTGGTTGGCCCCGCCGATGTGCGCCAGTTCGACATTGTCTATGGTCCTTATTCGGCCCGCTATGGCGGCAATTCCATGGGGGGTGTGGTTTCGATCAGCACGGAAGAACCGAAGAAGACAGGTGCCTATCTCAACACCCAAGCCATGATCATGCCGTTCAAGGAATATGGCTTTGATGAGACCTTTACCGGGTACAGCATCGAGGGCGGCGGGACTTATGTTGGGCAAGAGGGGCGCTTGCGCGTCCGAGCGGGCTTCCGCCGGTTCGACAATACTGGCCAATCCATGACCTATAATCTCCTGACGCCGGCAACAGGCACGGCACCAGCCACCACGGTGACGGGGGCGTTTAGCGACCCCTCTCTGGCCACACCGGTGTTCGGGGCCGCTTCACCAGTAGATGTGGTGCAAAACCAGTGGCGCCTGCGCATCGGCTATGACCTTGCCGCAGACTGGACAATTGATGCCATGCTGTTTGGCTGGACGACTGAACAGACTTTGGCCGACACCCGCACCTTCTTGCGCGACACCAATGGTGCCCCAGTTGGACAAGGCCGCGTGCGCTTCAACAATCAGCTGTGGACGGCAACCGGCCTTACCTTTTCGGCTTTCGAGCGCACCGAATATCTGGCGGGTCTTAAATTGACCGGCAAGATTGGCGGCTGGGATATGCGGACCAATGTGTCACGCTATTGGATGCCGACGTGGAACACCAAGACTTCGCGTGACTATGTATCTGGCCAGTCAAGCGGACCGGGCACTTATCAAGTACAAGATAGTCCCGGCTGGAATGCGGTTGACCTGACATTCGATCAGCGATTTGGCAGACATGCCGTTGGATTTGGTCTGTCGGCCAATCTGTATGAAACCGCCCAACGCACCTTCAACACCACAAATTGGCAGGCCGCAAGCGGACAGACGTTTGCGTCTTCGACGGCTGGCAAGACCGAAAGCCTTGGCTTCTGGATCGAGGATGCGATCGATCTGACGGACACGGTTACCCTCACACTGGGTGGGCGTTATGATCGCTGGCGGGCTTTCGATGGCTCCATCAGCCGCCAGTCAGTGGCAGGCCTGCTGGCCGACACCTATCCCACCCGCTCTGACAATTCCTTCAGCCCTAAAGCCTCGCTGCAGGCTGCAATTACTGACGACTTGACACTTCAGCTCTCGGTCGGTGCTGCCACGCGCTTTCCAACTGTGGGGGAATTGTTTCAAGGCCGGATCGACGACATCACCCGGGAAATCGATCCGCAGAGCTTTGATCCTAATCTAAAGCCAGAACGCTCCACCGATATCAGTGTGATGGCCCGGACCCGTCTGGGGCCGGTCGATCTCACGGCCAGCCTGTTTTGTCAGGATATTGAGGATGCCATCTTCTCCTTCAGCGGTCTCAATCAATTCGGCACCGTCGTCTCAAGCTTCAAAAATGTCGATCTGGTAACCCAATCGGGCGTGGAACTCATTGGCGAGGCCAAGGACTTATGGGTGACGGGTCTTGACGTGAATGTCAGCGTGAGCCGCATGGATGCAAGGACAGTGCGCAATCTGTCCAATCGCGAGACGGAAGGCAAACGCTTCCCCCGCATCCCCGAATGGCGGACGAGCGGCAATATTCGCTACAAAATCAGCCCAAGCTGGCGGGCTTCGCTGGGTTGGCGACAGGCCACGACACCGACCTCGGATCTCTTTGGTCGCGAAGGCAGCGTCTATGGCTTTCAGACCGAATATGTCTTTGTCGATGCCCGTTTGACCCATGACCTGACCGACAAAGTCCAGCTCAGCTTGGGCGTTGATAACATCAATAACGACCAAGCCTATGTGTCCCACCCGCTGCCCCAGCGCACCTATGTGCTGGACGTGAAGCTGAAACTTTAGAGGTTGCCATGCGTGCTCGTGCTGCCCCAGCCCAATCCCAGAACCCAGGTGAGCGTTTTGCCCGACTGTATCGCATGCTCTGGCGTTGGCATTTTTATGCCGGTCTCTTCTGCATTCCCTTCATCATTTTGTTGTCTGTCACCGGCAGCCTCTATCTGTTTAAACCCCAGATCGAGGCCGCTTTGGATCGGCCCTATAGCCAATTGGAGGTGACCGGCCCGCCAGTGGCTGTCAGCCAGCAGGTCGCTCTGGCGGTCAAACATATCGAAGGCTCAAGCTTCAAATCCTATCGCCTTCCAGATGGGCCGCGCGATGCTGCCCAAGTCACGGTGACCAAAGGCGGGGAAGACACCATCGTCTATGTGCATCCGACGCGCCTTGACGTGCTGAAGACGGTCCCCCGCGAGGGCCGCCTGATGGCAGTGGTGCGCACCATTCATGGCGAACTTCTGATGGGAGATAATGGGTCCTTGATCGTGGAACTGGCTGCATCTTGGGCGATTGTTATGGTGGCGACCGGGCTCTTCTTGTGGTGGCCACGTGGGGCTGAGGGCTGGCGTGGGGTCCTGTTCCCCCGCTTCCAAGCCGGGCCGAAAGTGTTCTGGCGGGATCTGCACGCCGTCACAGGGGTTTGGGTATCCTTCTTTGCCCTTTTCCTTCTGGTGACGGGCCTGCCCTGGACCAATGTGTGGGGCAAAGGCTTTGACATGGTGCGCGACTGGACCGGGACGGCGGTCGCCAGCAAGGACTGGACCCAAAGCCGCAGTGCAGAGCGACGTGCCACAGCCACAGCCTTCGACCATTCGGGCCATGATGCGCCATATTATATAGCCAATGTGGATGATATTGTCGCCAGTGCCCGGGCGGCCCAGTTGGCCCCACCGGTCGTGGTCTCGCCACCCCATGCGAAAAACCCCCATTGGGTGGCCCGCTCCCTCGCCGGGGATCGGATCAGCCGAACCGACATCACCTATGATGCTGGCGATGGCCGGGAAATTCGTCGCGAAGCCTTTGCCGACAAACATGTGATTGACCAAGCCGTTGGGATCGGCATTGCAGCCCACGAAGGCCAATTATTTGGCCCCCTCAATCAGGCGCTGGGTGTGTTGACCGCTCTTGGGCTGATCATTCTGTCGGTATCAGCTTTTGTGATGTGGCGACGCCGCGCTCCGGACGGCGTGCTGGGTGCGCCCCCGCCCATACCCGACCAGAAGATCGGTGCCGGCATCGGTTTGCTGATCTTCATTTTCGCGTTGTTCCTGCCGGTCCTTGGCGCCTGTCTGATCCTCATTGCGCTGCTCGAACGGCTGGTCCTGCGCCACATTAAACCCGTCAGCACGTATTTGGGCCTTGCGAGTCCTAACGCGTCCCCCATACCTGATTTGGAGAAATACTGATGAAGTCTGTTTTGCGAGTCCTCCCCTTGTCCCTCGCCATGTTCAGCCTCACAGCGTGCGAGCCTGCCAAAGCGCCACCAGCCGCAATGCTTCCTGTTGCCCAGATAGATGGGATTGATATTAGCGAGCCGCGCTTACGCTTGCCGCCCGGGGGGCGGGATGTCACCGCGGCCTATCTGACTTTAACCAACAACCAAGATGTCCCGCGCAAACTTGTCGGGGCCGAGAGCCCCGACGCGGCCCGTATTGAGCTTCACGCCCATCTCACCGGAGCCGATGGCGTCAAACAAATGCGGCAAGTGAACGAGGTTGTGATCCCAGCCAAAGGCACAGCGGTACTGGCCCCCGGTGGGCTGCATCTGATGGTTTTTGGCATAAAGCCGGACGTAAAGCCGGGTGATCAGATCAAGATAACTTTGACCTTTGATAATGCGCGCCGTGTAAGCTTCCCGACGCCCGTGGTCGAAAACCCGTCTCAAAGCGTGGAGGGCGATAAGGCTCATGGCGGCCATCAACATTGATGGCCGAATGGCTGCAGGCTTGTCTCTCTAAAGGCCTGCAGCCGCCAAGCGGCGTTGCTGGCGGCCTTCGCGCAATCCGTGGGCGATTGTGAAAGCCAGTTCGATGGCCTGATCCGCATTCAGGCGTGGATCGCAATGGGTGCGGTAGCGGCTGGCGAGGGATTCCTCTGTCACCGGGGTCGCACCCCCGGTACATTCAGTCACATCATCGCCCGTCATTTCCAGATGCACACCACCAGGATAAGCCCCTTCAGCGCGGACAATGTCCATAAAGTCGTTGACTTCACTGGCCACACGTTCAAACGGCCGTGTCTTATAGCCCGATGCGGTTTTCAGCGTATTGCCGTGCATCGGATCCGATGACCAGACCACGCTGCGTCCAGCCTCAGTCACTTTGCGGACCAGACGTGGCAGGCCTTGGGCGATTTTGTCAGAGCCAAAGCGGGCAATCAGCACAATGCGACCGGCCTCATTTTTCGGATTGAGCTTGTCAAGCAATGCCAAAAGCTCATCAGGATCAAGACTTGGGCCACATTTGACACCGACTGGATTGGCAATGCCGCGGCAGAATTCAACATGGGCATGGTCAAGCTGGCGGGTGCGATCCCCAATCCAGACCATATGGGCCGAAGTGTCATAATAGGCCCCGGACCCAAACAATTGGTCTTGCCGGGTCATTGCTTCCTCATAGCCCAGCAGCAGCGCTTCATGGCTGGTGAAGAAATCAACCGTGTCCGTGGCTATTCCCGCGGGACCACTCAGGCCCAGGCCATCCATGAACTCAAGGCTTTCTTCGATCCGATGGCAGAGTTTGAGATATTCAGCCGATGCCTTGCCCTGCTTCTTGGCAAATTTAAGGTTCCAGCGATTGACGTTTTCAAGGTCGGCATAGCCACCAGTTGCCAATGCCCGCAACAGATTGAGGCTGGCCGTACTTTGATTATAGGCCTCGATCAGCCGTTCAGGGTCCGGGATGCGGCTTTCGGGGGTAAAAGCCGCGCCATTGATGTTGTCGCCACGATAGGACGGCAGACTGACACCATCGATCAGCTCAGTCGGCTCTGACCGGGGCTTGGCAAACTGGCCAGCAACCCGGCCGACCTTGACCACATGCTTGCCACCCGCAAAGGTCAACGCGACAGCCATCTGCAGGAAAACACGGAAATAGCGGGTGATGCGGTCGGCTTCGAATTCAGCGAAGCTTTCTGCACAATCCCCGCCTTGCAACAAAAAGGCTTCCCCCTTGGAGACGCGGGCCAGCTCTGCCTTCAGTTTCTCAATTTCAGAAGCCACCACCAGCGGCGGCTTTTTGGCCAAGCGCTGTTCAACCGCCAAAAGGGCTGACGGGTCAGGATAATCGGTGGGGATGTGGCGCGCGGGAAAGCCGCGCCATGAAGCAGGCGTCCAAGTCATCTCAATTTCCAAGCCTAAAGGGCTACAGGCTCATAGCCGCCACAGGCGCTTTTGTCGAACTTGGGTGCCAGTTTGGCTGCACAATCATGCTTGTCAGCTCAAAGTGACGCGGTCGGTCTGCGGCTGCCCGCTTACCCTACCAAGCTTTAACTTGACCAACCAAACCCGTCGGTTAGGGGACAGAAAAGACAAAAGGGGCGGTAGAATGCAGATGGATTTGACCAAACGACAACTTTCCTTTGGGCTTGCGGGTCTGGTCACGTCTGGTCTTGCATCCTCCGCCCTTGCTCAGGCAAGTCCGCCGGCAGCCTGGCAAAAGCTTGCCACAGAGCCTTATCGTGGCAAGCAGGATGATCTGGCCATTCTGTCAGATGGCCAGACGGCTTGGTATGGCAATGGCGCTGGAAAGCTGTACCAAAGCCTCGACGGGGGAGAGGTCTGGACAAAAATCTGGGATCAGCCTAGCACCTTCATCCGCGCCTTGGGTTTTGTGGATGCCAATACAGGCTTTCTGGGCAATGTTGGCACGGATTATTATCCAGGTGTCACCGATCCTCACCCCCTCTATCGCACAGGTGATGGCGGCAAGACTTGGCAGAAAGTTGAGGCCGAGATGATCTCGGTTGTCAAAGGCATTTGCGGCATAGATATCCTGCCAGCACGGCGCATCTATCAGGGGGAAGCCAAGACCACTCACATCATCCATGCCGCTGGCCGGGTTGGTGGACCAGCCTTCGTTATGCGCTCTGAAGATGGCGGCGAGACGTGGAGGGTTCTCGACCTGTCCGCACATGCCGGCATGATCCTCGACGTCAAATTCCTTACCCCCTCCATCGGCTTTGTCTGTGCAAGTACCTCAAGCGACCTCGAACAGGCTCAGGCCTTGATCCTGCGCACCGAAGATGGCGGACAGACATGGCAGGCAGTCTATCGGGGCGCTCGCACTCTGGAAAACTGTTGGAAAATGTCCTTTCCAACCCCCAAGGTTGGCTATGCCACGGTGCAATCCTATGACGAGAAGAACAGCCTTCAACGTTTTGTCAAAACGACCGATGGCGGCAGGAATTGGGTCGAGATGCCGCTGGTGGAGGATGCGGGAGCGCGCGAGTTTGGCATCGGTTTCATCGACGCCCAACGCGGCTTCATCGGCACCCGCCAGACCGGCTTTGAAACCCGCGACGGCGGGGCAAGCTGGGTGGCAAGCCCCAGCATGGGCCCGGCGGTCAATAAAGTGCGGGGGGTAAAAACCGGCCAATCAACCCGCGCCTTCGCCATTGGCCTGCATGTCAGCCGATTGGCGTTATAGCGTCTGGCTCTTCCAAGGCATCAGGTCAGACAAAGCGACAAGACGGGATCTAACTGGCAACCTGCCGGATAGTTCGCAGGTCCTTACCAAGCACTTCTTCACCGCAGTCGGCACAGGCCACATAAGGCTGGAGCACATGCCCGCATGACGTGTGAAAGGTGCGGACCTGGGTTTCCGGCTGCCCGCTCACCGCCGTTCGCCCCCAGTCCGCCAGCATGAGCATGACACCTTGCAATGCCCTGCCCTTGCCGGTCAGCACATAGTCAAATCGGACCGGCCTGTCCTGATAGGGGCGCTGTTCCAAGACGCCTGCAGCCACTAGATGGGCCAGTCGGTCACGCAAAATGGTGCGCGAGATGCCAAGGCTCATTTGAAAGCCCTCAAACCGTTTTACCCCCAGCAGGCAATCGCGCACGATCAACAAGGTCCAACGGTCACCGACGAGACTGAGCGCACGCGAAATCGGGCAATCAACCTGATCCAGTTCCTGCCAGCGCATCTGCTTTTTCCTTACGACTTGCCGTTACGGCCACGATTGACGGGCTGTGCTGTCAGCCTTTAAGTGAGTTTAGTTTATGGACTGACAAAATGATTGGCAAGCAACATGTCTGAGAGAGGCCGGGTTTGTTTGATTGTGGGCGCGGGCGATGGCCTTGGCGGTGCTTTGGCGCGCGCCTTTGCGCGTGAAGGCCTGATCGTCTGCATGACCCGACGGCCGCGCAATCTCGACACCCTGGAGGCATTGGCCCAATCCATCCGTGATCAAGGCGGAACCGCACATGCTTTCGGCATTGATGCGCGCGAAGAGGCCGAGATGATTGCTTTGGTCGATCGCATTGAAGCCGAGATCGGCGACCTTGACGTGGTCTGTTTCAATATTGGGGCCAATGTGCGCTTCAACATTACCGAAACGACGAGCCGGGTCTATCAAAAGGTCTGGGAAATGGCGGCATTTGCGGGCTTTGTTGCCGGGCGTGAGGCCGCACGCGTCATGAGTCCCCGCGGGCGCGGGACAATCATCTTTACCGGGGCAACCGCCAGCTTGCGCGGACGGGAAGGATTTTCCGCTTTTGCCGGGGCCAAGCATGCCTTGCGCGCGCTGGCACAAAGTATGGCACGCGAACTGGGCCCCAAAGGCGTTCATGTTGCCCATGTACTGCTTGACGGCATGGTGCAAGGCCAATTCATCGAGAGCATTGTGCCCGATTATGCAGACCGCTTGGCGCGCGGTGATATCATTGCCGTTGATGAAGCCGCCCGCAATTGGGTGTGGTTGTGGCAACAAAAGCCGTGCGCTTGGACCCATGAACTGGACTTGCGTCCCAGCCGCGAAACCTGGTGAGGAAAACCATGAAAAATCTTGAATTCATTTTCGATTTTGCCAGTCCGAATGCCTATCTGGCCTATCATGCTTTGGGCCCAATGCTGGCCCGCACCGGGGCCAAATTGGTGATCACGCCTTGCCTGCTCGGCGGCATTTTCAAGGCGACGGGCAACCAAGCCCCGATGATCGCCTTTGGCGGGATTAAGGGGAAAATGGATTATGAGATGCTGGAAATGCGCCGCTTTATTGCGCGCCATCAGCTGAGCGCGTTCAAAATGAACCCCCATTTTCCAGTCAATTCCATCCATGCCATCCGCGGATTGATCGCGGCTCAAGCCGCGGGCGTTGAAACCGCTTATATCGAAGCGGTGCTGAAAGGGTTTTGGGAGGATGGCCTGAAAATGGATGATGTCGAGGTCATCACAGCGGTCTTGGATGGTGCCGGGCTGTCAGGATCAGAGTTGATTGAGGCAGCCAATCTGCCCGAGACCAAGGCCAAGCTGGTGGCCAATACTGAGGCAGCCGTGGCGCGCGGGGTATTTGGTATCCCCAGTTTCTTTGTTGGATCAGAGCTCTATTTCGGTAAGGACCGATTGCACCAAGTCGAAGAGGCCCTCCACGCATGAGCCAAGAACCCACCCGCTTTGATGATCTCATGCGAAAGGTAACGCCTGAGGGTGACAGCTTTCGTGTCGATGTCGGTCCAGACTGGATGCAGGGCCGCACCTTGTATGGGGGCATCACGGCGGCTCTATGTCTGCGGGCCGTTCGGCTTGCTTTTCCTGATTTGCCGGCCCTGCGCTCGGTTCTGGTTGCCTTTGCTGGCCCCAGTGCCGGGGATGTCAGCATTCGGCCGCGCCTGTTGCGCCGCGGCAAGTCTGCCGCCTTTGTCACGGCGGATCTGTCGAGTGAAGCAGGCTTTGGTGTCCAAGCCAGCTTCTGCTTTGGAGCGGTGAGGCCGTCGGCCTATTCTCTGCAACAACTGGCCATGCCTGACCTTCCCAGCCCCGAAAGCGTGCTTCTGCCGCGCGACCGGATACGCCCATCTTTCACAGATCATTTCGATATGGGTGTGGCTGGGGGTGTGCCACCAATGTCTGGTGCCGCAGAGTCAGACATTTATTGGTGGCTGCGCCCTCGTGACAGTCATCCGGATTTTGTTGAGTTGGCACTGCTGGCCTTGGCCGACGCGCCCCCGCCTGCCGCGCTGGGGTTGTTTAAGGCCTTTGCCCCGATCAGCACCATGACATGGATGGTCGATTTCCTCAGCGACGATTTGACCAGCCCAGGCGACTGGCACGCTGCCTATCTGAAAAATGAGCACACAGGCGATGGCTATTCAGCCCAAAATGCCTATCTGTGGGCTTCTGACGGCCGCCCCCTCTTGGCCAGCCGCCAGACAATTGCCCTGTTTGGCTGATCGCGCCGAAACTTAGATCACGTCCTCACGGGCGTCGCGGGATCACCACAATATCTTCGTGGCGCACAGCCATACCATCCTCGGCGCGTTGCTTCGGTGGAGTGAAGTCGGGTTCAACCAGACCTGTGCGGCGACAGGGTCCTGTATAGGAGTCAGTTGTCACAAATGGACGGGGCTTTTCCAGCATGGAGACCAATCGCGTCATCAAGGATGCGGTGGAAAAGGGCTTGGCAATGAATTCAGTCACACCTGCCTCTCGGGCCTCGAACACGTAGGGCAAGTCGCTGCGTAGCGACAACAGCATAATGCCCGACGTTCGGTTTGCTCCCAATCGGCCCGCCCGAATGAAGCGGGTTATCGCTAAGGCATCCAGATTGGGAATACCTGAATCAAGCAGGATCGCCGAAAATGGCACCGAGCGAACCGATTCCATAAAGCTTTTGGTATCGTAAGCTTCGGTGATCTGATGAAATTTGTGATACAAGAGGATGGAGCGGATCGCGCTGCGCATCTGGGGATTGGATTCTGCCAACAGGATCGTGGCCATTCTGGTTTGCGGGGACGGGCGCATCGGCACCATTCCTCAATTCCGGGGTGGAAGGGACACGCACGACCGATTACTGATCAGTAACACCCAAGCGTTACAGATTAGCTAACGCCGCGGAATTGCGCTTCGTCGGTCTTGCACCTGTCCTATGCCACCGACGGCACCCACTTTTCCTTCATGGTCACCAATTCTTCGGCCACCGTGGGGTGGACCGCGCAGGTGGCGTCAAATTGGGCCTTGGTTAGCCCATGTTTCACCGCAATGCCGACGGCTTGGATGATTTCTGCCGCATCAGGCCCAACGATATGGCAGCCGATCACCACATCATCAGACGGGCGCACAACCAGCTTCATCATCATGCGGGTTTCTTCATTGGGCATAACATAGCGCATGGGTCGGAAGGTGGTTTTGTAGATATCAACCGGGCCATATTTTGCCCGCGCGTCGGCTTCAGACAGGCCAACCGTGCCTGTCGGGGGCTGGGAAAACACCGCTGTGGCGATCGTGTCATGATCAAACGCCATGGGGGTGCCTCCAAAGACGGTGGCGGCAAAACACGCCCCTTCCCGGATTGCAACCGGGGTCAAATTCATCCGATTGGTCACATCACCAACCGCATAGATGGAGGGCACGCTGGTCTTGGAAAATGCATCGACCACAATTGCGCCATTGGGCTGGCGGGCCACTCCAGCGGCCTCACAGCCCAAGCCTTCACTATAGGGCTCACGTCCCACAGCCAGCATAAGCGCCTCACTGGTCACGCTTTGGCCGTTAGCCAAGTGGATATGCAGCCCCGCTTCTGTCTTTTCGATGCTTTTCAAGATGGTGTGCGTCACAACCCGAATGCCCTTGCGCTTGAGTTCGCCATGAACATGCACGCGCACATCATCATCAAAGCCGCGCAGAATGGTATCGCCGCGATAGAGCAAGGTGACATCAACCCCGAGCCCTTTGAGCAGGAAGGCAAATTCCACCGCAATATAACCACCCCCGGCAATCAGGATTGATTTCGGCAAATGATCGAGGAGGAAAATCTCATTGGATGTGATGGCATGTTCAATACCTGGCACATCTGTGGGCACGACAGGCCGCCCACCGGTGGCAATCAGGATCGTGCCTGCGCTGATCACCTCTCCGCTCGACAGGCGTACCGCGTGGGGGCCAATGATTTCCGCCCGTGCCTCATGAATGGTGACACCCGAATTACGCAAGTTGCGGGCATAAATCCCGCTCAACCGATCCACTTCCGCGGCAACATTGTCCCGCAAAGTCGGCCAGTCAAACCGCGCGCCCTCAAAAGTCCAGCCATAGCCGGGGGCGATATCGGCCATCTCATGGCCAAATTCTGAGGCATAGATCAACAGCTTTTTGGGCACGCAACCCCGGATCACGCAGGTCCCGCCAATGCGATATTCTTCTGCCACCGCCACGCGCGCGCCATATGCCGCACTCATCCGCGCGGCCCGCACCCCACCCGAGCCCGCACCAATGACAAACAGATCAACATCATAGGCAGGTTTCTGGGTCATGGCAGGTCAACTTTCTCTCAAGATCGTGACCGTCCATGTAGGGGCCGAGGCGGGTGAATGCTAGGTGTGGGGGTGGATAGGGTTGGGTCAAAGTCTCCAGTATCTCGCAAAATTCGGATGGCGTTCATGAAAAGCCCTAAGCTCTCGCCCGTTCAATGGCTTCAAGCTGCGGTCAGGCTGGAGCATGTAGATACAGCCTTCAATCGGGGTTGACGCCTCACCCACAATAATCGCTTGCTCGATTGCGACGTAACAGGTTTCATCAAGAATTTGACGTTCAATGGCTTTAATCTGCTCCAAAACACGCACGTCAGTAGGATCAAGATCCCTCGCAGATTTTAGAAAACCCAAGCGCTCGCGGGGGTCCAAAGCCCGTTCGGCCATGGCCCGCATCGCGGCAGCTAAAGGCTTATTCATTTCAGACATCGTCCTGCACCTTCTGGGCCCCACCTCTTGTCCCTTAAACTCTCGAAATAACTAAATACATTTACTACTGAGAGTAAAATTCTGTTAGAATCCCGGCTTGATCCACGATTCCTTCAGCCTGAAGCTGGACAAGAGCGGCCTCCTTTGAGCTCGCACGTTTTGCGTCGACGGCCGCAGCCAATTCCCGAAATCGGATCACAGCCTGGGGGGAGTTCAGGTCTAACAAGGGTTTGAATATAATATCATTTTTCCGCGCCGACATTTCATTTCCTTACAAGCAAGTTTCGCCACACGCCCTCAAGCCCGATACCGACCTTCACCCGTGCGGCGGATGCGGCCATAGGTGGCAAGCGTCAGGAGAATTTGACTGACGCGAGGCTCAATCCGTTTGCCGCCGCCTTTAAAGACGCGTGCCAATTGTGATGGGGTAACGTCCTCGCCCAAGTCGCGGACCGCGCTTTCCACTTCAAAGGGTTGGGAGTCGCGATCTTTTGGCCAGATCGGCAAGTTCGTGCTTGTCGGAGCGCTGGGGAGGCCAAGGTCCAATTCCCCCGTGGTGCGTGTATCGCCGGGCCTGCCAAAGCGGGAAATTTGAAACGCGGGCCGCAGCCAACGCACCTGCCCCTTCGCCTCTTCTGCGCGGCGCATTTGGTTGAGTTCCACGAGGCGAGCCAAAATCTCTTGCTCACCCAAATCCGCTGGCCAGCCATAGGCTTCGGCGACGGCGACGTCCAAACGCTGATGCAAATGCTGTAAAATATAGACGCGGCCACGACGGGCTTGGACTTCTTCGTCAGGGGAAAGCTCGGGAATTTTCTCCAGAAGATTATAGAGGCCCGTCAGCGTCAAATCGGGGTTTTCAGCCAGCACCAGCTTGCGCGTCGCGTCCAATTCCTCGGCTATGGCCCCAATCATGGCCCTTTGGGCGTCTGTGGCATCGGGGAATGGGAAAGGATCAAAGCAGCGGGATTTGACGTAGACTGCTTCACGATCATAAACGCCCAGCATGCCTGAGTTAGCAAAGTACCATAGATAATGGGCTCGGCTGGATAGGATACCCAGCACATCGGCAGCGTCAGAGCCAAAGGCAATCAATTTGTTATCCGGCAGGATACTCGCGTCGAGGAATTGAAATACGCGGTGCTTGGCCGTCTCCACGGTAACGATATAGCGGGCAAGCCCCTCGAGCGCTGGACGGATTTCGTCCCGGGTCCGTCCAAAGAGCCACCAACGATTTCGAATATCTTTGTCCCGATTGTCATCACGTTCTGGCTTGACGTTCTTTAGGACATGTTGAAACGCATCTGGGAACTGGGCCCGAGCTGCGTCTTCGGTCAATCCAAAGAAATCGATCACAAATAGATCTCGAGATTTTCCGGCGATGTCTCGGCCATTTCGATATGGTCGAATGATCTTCTCTATACCTTTGACTTGCCCCATGCCGAGGAGTTCAGCTTCAGATTTTTTCAAGATGAATCCGCCACCAAAAAGCATCACTCCCCGGCTCGCGAGGCCCTCATTGGCCCGCAAGGCCAGCGCCTTGCTCAAATCCACCCCAATCGTCAGGTCAGGATTCACTCGCCCGAATTGCTCCACCACCTGAATCTGGGGCGTGTCGGTCTCAAGCCCTGTTTCGTGCACCACTTTCAGCACTTTGCCTTCATGCAGTCCCGCTTGGGCCACTGTCATGGCGATACGCACGCTGGCCGCGTCCTTGGTGGCTTTGGTCCAAGGGTGATCGGCAATGGCGAACAGGATGGAGAGGGGCGATTTTCCGCTTAAGTGGCGCTCGACCACGCGGCGCTGAAACACCTGGGTGATCGAATTGGTGGTCACAAAGCCAAAGCGGCGCAAGCGGCTGTTCTTGGCGGTCAGAATGTGTGCGGCGCGATCCCACCAATACATCACCAAATCGGCACTATCATTCATGGCCGGATGGGCCTTCCAAAGGGCTTCGGTATAGGGTCCCCCCAGATTGGCCCGAATATCCTTGCCGCCAATAAAGGGAGGATTGCCAATGATAAATTCCGCCTCTGGCCAAGCGGGTTGGCGCGGATTGGGAAACACCTCCTGCCCGTCTTTGACCTGCGGAACAGGATAACCATCCCAACTCAAGACTGCGTCCATTTTGGTGATATTGCCAAAGGCTTGCAGGATCGGCTCTGCCGGATGGCCCTCGCGGTTGCGATAATGCTGCTGAAGGTGGCCCAGCCATAACACAAGCTCGGCAATGCTGGCTGCACGCGGATTGACTTCTAGGCCCAAGAATTGGTCGGGCGTCACACCCTCCCCCTTCAAAAAGGCCAAGCCCTCTTGGCCGCCTAAAGCCTCCATCGCATTGAGGACTTCGCCTTCCAGCCGCTTCATCAAGTCCAAGGCGACATAGAGGAAATTGCCCGTGCCACAGGCAGGATCGAGCACGTGAAGACTGCAGAGTTCGTGGTGAAAAGCCTTCACAAGGCTGATCGCCCGCTCCCCATCGCCTTCAGATTTGGCATGTTCGGCCTTGCGCAACACATGGTCCCAATCCTCTTTCAGCGTACTCAGAATGGTGGCCTCTACCAAACGCTCCACATAGGGGCGCGGGGTGAAATGGGCCCCCAGTCGTGCCCGCTCTTTGGGGTCGAGGGCTTGTTCCAACAAAGTGCCGAAAATGGCAGGCTCTACTTCGCGCCAATTCTTGCGGGCTGCGGCCAGCAACTCCCCAATCTCGGCCCGCTCCAACTCAAAGACGGTGGTCGACGCAAACAGCCCCCCGTTGAAGTGGCGGACCTTGGCATCAATGGCCAGGCTATCGCCGCCCTTATCCATCGCCTCCCACAGGTCCTTGAGGTTTCGGGCAAAGCGGTCTGGCCGCTCAAGACTACGGGTCAAGAGGTCGGTGAAGCTTTTCGGCGGCAAGAGGCCTACATCTTCGGCAAACATGGTGAAGATGCAGCGCATCAGGAACAAAGCGACGTCTTCAGGGGCAAAGGATTTAGCTTCTAACGATTTTGACACTTCGGCGAGGCGAACTGCGATTTCGCGCGTGGCAACGGCGGCGCGCGTGGCTGGGTTGAGGCTGTGCGGGTCGGTCCAAATCGCTGCGAGGCGCTTACGAACCACCTCGTCGCGCAAGTCATCAAGTAAAATGCGATTGTTCAAGCGGTCAGGAAAGGACGAATAGCCCCTGCCCGTTCCGGTCCAATCGGCATAAAGTTCGATGCATCGACCAACATCCACCACAATCAAAAAGGGGGGTGCCTTATGGTCAGGCGGTAACATGGCCACATAATCGCAGGCTTGAGTGAAAGCATTGCGCATCAACGCATCCCACGCTGGCTTGCGAGACAAACTGGCCACTGCATCCATAGATGGCGTGCTTAACTGCTCGTAATGGGGAACGTATTTGGCATTATCGGCTCGCCAACGGCTCTGTTTAGCTTCAAGGATGAAGTGGTCGCGCTTATAAAGGTCAATACGCTTTGGCTGCGCCGTCGGCTGGCCCACCGGCCTGACTGCGCGCTCAAAAACATAATCATTCAGCTCAGTCGTTGCCGCAGAAGGGTCTGGCCTCGCCACCCCAAGCACTTCCGTCAACTCACTTAAAAACGCCTGATAATTCGCGCGTTCAGCACCACCTTCCCGGCCCGACCAGCGGTCCAGAAAATAGTCCAAATCCATAGATTGTTTTTGGCGTTAAAGCGATCAGGCGTCAAGATGATGGGGCATGTGTACTTGAACCCTAAGCCCCCACCACATCCACCCCATCTTCGTGACCGAACAGCACGGTGCGGACGGTACGGGGGAAAGGGAGGAAGAGGCCGTTTTCAACGACACCGGGTATGGTGTTTAGCGCAGTGGCTGTTGCGGCCGGATCGGGGATAACACCACAGGCGCAATCAAGGATGAGGTTGCCATTGTCGGTCACATAGGCCCTGCCGGGGCTGCCGGCTTCGCGCAGCTTGATGTCTGCGGTTTGACAGCCTGTTGCCCGCAGCACGTCAAACACTTTTTTGGCGGTGATCGTAAAGCCAAAACTGACGACTTCCACCGGCAGCGCAAACGCGCCCAATTGGGCAACCTGCTTGGACCTGTCGGCAATCACCACCATATGATCGCTGGCATGGGCGATGATCTTCTCCCGCAACAAGGCCCCGCCACCGCCCTTGATCAGATTGAGATGGGGATCAATCTCATCGGCACCATCCACGGTTAGATCAATGCGGTCGGCCTGATCAATATCAATCAAGGCGATGCCCAAACTGGCGGCCAAACGGCGACTGGCTTCCGATGTGGGCACAGCACCAATGGTAAGGCCCTCTGCCACGCGATCTGCCAACATGGCGATGAAATGATTGGCGGTTGACCCGGTGCCAAGGCCAACAATCATGCCCGATTCCACATATTCAAGCGCCGCAGCGGCGGCCTGCATCTTGGCAAGATCCGTGGCAAGCCCGCTCACCCTTTAGTCCCCCGACGGTGGTGAGGCTTTAGCCGCTTTGGCGGCGGCCTTGCGGGCACGGAATTTGGTGGCCCAGCCGTCGAGATTGCGCTGTTCAGACCGCTCAACTGCCAATGCGCCGGCTGGGACGTCTTTGGTGATGACAGAGCCTGATCCCGTCATCGCCCCCTCACCCACACTCACCGGGGCAACCAACATGGTGTCTGAGCCGATAAAGGCATTGGCCCCGATCTCGGTATGATATTTATCGAACCCGTCATAATTACAGGTGACGGTGCCCGCCCCGATATTGGTCTTGGCCCCCACGGTGACATCGCCCAGATAGGTCAGATGATTGGCCTTGGCCCCGGCCCCGATCTTGGCCTTCTTGGTCTCAACAAAATTGCCAATATGGGCGTTTTCGCCAATGTCGCTGCCCGGCCGAATGCGGGCATAAGGCCCGATCAAAGCGCCGCGGCGGATGATGCAGTCTTCCAAATGGGAGAAGGCGCGGATGACGGCCCCGGTCTCAACCACCACTTTGGGGCCAAACACCACGTGAGGCTCCACCACCACATCGGCGGCAAGCTGGGTGTCATGGCTGAAATGGACCGTTTCGGGTGCAATCAATGTCACCCCCTCTAGCATGGCCTGATGGCGTCGGGCGGCCTGAAAGCGGGCCTCGGCAACAGCAAGTTCAACCCGGCTATTGACGCCCAAAACTTCAGCTTCTTGTGCGGGAACAGCCTTGGCCTTATGGCCACGGGCGCGGGCCAAGGCCACAACATCGGTCAAATAATATTCGCCTTTGGCATTGTCATTTTTAACCTCTGCCAACAACTCAAACAGCAGGGGCGCAGGTGCGGCCAGTACGCCTGAATTACACAGCCTTACGGTCAATTGCTCAGGGCTTGCTTCTTTGGCTTCCACGATGGCGGCAAGATCGCCCTCAGGGGTTTCAATCAGGCGACCATAGGCTCCGGGGTCCTCGGCCTCAAAGCCCAGAACCGAAACAGCATAACCTTCAGCAAGCGTGGTGAAAACGTGATCAGCAGTGGCCGCGCCGATCAAAGGCGTATCGGCATAGAGCACGATGGCATCGCCGCTAAATCCTGCCAGCGCGGCTTGGGCAGCGCGCACGGCATGAGCTGTGCCCAAAGGCGGGTCTTGCAGGGCGGTTGTGCCGGGTCCCAAAAGCGCCTCGGCCCGTGCCCGCGCATCTGGATTATGCGCGCCCACCACCACGACAATCTTCTCACATCCAAGACCGCGGGCCAGTGCAATCGTCCAGTCCAACATGGGTCGTCCACCGACCGGGTGCAGCACTTTAGAGAGCGACGATTTCATCCGCGTGCCGTGTCCGGCAGCAAGAATGATGGCAGCGCGTGACCGGGACATGAGGCTTCCTTCTGCTGTTCAATTGCTGATTCGGCTTGCGCCGAAGGGTTCAGCCTTCTAGCCCTCGTAGCTGTCGGCGGGCCAGAGGGAAACAGGAAAATCCTTGGTAAGAACCGATTGGATTACGTCTGGCCGGTGCCAGTGCGGACCAGAAGCAAAGGGATGGCACGGCCATGGGTGACAGTCTGGCGCGAGATCTACGCGGCTTTGCCATTTCGTTTGATCTCGACGGCACACTGGTGGACACTGCCCCAGATCTGGTACGCGCCACCAATGCCGTGATGGATCGGGCCGGATTGCCGCAAATCTCGCTCACAAGTGTGCGCGGCATGATTGGTCAAGGCGCGCGCGCGCTGGTGATCAAAGCCGGCCGAGCGGCCGGGGTAGAGTTTGACGAGGCTGCGCTGGCCGTCCATGTCGCCCATTTCCTTGAGGTGTATCAGGCTGGGCTGACGGATGAGAGCGTGCCGTTTGACGGCGTCATCGCCACATTGGAGGCCCTCGCCGCCCGTGGTGCGATTTTGAGTGTTTGCACCAATAAACCAGCTCATCTGGCGATGCCGGTCCTGCAAGCTTTTGACATGGCCCGCTTTTTTACTGCCATCATTGCCAATGGTCAGGCCGGGGTCAACAAACCTGATGGGCGTCATTTGAGCTATACAATCGAGACCAGCGGCGGGCATGTGGGGCGCGCGCTTATGGTGGGTGACAGCATCACCGACGTCCAAGCAGCCCGCAATGCCGGGGTTCCTGTGGTGTTGGCCAGTTTCGGATATACCATAGAAAAAGC
Source organism: Candidatus Phycosocius bacilliformis (assembly GCF_003112735.1). Taxonomy (GTDB): domain Bacteria; phylum Pseudomonadota; class Alphaproteobacteria; order Caulobacterales; family Aquidulcibacteraceae; genus Aquidulcibacter; species Aquidulcibacter bacilliformis. The sequence goes on from NZ_BFBR01000006.1 coordinate 93,586, forward strand.
GTCCGCCTTGGGGGCGGACGCTGTCTTTGATCACTATGCCGAACTGCCCGATTTGGTCGGGCGATTCCTGCCGGCTTAGCTTATGCCGCTTCGGTCACTGCCCGGCGACGGGGCAGGCCGTTGATCATGTCAGAGCGCACATCGGTGCGGCCCGAACGCATGGCTGGCACAAAGCCTTCTTCCACGAGATCCACGCTCACGTCATAACCGCGCTCGCGCCAATACTCTTGAATCTTCAGCTTCAAACGGCGTGCGCCGTCATTCGTGCAAAAATCGCCTTCCATTGTGGTCCTCATTGGTCTTGTTTTTGATTAGTGGGACAAACCTTCGTAAGCAGCGGTTTGTTTGGGATGGCGGCTTTAACAACACAAACCTGTCACATTCAAGGCGAATTTCGAAGTTTTTTGATCGCATCCGCGTGACCAAAAAATCATCCCCGCGGGGCTTGACATCAGTTTTTCTGAAACCTGCCTGAAATGGGCCAATTTTCAGCAAGAAATATGCTAATTTGCCTCGCTCCTTGGATAAATCTTGGCCAAATTTGCCAAATATGGACCCGATAGACAGGTCATTCTCTTGCGTCATTCTAAATCATAGGTGAATTGCATTTTTGCATGGAACCGATTTTTGCACTGAAATTGCCAAGATTCACCCCTGTTTTCGATCAAGCCGAGCGCACGTGCATGACAATCGAGCCCTTCTTCCGACCCAGACAAGACAGCCAGAGATTCGCCAATCAGGCCCAATTTGCCTGCAGCCCGGCGCGATGATTGGCACCTGCCCCCCTTGACGGCACCGCCGCCAAAGGCCAATACGCCGCCTCTCGCACGCAGGTTCCTATAACCGTGAGGCGACGGGCGATTAGCTCAGCGGAAGAGCACTGCATTCACACTGCAGGGGTCACTGGTTCAATCCCAGTATCGCCCACCATTAAATCAATAACTTAGCTGAGAACCAAAACGGGAACAAAAATTTGGTCCCCATATGGTCCCCATTTGACCAAATTTCGCCCCACGCAGATAAAATTGGAAAGCCCTAGGGTTGGACCTGACAAAACTGACAGAAGTGCCGTAAATGGGAATAGTCACCCCACCATACGCACCCGCGCATATATCTGGCATAAACATCATCCGCCCTCAAAGCAGATTGGCGGGCTTTACCCCGCCATACATCGTACGCGCGAACTGGTCTGAAATTCGCTCTTGCTCATACTCGCAATGTCGCAGCGAATTGAGTCTCTATTTATCTTCATCGTTGGCAGTAGCTTCTGGTGCCTTTGCTGCAGCTTCTTTTTGTGGCGCCTCACGTTCCCACTTCTGCGCAAATTTACGCTCATGATCCGCACCCTGTTGAAATCCAGAGTCAAAGGCCACTAATTGCATTCCGGCAACAAAGAGTGAAAGAGCGCCGACCTTAATGAATGCGAACGTCAAGACGCTGAGTTCGGGGAGCAAATTGTCAACAAAGAAGAGAATTATCGCGACACAAAAACATATCACAAAGATTTCCATAAAGAAGGTTGGCGGCTTACGTCCATTCTGACCATCCGGGACAGGTTGCCGAACAAATCCAAGCTTCCAAAATAGCGCGGAAACAGCGAAAGCTAAAACCAAGAAGCCTAAATCTACTTGCCAAGGAAATTCAGAGTTCCATCCAATACTGCTATCGTCCATAGCCGCTCTCCAAGGCAACTTCTATCAAATCTAATCGTAGGTCCTCAGAACTTCATTCATTGGTTCGAACGCGTCAAATCACAAACCTAGTCGGACCGATAAATCAGGTATCTGTCCCATTCATCGTTTACTCGTACTTAACGAACCTATTTAGCAAATGCATGGTTGCCAGCGTTTCCCGTAACAGCCATCTACCCAACTCATTTTCCGCACGCGAAGTGGTCTGAAAACTCAAACGCGATCCGGACAAATCGGCAATCCAAGCCACATCATACGTCACGCGCGCACTTGATGACATTTCAGCCCCCTTCGGGCGTAGGGCTTCAGAGATTTAACCCCAGAATCTCTAGGCTTGCGCGCTTGATAGCGCGGTCCTGCTTCCGGGCTGTAACCTCATAGTCCATTATTCGCGCCTTTAGCATTGTCGCCTGAATTGCCTCGTTTGCTTGGGGAGGGTCTGCCATAAGGGCCTTAACCCTCGCTCCTTCGATCTCCTGAAGTAAAGCCGTAATGAGGTTATCTCGGACATTGGGTGACGGCATTCTCAATTCGGCCACTCGCGTCCTAATGTCTGCGCGCCTAGCCAGCCTCCCAGCCGCCCGCCTGTCGCCATTATGGCCCGCAGCGCGATAGGGCTATAGCTGGGTGTCGCCTTCTGCTAGGCCGCGCAAGAGCGCCTCCACCAAAGCAGGAACAGAGTCCTGAATGTAATTATTTGCCATCAATGAAAGCCGCCTCAGAGTACTGCAAACTGGCTTCTCTTATTAATCCCTAATTAACCATGAACCAGCGCAATGATAAGCGGGCGCAAAGTTCGCCTTTCCACCATAGAAAATGGGTATATCAATATGATCAGCTTCACTATTACGGCCAAAAGCAACCAAAACACTATTACTTTCACCACGCATGTTTTGCTTGGTGAATTAGGTCCCGCAAACGCCAAATTCGCAACCGAGGAATGGCTTGAAGACATGACTTCTGATGCCATCTCACTTGGAAAGTGTGCATTTGAAGACGATCACAAGCGAAAGCCGCCAGCAAATTGGAGCTGGCAGGCGTCGAGAGACTAACGGCTTACAAGCAGGGCCTACCACCGCACACCCAGCCCACGCCGCACGATATGAGGCGCATGGGCGATGATGGCTAGATAGGCGCGTGTCGCCCGGCTGGGGACAGTCCCCCGCTCCCATGATCGGACGCTATCGACTGATAAGCCATAAATTGAGGCGAAGTCCTCACGCGAAAGGCCCTCACGCTCCCGAAGCGCTTTGACATCGATTGCATCGGGCACTTGTGCCGATCCTAGCGCCTCAAGGATTGGCGTACGGTTTTCAGCCTTCCAAGGCAGGCGACGCAACAGGCGGTGGTCACTGTGGCCGAAGTATATCGGGTAGGTGGTGCCTTCGGTTTTTGAAACGAGCAAACGCCCGCTCCAAAACAATTGAACTATCCATCCGCGATCGACGCTGACTGTGCTAACGCCCTACTGGCGTTCCGTGACAGTTTCTGTTCGGCCTTTTTTATGCGCGCTTTCGCCTCTACGACTTTATCGCCCTCGATAACATCACGCTTGAGGACCTCATGAGACAGGATATCCAGGATGGTAGTGGCTTCCGCCTTTACATCTGGAAACAACCTGCGAACCTCCTTTCGGACAGCTCCCACAACCCCATCCGTGAGGACGCATTGCGCAATGACAAACCTATTCAGAACTTGCGCATTTTGGTGGAAAGAGTTCATTGCGTCGCTGGCTTGTCCTTCTTTGGCGAGCAAAAGGAGCTTTGCTAGATCATCTTCCTTTCGGGCAGAAAGCTCACCCAGTTTAAAGCTTGTGACTTCTTCGTGCTCTATTGGCTGACTGAAACGCAAGCGAAACACGCGCCATTCGACCGCATTCGTAAGGATTACCCATTCAATCCCTTGATGGGCGCCATAGTTTACCGCCTGTCGCAAATGAGTGGCGTTTAGGTCAGTTCCGGCACTCTTTACTTCAATCAAAAATCGGATCTTGCCTTCGAGTCTAACTGCAAGATCGCAGAACGTGCCCCTAATCTGTTGTTCGCTAGTTAGCTCTTGGTATTTGTCGTATCCAAAAAGTTCCGCAAGCATGTCCTTTACGACTGTTACCGTATCCGCTTCAGACACATCACGCTCGCGCTGAGACACTGCAACATTTTGAAAAACTTTCAATTTGGCAACAATTCTATCCACAAATCTCTTTGGCAGTCTCGACATTTCATCCTCCCAAAAGGTCAACCCGAAAAATCAGCCTGAATTGCCTTAAGGTGTCAAGCGGCACTGAAGATTCCTAAGGTTGATTTGATTTTCTAGGTAAGAATCCAAATATCCCCGCTTGCCCAGACCACCGCACGGCCAACCCACTCCGCACATTGTCAAACGCTTTAGCTACGAGGATCATAGAGGCGCGCTTTTGCTCAGTTTGAAACGAACCCCGCCCCCCATTGTCGGAGGTGATCGGTGGAAACACCGTGATTTGCCCCCAATCCATTCGAAACCAATCCCACCTGCCCGTTTGCGCCACGCACCTCCCGCTAACCGCCGGTCTCGTCATCATGCCGCAACCCGAACTCCATTGTGGCTCCACACAAGCGTGGGCGTCTTGTCCTGTTTGCGAAAGGATCGGACCGCCATGATGCGCCACAGCCCCAAAGTCACCACAGATGGAAGGAAGGCTGAAAAGAAGCCGCGGACCACACGCACGAAACAAAATGCTGCTCTTGTCAGTCTGTCAGCTCTCATGGTTGCCTGTACGACTTTACCAGATGAACAGACCCCTTTTCGCCAAAACCATCCTGAACTGACAGAGGCCTCTGGCTTCCGCGCGAAAATTCTGGCCAGTCCGCCCCCTGAGCCCGCCATTGAAAGAGGTGCTGCCCTTGTCATCGACCCCATCCGCCTGTCTGCGGAGCATGCGACCGCTGCGGGCATAACGGCCGATCAAGCCGCTATTCTCAAGCTCGCCCTTGGCCGCCACGTGTGCACAGCCTTGTCAGATCAATTCGACATTGTGGCAGCTGACGGCGCGGCACAGGCCGCATCCGCATACCGTCTCAAGGCCGAAATATCCGAGGTCATTGCAACTGGCCGTGTTGGGGCCGCAATTGGCAATGCCACAGCCATGGTGTCACCACTCACCGGTGTCCGCCCGCCCGTTGGCCTCGGGGCGCTGACGGTTCAGTTTGAATTGTACGATGCCTCAGGTCGCGCGACGGCGGCCATGTTGTGGCGGCAAAAGGCTGATGTCATCAGCTCGGAGGCTTCTGTTTCCCCCATCGGGGATGCCTATGCGCTGACCGAATCCGCCGGGACCGCTTTCGCCGATCTTCTGAGCCAGCCGTCGAAGGGTTCCAAGGCGGTCAAAAGTCTAAAGCCAGCGCTTTTGTCAAAGCCGGACCCAGCATGTGAGGGCTTTGGTGGCTCGCGCGCCCGAGACGCGCTGGGCTTGTTGCCCATCCCCCCTCTGCCGCCGGAAGTGACTGAGCGCAAACGAAAGCCCAAGCCTTAAGAGATCGGTGAACAGGCAGCTTGCCATGGCCTATTCCACCGACGTTGCGGTTTGCTCAGACTGGACAAAGCGGCGGGTAAACAAGGCCTCCTGGCGGGCCTCATAATCTTTGAACTCAGTTCCACACAGGCGGTCCCAAAAGCGAAAATAGAGCCCGTAATTACCACCAGAGCGCTGATGGTGCATGTAATGGTGATAACAGGTCGTTTTCCAGCCAAGAATGGGCCATCTATGCCACGTGCGCGGGTAAATCTCAAAACCCATATGGCCGAGAAGATTGAACAAGGTCACCCCAAGACTGAAGGCCACAAGGCTGGCAGGATGCCATGGGATCACCAAGAGGATTACAAGGGCAAGTAAGCTATTGAGATCTTGGATGACCGATTCCACCGGGTGAAAGGAAAAGGTGGTAAAGGGTGTCGGCTCAACGCTATCATGGTGGACGCGGTGAAACAGGGGAAAGAGCTTGGGATGGTGCAAGGCCCGATGCGACCAATAAAAGCATGTGTCGTGAGCCAGGAAGAGAGCAAAGGTCGTTGCAACGACATAAATGAGCCCGCCAGGGCCGTGAATATCGCGATACATGTTGGCTTGTAGGGCCTCGTTCGACAAAACCAACCACAGGCCCGTCGCAATAGACAAGACGTTAGAGGACAGCGAAAAAGCAACCTCGCGCCAAATCTGCTCGCCGCTGTGGGATGGCTTGCGCGACAATTTCCGATTGGGGAACCATTTGGCTAAACCCCATGTGAAGATGGCAAAGAAAATGCCTCCATAGAGGAAGTATTCTCCATTGCTGGCCAAAACCATCGGCCAAATATCTGCTGAGCCGACATCAGATTTGGCCATTTGGGCAGCAGGTGTCAGCAGGATGATGAGGATTGCCAGCACAATTCCACCACTTGCGGCAACCGGAAATCGAAACCCACGCATGCATATCTCCTTGATCGTGCATAAGCCCAGTGCGCTTTGACGGTGGAGGGAGAATGGAGACGCGATGGCGTTTTGCGGGAGGCAGAACCCAAGACAGCCAAAAGTGGGCCTTAGGTTTTCAACAAAAAATCAGAGAATAACGCGCAAACAGCAACAAGTCGCTTGCATGAAAGTGCAAACCAAGCCGGGAGGCTCACCAAAGACCTATCGACCGCGCATGATACTCAAGGATTAGTGCGCACCTACCGGCTCGGCTTTAGCGCAATTCTTCACAGGCTGCGGCAGGTCTGCGGCCATATTGGAGAGCCAGCATTCATTGAAGACCGAGCAATAACAGGCTTGGACGCGGGCGTCGAAGCGAATCCGATCTATCGTCTCCCAGCGCTTTTGCCCATCTTTCGAGGCTGGATAGGACCATTTGAGGATGCGGCGGACCTCGCCCTGCGACAAAACACTCTGATTGATGGGGGTTGTCGTATAGGTGATCTGGCCTGTCCCCGTGTCGTTTACGAACTCGGACAATTCGCCATAGGTTTTGCCGCCGCTTTCAAGCTTGGTCCACATTACGCGCGCCGGCCCGGTGCCAACATTGGTGATGGTGAATTCCAAGGCTCGCTCGCCTGAATCGGTCACATTGCCGCTATCAAATTGCAAGATGGGCGTGGATTGGGCGCGCACCAGACGCTCATTCTCTTTCACCAGCGCTTCCATGGTTTGGCCAGTGTGGAGCGATACGAACAGGGAACCTGCCGATACCAACAGGATGGCAACGGCCATTACGATGTCAAACCAACGATGACCCGTACCATGGGCATGGGCATTATGAGCCGTTTCAGGGGCCTCAATCATCAGCGGACTCTCTGTTTCATCAGACAATTTAGACACTCAAGACCAAAGGGCTATCCACGCCAGCTAACCAGCCCCGTCAGACCTGTAAAGCCAAAAAATCGCCAATGTCCAAAATGAGAGCGCCCGACACCGTGCGTGGCGATCGCGTAGGCTGGTTGTGCGCAGCACACCAAAACAAGTACGCGCGCGGGGTTGCGGCAAGATTGTCCCGCTACCCCCGCAAAAATGCCAAAACCGGTACGAGGCTTTGGGCTGGATCTTCCTCATGTGGGACATGGCCAAGACCCGGGAAGGTCACAAGTCGGGCTTTGGGCAGGGCTTTCAAATAATCTTGCGCATTGGCTGGAGGAATCAGCGCGTCCCTATCACCCCAGAGCAAGAGAACGGGCTGAGAGATAGTGGGAAGAAGCTGACGGGGGTCTTCCAGAACTGTCTGCGCCATGCGGGCCAACAAAGCTTTGCGGCTGCCGGGGGCCAGTGTCAGATCATAATAGCGATCCAGCACAACATCGTCCAAGCGACTGGGATCGCCATAGGCGGCTTCGATATTGGGACGGTATAGGGCTTTGGGCAGCACATAAACCATAAGCGACAAAGTCAGAGGCACGTCAGCCTTTTGGCCATAGTTAAATCCCGGACTGGCAAAGCCATCAGGTGCAATGAGAACCAACCGGCTCACACGTTCTGGATGCCGGGCAGCCAACCCCCAGGCCAACCTGCCACCAATCGAATTGCCGATGATGACGGCGCGCTTGATCTTCAGCCGATCCATCAAGCCCAAGATCAATGCTCGGGTGCGTTCATCGGTGTAATTCCCAGTGGGATCAGGTGAGGACAGACCGGAGCCTGGTAAGTCAAGGCGCACCACACGATAGGATTGGCTGAGACTTTCAACCCAGCCATCCCAAGTTTGCAGGCTGGACCCAAAGCCATGCAGCAGGATGATGGCCGGGGCGGTCTTCGCCCCGCTTTCGCGCACATGCAGACTTACCCCGTCAATATCGATTAAATCCGCACGCGACTGCAGATACTTCGCCTCAAGCGATACGCGTGATTGATCAGGGGTCCATGCATAGGCCCCAAGGCTCATCAGGATCACCAGGCCTAGAACCGCAAGTAGACGCATCCCCATGCTTGTTCCCCCAATTCTTCTCGACTTCTCGCCAGCGCAGGCTTGGCTGGACAGGACAGAGTTTGCTCTTATCTTGCAGGTAAGCAGCCTGTGCACAACAGATTGGAGGTCCTGGATGCGTCACGTAACGCCAATGTTAGCTGGTTTGCCACCAAAGCGGATCGGAATGCCTTTGGTTGCAGCATTCTACCTGTTTGTGAGCGGTTGTGTTGCACCATCAGGCTTTTCCAACACAGTCCCCAATCCAGACGATGCAAAATATCATTCGCCCAATTGTCGGGCGATGCGTGCCATGGCTTCCGATCACGACTTCCGCGCCGCGTCCCGAACCGGACTGGCAATCGCGGCAGAAACTTCTCGAGAGCGGCTTAGAGAATTACCGTCGACCCGGGTGCTGGCAGCGGAACAAGAACGCGGTGCGCTTATTACCGCCGGCATGACCTATCATTGCACTTCATGATGATCAGCCATTGGGACCGCGATCAAGTCCTTCCCCTGCGCCGCCATTCCCACGGGGCTTCAAAGTTTCCAGTCCAGATGCCAACCCGCCGATTTCGAGCCTCATATTCATGCGACCGATAGTCTTGAGAATAGCGGCCAAAGGCCAATGCGTGGCCATTGCGGACCATCCAGGCCTGCAAGTCTTCCCCAGCTAGAGAACAACGCGCGACGATACGGTCATACCGATCCTTGCCGGTGGGCTGACAGGATACAGGGCGGGCACCAACTTTGTCTGACAAGGCAAAGGCGGCGCGTTGTCCACAGCGATATGGCTTGCCGGACTGGTCCTCGCACAATTGTCGGGTTTCGGGGGCATCAATGCCAAACAAGCGGATGCGTTCACCCTGCACCTCCAACGTATCGCCATCAATCACAGATGCACGGCCGACAATGGGGGTTCCAACCACACCCACACGGGAATCTCGCGCCTGGGCATCTCGCGCCTGGGCAGTTCCGCCATCGGCAATCGAGATACCGAGCAATGCGAGTATGAGCAGACCGCCCCCGGAGAAGGCAGGGGCAAGTATCTGGCTATTCAAACGCAGGTACTGGTTAAATCGAAACACGATTGCAGGCATAGCAGCTTGAAGGTGAACAGGTGATGAGGCCCTGCACCATCATTTGCCAGTCGGTTCAATGACTGCTGGAATCAAACTCTTGTGAATGGCGCTCCGACTAAGTCTCAAAGCCAACAAACGTTGCGGCCTCAGCAACGCTTTTGCGCTCTGACACCACGGCATTCGCCGGGAACGTCTCATCGGGCCAACCAAGCGCAATGGCCTTCATAATCACCTGGTCGTCAGCAATCCCCGCATGTTCGCGAACAACAGGTGATTGCATAATGCCTTGGCTGTTGATGACCGCGCCAAGCCCACGCGACCATGCCGCATTGACCAGCGCAGTGGCCACCGCCCCGCAGTCAAAGGCGGTATCATCGCTGCCAGCCAGCACTTTGTCATAGGTGATGATGACACATACCGGGGCGTCAAACTGGCGGAAGCCGCGCAAAACCCAGTCCTGCCGCGCAGGTTGATCATCCCGGGCAATGCCCATCGCGGCAAACAATTGCTTTGCCACACCAATCTGACGCTCTCGGTGAACGCCTGCAAAAGGCTCACCAATGCGAAATTCGCGCGAATGCGGGATGCCAGCCAAATTGCGCTCTGTATTGCCGGCCCGAATCCGATTGAGCGGCTCGCCGGTCAACACATAAAAATTCCAAGGCTGGGTGTTCATGGAGGATGGCGCACGCATCGCCAGTGTCAGAATTTCCTCAATAAGCGCCCGCGGCACCGGATCAGGCTTATAGCCGCGAATGCTGCGCCGCCCCAGAATGACCTCATCAAAGTCCATGACCTACCTCCTTATGCACTGTGCGCGGACCAAAAAGGCCAACCAGTTCTGGTTGGCCTTTGGTCGTGCATGATCCTCTTGGGAATGGCCTGATCAGGCCGCGGCTTTGTCGCCGGCGCTCAAAGCCGCATAGCGCTTCAAATGCCAGTCAGCACTACCGGCTTGGGTGTCGATCATGGTTAGGCGTTTGAAATAGTGGCCGATGGCCAGCTCATCCGTCATACCCATGCCACCGAAAATCTGGATGGCATTTTGACCGACAAAGCGCCCACCGCGACCAATTTGGGTTTTGGCAGCGGCACAGGCTTTTGCCCGCTCCAACGCATCATCTTCGCCACAGCGGATTGCTGCCAGATAGGCCATCGAGGTTGATTGTTCGGTCCACATGAACATGTCGACCATACGGTGCTGCAGGACTTGGAACGAGCCGATGGCCACGCCAAATTGCTTACGCTGGCGGGCATAATCAACCGTCATGGCATGGGCCACCCGCATGGCACCGACAGCTTCGGCACATAAAGCCGCGATGACATTGTCTTGGGTCTCTTCCAGAGCAGGGAGAATGCCATCCACGGGGCCAATTACGGCATCTGCCCCAACCGAGACATTTTCCAGATAGACATCGCTGGCGCGCAGACCATCGACGGTTGGGTAATCCTTGGTCGACACACCGGCAGCAGACTTAGATACGAGGAAAGCCGAGAGACCAGCGCGCTCGCGCTGGCCGCCAGCCGTCCGGGCAATCACGATCAGCGTATCGGCCTGAGGGCCACCAATCACCACCGCCTTATGACCATTGAGGATGTAGCCCGCGCCATCCTTTTTCGCCGTGGTGCTGACGTCAGCCAAATCATAGCGGCTCTTGGGCTCTGCAGCTGCCAGAGCGTAAATCCCCTCGCCTGTGGTGATCCGGCCGCCATGCTCTTCATGTTGTGCGGCCGAGCCCGCCAAGCGAAGCAAATTGCCGCTGGCGACAACGGAGGGAATGAAAGGCTCAACCACCAAGCCTTTGCCAAACTCTTCCATAATGACCAGATTGTCGATCGCGCCGCCGCCAAGGCCGCCCATGGATTCTGGCAAAGGGGCCATCATCAGCCCCATTTCGGCCAATTCGGCCCAAATTTCAGGTCGCCAGCCAGCCTCGGACTGGATGGCCTTACGACGCGTGTCGAAATCATATTTCTGCTGGACCAGCTTTGCGATGGAATCCCGCAGCATGTTCTGTTCGTCGGTGAAATTGAAATCCATGTGGACGTTCCCTGAGTTCGCGCCTGTTCAGGCCTGCTTTATGGCTGAATTGATAGCGCGTTTGGCGGGCGATGCTAGGGGGTGAAGAAGGTTTAATTCAGGTCATTGCAGATAGAGCGAAACTGAAAATGACAAAGGGCGGACCCTCGCCCGCCCTCTGCTGAGACAAATGCGGCTGCTCCATCACCCCAGACGGGCGAGAGAGGCCTCATATTTGGCCCGTTCGGCCTCGTAACTGGCCTTGCGCTCACGCTGTTCTTCAATCACGTCGGCTGGGGCCTTAGCAACAAAGCCTGGATTATCGAGTTTGCGGGCAACTGTTTCGATCTCTTTGGTACAGCGGGCAATTTCCTTACCCAGGCGGGCTTTTTCCGCACCAATATCCATCACCCCGGCCAAGGGGATCGCCACAATGGCCTCACCCAGAACAAAGGTGACGCTGCCAGCGGGGGCAACATCGGCGACCACCGAATATTCAAGCCGGGCCAAACGATCGATTTCGGCCTGATAGCGTTCAAGCCGTTGAGCTGTCGCCTTGGAAGCCCCGATCAACAAAGCGGGCACTTTGGCCCCGGCAGGCACATTGGTTTCACTGCGCAAAGAGCGCAAGCCCGTCACCAGATCGACCACCCAGCCCACTTCTGCTGCCGCAGCCTCATCAATCAGCGACACTTCCAGGCGTGGCCAGGATTGCCCAATCAACATGCCAGCACGTTTGGGCCCAAATTCGGCGGTTTTGTCCCACAATTCCTCGGTGACAAAAGGCATGAACGGATGAAGGATTTTCAGGATCTGATCGAGGACCCACGCCACTGTTTTGCGGGTTTCAGCCTTGGCAGCCTCATCCTCACCATTGAGCAGGGGCTTGACCAATTCCAAATAGAGATCGCAGAAAACACCCCATACGAAGGCGTAATTGGCCTGTGCGGCTTCATCAAAGCGATGGCTGGCGAGGGCTGCCTCAACCCCATGGGCGGTCTTGGTCAGTTCTGAGATGATCCAGCGGTTGAGCGTATGGGTCACTTCGGCGGGATCAAATGCCTCCCACAAAGTGCATTCATTCATTTGGGCAAAGCGGGCCGCATTCCACAATTTCGTGCCGAAATTGCGATAACCCTCCACCCGCTTGTCACTCATGCGGATGTCACGGCCGGGACCTGCAGCAATCGCCAAAGTAAAGCGCAAAGCATCGGCACCATAAGTGTCGATCAACACGGTCGGATCAATGATATTGCCCTTGGACTTGGACATTTTCTTGCCGTGCTCATCAACCACACGAGAATGGATGACCACAGTTGAGAATGGTGCCTTACCGGTAAAGTGACAGCCGAACATCATCATCCGGGCAACCCAGAAGAAGATGATGTCAAACATCGTCACCAATGTGCTGGTGGGATAAAAGCGCTCAAGCTCCGGGGTTTGCTCGGGCCAGCCCAGCGTCGAAAACGGCCATAATCCTGATGAGAACCAGGTGTCGAGCACATCCTCATCTTGGTGCAACACCACGTCCTTGCCATGCTTGGCGCGCGCGGCAGCCTGCGCCTCAGCCTCGCTCTCTTCAACATAAATGTTGCCGTCTTCATCATACCAAGCCGGAATCCGATGACCCCACCACAATTGGCGCGACACACACCACGGCTCGATATTGCGCATCCATTGATAATAGGTCGCAGTCCAGCTTTCAGGGACGAATTTGGTTTCCCCACTCTCCACCGCTTTAAGCGCATTGACCGCAAGCTTGGCGGCATCCACATACCACTGGTCAGTCAACATGGGCTCGATGACCACATCGGACCGCTCGCCCAAGGGCTGTGTGATTAGCTTGTCTTCGACTTTGAGCAACAGGCCGCGCGCATCGATATCGGCGACCACTTTCTTGCGGGCTTCAAACCGGTCAAGGCCGCGATAGGCCTGAGGTATATAGTCAACGTCCAGCATTCGGCCCTTGGTATCGAGCAGAACGAACATATCGATATTGTGGCGTCGGGCGACTTTATAGTCGTTGAAATCGTGCGCCCCGGTGATTTTCACAGCCCCCGAGCCAAAGTCTGGGTCAGGATACTCGTCTGCGATGATGGGGATCAGACGGTCAGCCAATGGCAATAAGCAGCGCTTGCCGACAATTGGGGCATAGCGTTTGTCATCGGGATGAACGGCCACGGCTCCGTCGCCCAGCATGGTTTCAGGCCGGGTCGTTGCGATGGAAATATAGTCACGCGTTTCATACTCAGTTGGCTCGCCATTTTCGTCAAAGGCGATGGGAAACTGATAGGTCTCGCCATTTTCCAGCGGATATTTGAAGTGCCAAAAATGACCAGCACGTTCTTCATTGACCACTTCGAGGTCAGAAACCGCCGTTTCGAAATGCGGGTCCCAATTCACCAAACGCTTGTCGCGATAAATGAGGCCCTCTTTGTACAATTGCACGAAGACTTTTCGGACCGCTGCGGACAAGCCCTCATCCATGGTGAAGCGCTCCCGGCTCCAGTCACAGGATGCGCCGAGCCGCTTGAGCTGGGTCGTGATGGTCCCCCCGCTTTCGGCCTTCCACGACCATACGCGCTCAAGGAATTTCTCCCGGCCCATTGTCCGGCGGCTTTCGTTTGTACCAGACTGTGCGAGTTGGCGTTCCACCACCATTTGAGTGGCAATTCCCGCATGGTCGAGACCAGGTTGCCACAGCACGGATTTCCCGCGCATGCGCTCAAACCGGCACAGAATATCCTGCAAGGTGCAATTGAGCGCATGACCAATGTGCAGAGAGCCCGTTACATTGGGAGGCGGAATGACAATCGAAAAGGTTTCGGCGTCTGGGTCCTGCTTGGGCTTGAAGGCACCCGATTTCTCCCACGCATCATAAAGGCGCGGTTCAGAGGTTTGGGCAGAAAAATGACTGTCGAGCATGTGGGTTCCAGATCATATTGATGGGCGGGGGCGCTTTGACCCAGCCTGCCAACAAAAGCGGCGCTGGCATATCATGCCAGCGCCTGTTCTTTGAAGACTTTCTGCTGTTGGAAGAATGAGCGCGCTATCGAGCTCAGCAGGATGGCATTAGAATGAGCGCCGCGCAATGCGGGCAACTTCAGCCTCGACCTTTTCTGCCACGATCCGCGGCAGATTAGCATCCAACCAATCTTTCAACATTGGCTTTATCAACTCACCCACCATCGCTTCGACCGTATTTCCGGAAATGAACACGCCGGGCAAGGTGGTGTTGGGTGCAAGACGGGCGAATTCAGTCGAAGCACGGTCTGCAATCGGATCGCTAACCAGACCTTGATCGAATGGGAAGCTGGGCGCGGGCTTAGGTGCTGGTGCGGCCATAACCGGTGCAGGGGGTGGCATTGGGGCCGGTTCCGGCTCCGCCCAGCGGTCTTCGACAATGATCTCATCAAGCGCCACTTCAGGCTCGTCGACAGGCAACGCATCAAAGTCAAAGTCGGGCGATACCGTTTCAGGCATCTCCATAACAGGCTCATTCAGCTCAAGAACCTCATCCTCGAAGTCAGGGGCAGCCTGAACAGGTGCTGGCGCAGCATCTTCTGCAGCCGGCGCGCTCTCGTCCTCAGAAATAATCCGACGGATCGAGGCCAGGATCTCTTCCATCGTTGGTTCGGCTTGTGCGTCTGCTGCGCTCATTTCATCCCCACTGTGTGCGAATCGCACCTGAAGTTCAGTAAGCTAACGTGGATTAGCAATTAAAGTCTAGCGATGCGGCGAATCTGACAACAATTCGTTAAAATGTAAAAACAGGTTCGGCAGCAAAGCCAGGTAATTCTGGAACAAACGCATCAAAAACAATGCGTCCAGCCACAGTCGACCCGCTCTTTGTAAGAATATTGGCAACCCCGACAGCCCCTTTGTGAATCACAAGGCATAGCCGTCCGCCCTCTGAAAGAACCTCTGTCCAACTGTCAGGGTAGGTTTGCACTGCCCCATCGACAAACACCACATCAAACGGGCCAGCCGGTGGGTTTGTCAGCTTACCCGTCACACAGGTGACGCCGGCAATATCGGTTGGAACTTCATCCACCAAAGTCACAGCACAGCCCAATGCGGCAAAGACCGCTGCGCTATAGCCGGCCCCACCACCGATCACCAATACGCGCTCACCGGCCAGTACTCGGCCCGCTTGGGCTAATTTGGCAAAGTCGCGCGGCTTCCACAGAAGTCGGCCAGATGGGGTTGGGATTTCCACTTCGGCATAGGCAAATTCGCGCTTTTCCGGGATTACGAACGCCTCGCGCGCCACTTTACGCATGGCTGACTGTAGCGCTAGGTCGCTGACATCATTGGTGCGAACCTGACTTTCGATCATCGTGTCGCGTGCTGCGGCGAAATCCATGACGCTTCCCCATCGGTGCAAACGTGCCAAGCAGGCATAATCAGCATGCCCACTGCCCTGCTCACCCCTTACAAGTAATCGGGTCAAACGAGCAAGAATGCACGGCTGCCCAAACCAGTTGGCACAGCAATCAGTTGCAGCTTCAACCTGCACACATTCATTGCCCGTCAAGGCATGCTCTGTTACATCGCCGCACCCACCCGCTTTCTTTCGCGTCTCGAGGGCCTCGTGGCGGAGTGGTGACGCAGCGGATTGCAAATCCGTGTACCCCGGTTCGATTCCGGGCGAGGCCTCCATCACACGCCCTGATCCTAAATCTGACCGATTAGATCATGCGTGAGCTCAATCGGCCACAAGTGGCTTGTCTCCCATCAGATAGCGTGGACCCGCCCCAAACCGCGCTGCACGATCCTGTGGATTATAGAGTGCGCACTGGGCCAAAGACAAACAGCCGCAACCGATGCAGCCGCCCAACTTGTCACGTGTCGCCACCAATGCGGCGATCTTGGCATCCAATTCAGCAGCAATCGCCTCGCTTATGCCCTGCCAATCTTGCGCCGTAGGTGCCCGCCCACGCGGCAAACGAGCCAATTCGGCTTTAACTTGTTCGAGGCTCAGTCCCAAATGCTGAGCGATCTTGATGAAGGAAAGCCGGCGAATATCAGAACGGGCATAGCGTCTTTGATTGCCTGAGGTGCGGTGGGCGATAATCAAGCCGCGGGCCTCGTAGAAGCGGATCGCCGATACCGATAGGCCGGTTCGGGAAGCCATATCGCCAATGGTCAGCCCTCTGTCATCGTCCACTGCAAATTCCTTCCAGATAAAACTTGACCTCAATCTAGGTTGAGGTTGCACGCTGTGTTTTGTCAAGTGACCGTCAGATTTTCTGGGCGCGATCCGATCCGGTCACATCAACCACATGCGTCCCACTCAAGAGGTATCATACAAATGACCCAAGCTTATCTTGAACATGTCAACGTGACCGTGGCCGATGCCAACAAGACCGCCGCATTGCTCGTGGACTTATTTGACTGGCACATCCGATGGTCTGGGCCGGCGCGCGATGGCGGCTATACGGTTCATGCCGGGACAACCGACCACTATCTTGCGGTCTATCAGCCAAGCGACGGCCAAAGCCGGAACTTTCCCAAAGGTGCTCCGCTCAATCATGTGGCCATTGTGGTGGATGACCTTGATGCTGTGGAAGCCAAAGTTATCACTCGAGGCCTAAAGCCGTTCAATCATGGCGATTATGATCCAGGCCGCCGCTTTTACTTCTTCGATGATAATGGCATCGAGTTTGAGATTGTGTCCTATCGTTGAGCGATAGGCGCTTGGACTGGCGCGACGCGGAAAGTAGCTGCGCTTGTGTGCGGTGTTGGGCCGACTGGGAATAAGGTCGAAGACAGTAAGCCCTATTCAACTTGGGTCGCTGACTCCCCAGATGTGGTGAGCCCAATACTGCAAGACGACCTGAAAGGACCTGCGAATGTTGATTGATCTCTTGAACTGGCGCTATGCCACCAAGAAAATGGACCCGGCCAAATCTGTGCCGGCAGAAAAAGTGGACGCCATTGTTGAAGCGATCCGTCTGGCCCCGACTTCCAGCGGCCTGCAACCTTTCGAGGTGATTGTCGTGACCAATCCAGACGTGCGTGCGCAAATCCAAGCGGCAGCATGGAATCAGGCCCAAATCACCGATGGATCGCACCTCCTGGTGCTGGCTGCCTGGGACAATTACACCACCGACCGCATCAATATGATGTTTGACCTTGTCAATGACGAGCGCGGCTTCAGAAACGAGGGTTGGGAGAATTATCGCCAGATGTTGTTGGCGACCTACCCCCAGCGCACCGCTGAGGTCAATTATCAGCATGCCGCCCGGCAGGCCTATATCGGGCTGGGTGTCGGATTGGTGGCGGCTGCAGAAGCCGAAGTCGATGCCACCCCGATGGAGGGCTTTGACCCCGAGAAAGTCGACCAAATCCTTGGCCTCAAGGAACGCGGTTTGCGCAGTGTTGTTCTGGTGCCGCTGGGTTACCGACAGACCGACGGCGACTGGTTGGTGAATCTGAAAAAGGTGCGTCGTCCAAAGGCGGCGTTTGTGCAAGAGGTGGTTTAGTCTCGACTGTTTTGGCCCTGACTTGGTTCACTGCCATACCCAATGGTAAATAGAATATTAACCGAACATTAAGGTTAGAATCATATTAACCGACCCTGTCTTCTCCGGAAGACACCCCACCATACCCGATCTTGACGGGGAGCCTGTGCAGGCTCCCCGCCTTTTTTTAGTCTGGTCTTTTGATGGGTTGTGGCGCATCTTTTGCCCAAGCCTCCTCAATAGTTGCAGTTGCTAGCTGCATTCAATTGCTGCGGGAGGCTTGCACGACGCGAAGGTGGCGGTATAAGGCGCGCCTCACGTGTTCCCCGATAGCTCAGTTGGTAGAGCAAGCGACTGTTAATCGCTCGGTCGTAGGTTCGAGCCCTACTCGGGGAGCCATTTTTCTCCAGAACAATCTCACATCGATCAGGCGGCTTCAGCGTTCATGCGAGCCTGCATCTCCCACAATTCGGCATAGACCCCGCCCTGGGCCAGCAAGGCGGTATGGGTGCCGCGCTCTGCCACCAAGCCATCGCGCAAGACGATGATTTCATCGGCATCGGCCACCGTCGACAGCCTGTGTGCCACAACCAAAGTTGTCCGCCCCTTTGCCGCATCCTCAAGCGCCTCGCGCACCTCAGCCTCGGTCACTGAATCAAGGCTGGAGGTTGCTTCATCCAAGACAAGGATCGGAGGGTTTTTGAGCAAGGCCCGGGCAATGCCGACCCGCTGACGTTCACCACCGGACAATTTCAGTCCCCGTTCGCCCACTTTGGTGGCCAGTCCCATCGGGGCTGCTGCGATCAAGCCCTCAAGGCGCGCCATACGGGCCGCTTGCTCAATCTCCTCCGGGCTGGCATCAGGCCGTCCGTAGGCAATATTATAAGCCAAAGTATCATTGAACAGGACCACATCCTGCGGCACGAGGCCGATGGCGGCGCGCACACTGGCTTGGGTGACCTCACGCAAATCCTGTCCATCAATCCTCACAGCCCCGCTCTGGGGGTCATAGAAGCGGAACAAGAGCCGCACGATGGTCGATTTGCCCGATCCAGACGGCCCAACAATGGCAACAGTCTTGCCGCTGGGAATAGCAAAGGAAACCTCGCTCAAACCAGCATGGCGGCCATCATGGACGAAGCCGACACGGTCAAATTCGACAGTGCCGGACGTGACAGCAAGGGGTGCCGCGTTAGGCTTGTCTGCAATGTCTGGCACTTCATCAAGGAGAGCATACATCGCCTCCATATCGATTGAGCTTTGCTTGATCTCCCGCCAGGCAAAGCCCAAAATGTTCAGGGGACCATAGAGATTGAGCATGACCAGCGTGACGGCCGCAATGTCGCCTGCCCCCATTGTCCCATGCGAAATGGCGTAGCCCGCTGCAGCCACCATGACTGCCAGACCGAGATTCTGAATGAACCCTTGTGCGGCATTGAGACCCTGCAGCGTCGCATTGGATTGCACGGAAGCGCGCGCATAGGCGCGAACGGCTTGATTATAGCGTTCAGTCTCACGCGCCTCAGCGGCGAAGGCTTTGACCGTCTCGAAATTCATCAACGAATCGACAGCCCGACCCGTGGCCTCGCTGTCGGCATCATTCATGTCGCGACGATATTTGAGCCGCCACTCGGTAATGGCCAATGTGACGATGACATAGATCACGACAGTCGATGCGGCGATTAAGGCAAAAAACCCGCCATAGCGAAGCCAAAGAACAGCAGCGGCCATGACAAGTTCAATCAGCGTCGGGCCGATATTGAAGGCAACAAAGCGGGTTAAAAAGTCGATGGCCCGCACACCGCGTTCAATGGTGCGCCAGACTGCGCCAGTCCGTTTGGACTGGTGAAAGCGGATTCCAAGCGAATGCACATGGCCGAACACCGCAACACCTGCACGGCGCTGAGCCTCCTCACTGACAGGCTGAAACAAGGTATCGCGTAATTGCGGCGCGGCCGAGCCAAAAAAGCGCATGGTCGCCCAAGTTCCAATTGCGAGTAGAAACACAAAGTCCCAACCCACGGAATTGGTCTTCCCCAGTGCGTTGACCGCATCTGCCAATATCAAAGGGGCACCGACGATGAAGACCTTCGACACAAGCGTGAGCGCCAGCGCCAATCCGACGCGCACCCGCAACTCAGTGGTATCCAAGCCACCAATCAGTTTGATCAGCCGCGTCAGCGCCTTGCCAATGGGGGAAACTTCGTTTGCGCTGTCGAATGCAGCATGTTCGCCTTTTCTCATTTTATGCACATAGTCAGTCTTGAACGAAAAGGAATAGCCTATCTTCTGCTGGCCTATCTTCTGCTGGTAAGGGCTGATGCATCCCAGACTGAAAAAAGGCATAGAGCCCAGCCTGTGGGAACTAGGTTCGACTGAGTCGCCATCCAAACAGGATGGCTTGAGGAATTGACGATGAGCAAATTAACATCTGTCTGCGTCTATTGTGGGGCTTCGAGCCAGGTAGACCCTGCCTATCTTGATCTGGCCACACGGACCGGCCAAGCCATCGCTGCACGCGGCATTCGGCTTGTCTATGGCGGCGGCAATGTCGGACTGATGGGGGCGTCTTCTAGGGCTGCTAAAGCCGCTGGCGGTGAAGTTTTGGGTATCATGCCGCATTTCTTGACCAAATGGGAAAAACCAAATCCAGCCATTGAAACCCGTATGGTCGACACAATGCATGAGCGCAAATGGGGGTTGTTTGCTGAGTCTGATGCCTTCATCGTGCTGCCAGGCGGTATTGGTACATTGGAAGAAGTGGTTGAAACGCTTTCTTGGCAACGCTTGGAGTTACATCAAAAGCCGGTTGTCTTGATTGACCGAGCCTTCTGGCAGCCCTTCATCGACTTCATCGAGGGTACGATCGAGTCGAAGTTCACGCCCGAAGCATTTCGCCAGTCCTTCTTCACCGCCGAAACCCCGGAAGAAGCACTTGACGGCCTCCAAGCGGCGTGTGCAGCGAGCTGACACCCCTCCTGTTGGCGAAAAATCTCTGTCTGCCATCTATCATGCATTGGCCGACCCTATAGCCAACCTGTCCCCCCCCTCGTGATTGGGGTTTCGCAAAAATGCCGCCACCACATGTGCGCGCAGACAGCCAAATTGTGTCTCACTGCCCCTCGTTGACACAACCGTCGAGGGAACCCATGAAACAAGTCAAAACAAAATAAAACAGAATAAATTTGAGTATATTTTTGATATACAATGATTAAATTTTGTCAAAAATAATGTTAAAATTTTAGATTTTCAATTTTTTGGGGAAAATTGGCGGTTTTATGCAGCATAAACCACTGTTTTACAATCTATTTTTCTAATTAACTGTAATTGAAGATTTATTTTATGTCATCTTAACATTAATATCCAATTTGCAACCGATTACGAAATTTACTTTACAGTACTTTCGCCAAGGAGATACCCTTAACAAAGCCTCGGCTCGCTTGGCAGGGGAAGGTCTCTAACGGGGGAAGCGGACATTTGCCGGACTGTGTCGCCGAAAGCCTCTGCGCGCGCGAAGCGGTTCCTGCATCTCAAGCCGGATTGAACGATCGATGCGCAGCCAGCTGATGGGGCCAGAATATGGCCCCTCGGCAAGACGAGAAAGAACTTCGAGGAATGATTATGGCAGCTCAGGACATACGCGGAAGCGACAGCTGGACCTTCGATCTTCATGTTCAGCGCTGGCTAAACGCGCCTGCGCGCCGTCATGATGTCGCAACGCGCGCCAAGCGTATCCTGGCGAGCGTGCTGCAGGAATGGCAAGAAGTCGGCTATCTGGAAGCTCAAATCTATCGGATTGCCAATCGGGCTGGCATGTCAACCGCGACACTCTATCGACTGTTTCCAGACAAGGGCCAACTCAGCTGTGAGGCCCTGCAAATGGGGCATGAAATCCTGATTGATCTCATCACCCAAGTTGATCACCACCCCAATCCAATTCAAGATCTGACTGAAATGGTGCGAACCTACGCCATGGCATATCTCCAACCTGGCGTGCAGCAACTCATGCTAAGCCAGACTTTGATGCTGCTGGAGCCAGAGATTGAAGCCAGGGTCAATGATATTGCGTCAGCGAGCCAAAACCGAATTAACAGCTATTGGCACGAGAAGATTCAGTCGCTGATCGATGAAGATCTGATTCAAGCTGAAAGTTTGGACTGGCAACGCTGCCGCCTGATTGGTGCAATGGAATCACGCACGCTGGGTCGGTTCTTCTGGAATTATCCGTCCCACTCGCCTGACGTAAGTTGGCATCATGATGCCCAAAACATCGTGATGGACTTCTTCAAGCTCTACGGCACGGAGAAGTTCAAAACCTTAAGCCGTACCTACAATTGGAATTGGACGACTGAATGACTGATGTCCTGCCGTTGACACGGGGCGATGCCTTTGTCTTGGCGAAAGTCGAGGCGTTGCTTCAACCTGTGCCCAATCGGCTGGACACGTCAAATCGACGCAGCCGCATTGTTGCCGCTGCGGCTTATGAAAATCTGCACAATAATTTTGCGAAGCTGAACGTGCGCGATGTAGCCAAACGCGCTGGTGTCTCGACAGCCACGCTCTATCGCATTTTTCCCGATGAAAGAACGCTTTATCGGGCCGGCTATGATCTGGCTAATGATCTTTATCGACAATGGCTGTTTCGCGAGAGTAATCACCCCAATCCATTGTTTCGCTTCAGCGAAATGCTCTCAGCCTGGGTTGAAATGTGGCCCCGGCCAATGGGGAAAAACATCCGTCCAGGACGCTTTGTCGAGCTTGACCGGCGTGATGCCATTACATCGGTCTCGACGACAACGTTTTTCAAAACTGCTTTGAGCTTCTGGCTCGGCCAAATCCGTCGATTGACAGAGGAGCGCTACCTTGATTTTGAGCCCACATACGCCACCATGGAGGAACTTTCAGGGCCGCTGGAAGCCCTGATCTTCTTTCCCACGATTCTAACCTGCCAAACTTTCCGCTTTGAAATGAGTGCCTTTGAATATGCATGGCGGACAATTGATGATTTCATGCGCATTCACGGAACACCTCATTTCCATGCGACACGACGACGGTTGAATTGGGATGATGATCTTGTTGCATTCAGACTAAAGTTTAAGTAACCGTCAAGTTACAGCAAAACGGGTTCTTGCGTGCGTTCATTTTAAGCCCGGTAAATCATAACCTAGGATAACATAGGGCTCTCAAGCACGCAGAAATCATGGAATCACGCGCCCTGCCGCCTGGGTGGCCCCGTCACTTTGCGGCCCAGATCGACCAATATCTTTCCGGCCAATCCCGCCGTGCCAACTCTGAAGCCCGCTTCCGGACAATTCTGGCAGCGGTTTTGCAGGAATGGGCAGACGTTGGCTTTCTGCGTGCGAATATCTCTGCGATTGCCGAGCGGGCTCGCGTTTCAACGGCAACCCTTTACCGCCTTTTCCCAAGCCGCGAGACCCTGAACCTTGAGGCGCTTGCTTTTGGGCATGTCATTCTGATGCAAGCGATGGAGACACGCCCTCGACATCCAAATCTGTTGCGAAACCTCGTTCACATGGTCAATCACTACACCGAGATCCTGTGTGAGCGGCATTTCCGTCAATTCTCGCTGGGCCAAACATTCATGGTCCGCCAAGATGCCGACCAACGCGAAGAGGCCAGCCGCATCGCCTTTTCTGGTCATCGGGCCTTGCACGGCCTGTGGATCGATGAAGTTCGGCGGCTGATCGACGAAGGCTTTCTGCGAGATGGTGATGTGGACCACATGATGTTCCGCCTGATTGGGCCAATCGAGGCGCGCGCTCTTCATTGGTACCAGGCCGGACGTGGCTATTATCAGCCGTCCAAGAGCTGGCTGCATGAGGGTGTTGATGTGGTCGAAGGCTTCTTTGCTGTATATGGCACGCGTAAATACAAAATATTCCGAGACACCTACAGCTGGGACTGGAACAATCTGGCTGCTGTATCAGCCAGCTTTCGCGACCCACCCGTCAGAATTGCAGGGGGAATCCAGCGCTGGGACAGCCTGCCTCACATTGGCCAACTTGAGCAAGCCTTGGCTCAAAAAGCCGTTCCCCAAGACTTCATTGTCTTCGTATTTCGCGAGCTTAAGGCCATGTCCAGCCGCACCAACAACCGGCTTGACCCAACCAATCGGCGCAACCGCATCTTGGCAGCCGCGATCCATGAAAACTTTGAGCGCGGATTTGAAAATCTCTCGATCGCGGGCATCGCCCGACGGGCGGGGGTTTCAACGGCTACGCTTTACCGCGTCTTTGGGGATGACCGTAGTCTCTATGATGAAGCCCATATGCTGGGTCTGTCATTTTTCTGCGCCTGGGTCGCTCAAGACAGCCCGCAGGTCAACCCGATCGCACGCATGGCGGATTATCTGATCAGACCTCTATTGACCTATATGGATCCGCGCAGCCTGCGCTTGGGCTCCATTCAATTTGGCCTGATCGCGCGCACGGAAGAAGGTGAGGTCTTGCCCACCTCGCCTTTGCTCATCCGCTATATCTACGGCTTCTGGGACCGTCGCTTCGCCCGATTGCGCGCCGAAAACTTCCTGTCAGAGCCAACAAGCTGGAAAATGATCATGGATGTGTTTGGCCCAGTTCAAAGCATGTCTTGGGGGCTAAAGAGCAACTCCGGTCAAACGTGGCTTCCCAGCACAAGCTGGTACGAAGTCTGTTGGCGCGTGGCAGAAGACTTCTTCCAGCTTTACGGCACACCCCACTTTCACGCCTGCCTTCAAAAGCACGGCTGGAACAAGGAATTACCCGGCTTTAACAGCTAATCCTTCCTGTAGTGCTGGCTTGGGCTAAGCGACCTGACCTGCCAAACGGGCCGCTGCCTTTTCATAACCAATCAGCATGAACATCAGCTTCATTTCAGGACCATGGTCCTGGCCTGTCAGGGCTTGGCGCAACGGCATGAAGAGAGCCTTGCCCTTTGCCCCGGTCGATGCTTTCACCGCCTCGGTAAAGCCCGACCAGCTGTTCTCATCATAGGGCCCTGCAGGCAGCAGGTCGGCTGCGGTGGCGATAAACCCACCATCCTCTATCTTGGGCGTTATCGGACCGCGTACCACGTCGGCCCATTGGGTCACATCATCAAAGCGGGACAAATTGCCGCGAACCGCCAACCAGAAAGCCTCACCCAGATCACAATTCAAAGCTGACAGGCGCGGCTTCATCACCTCATAACTAGCATGTTGCAGCAATTGGGCATCGAGGCGACGCACATCTTCGGGGTCAAAACGGGCTGGCGCTCGGCCGATCTTGGCAAAGTCAAACCCGGCAATCAGTGCATCAAGACTGTCAACCGCCTCAATCGGATCAGATGTGCCGATCCGAGCCATCAAGGACAGGACTGCCAAGGGGGCAACACCGGACTCCCGCAGGCTTTCCACTGACAGCGAACCGATACGCTTCGACAGGGTTTCTCCATCAGCCCCAACCAGAAGCGGGAAATGGCCGAATTCTGGACGCGTGCCACCGGTCAATGCCTCAAAAATTTCTGCCTGCGCGCCAGTATTGGTGACATGATCCTCACCCCGGATCACATGTGTAACGCCAAGGTCCACGTCATCGACCACCGATGGCAGCGTGTACAAATAAGCCCCATCGGCCCGGATCAGGACCGGATCGGACATGGAAGCGGTATCCACCGTCTGCTCACCCCGGATTAAATCTTGCCAAGCCACGCGCTTTCCCGACAGCTTGAAGCGCCAGTGCGGCTTGCGGCCTTCGGCCTCGTAAGCGGCCTTTTCCGCCTCGCTCAGCGACAAAGCGGCACGATCATAAATAGGCGGCAGTTTACGCGACAAAGCGATCTTGCGCTTGCGGTCGAGTTCTTCAGCCGTTTCATAACATGGATAGAGCAAGCCCATCGCAATCAGCTTGTCGCGCGCCTTGTCATAAACATCAAAGCGCGCAGATTGGCGGGCCTCTTCGTCCCATGTCAGGCCAAGCCACGTTAGATCGGTACGGATCCCATCCTCATAGGCCTTAGTCGAGCGGGCGGTATCGGTATCATCAATACGCAATAGGAACGTACCGCCGTGCTGGCGCACGAACAGCCAATTGCGCAGTGCGGTGATGACATTGCCAACGTGAAGCTTACCGGTGGGCGAAGGTGCAAATCTGACTTTCATATCCGTGTCCTGTTGGGCGGTGGCTTAGCAGCACCTGCGCCGCGGCGCGAGGGGGTTAGGTGCAGGACGGGTCCACACGGCTGATGAAAATTTACCCAGGCTATAGACGCAAAAACGGAACAGAGTTAGAACATCTTAACTTTGTTCGTGGATCGTTCACGGCAAAAGGTATTTTCGACAGGGTCGGTTGCGATCTGAAACGGGGGAAAAAGGATGCTGACGTCCAAACAGCGGGAGCTTTTGCTCTTCATTCATGAACGTTTGAAGGAAACCGGCGTGTCACCTTCATTTGATGAAATGAAGGATGCGCTGGATCTGGCTTCTAAGTCCGGCATCCACCGTCTGATCACAGCGTTGGAAGAACGTGGGTTTCTCCGGCGGCTTGCCCATCGCGCACGTGCGCTTGAGGTTTTGAAACTGCCAGACAGCGCCACCACGGCAGCCCCACCCAAAGGTCGTCAGCCCTTCTTGCCAACAGTAGTCGGCACCAGGCCAGCTCCCGTTCCAGCCCAAGTTTCAGCCCCTGCCCCGGCACCAGCGACTCCGGCCAATGACATCGCTGTTTTGGGCCGGATTGCCGCGGGTGTGCCGATTGAAGCAATCCAACATGAAGTAGATCGGATTGCCGCACCTGATCACCTCGACCCTGCCTTGCATTTTGCCCTTGAAGTCAAAGGTGATTCAATGATCGATGCGGGCATTTTGGAAGGTGATTTTGTAATCATTCGTCGCACAGATGATGCCCAATCGGGCGACATCGTTGTGGCGCTGGTGGATGAGGAAGAGGCAACTTTGAAGCGTTTGCGTCGGCGCGGCCAGTCTATCGCCTTGGAAGCAGCCAACCCGCGTTACGAAACGCGCATTTTCGGACCCGATCGGGTTAAGGTTCAAGGTGTTCTGGCAGCACTTTATCGGCGATATTAGGGGCGGTAGACCGAAGAAAGCTCTTCAATTCAAACGACCGGTTGGCACAAGAAGCGCCTGAGACGATTTCAACAGGCGCTTGCCTCGTCGCCGTTCGACGTGTTGCCGCTTCCTAAAACTCGGTGACGAGATCAACCCCTGATGCGCTCTTCAAGGCACGACGGGCCGCGACATCGATCGGAAATCGCCCTGGGGCCTGGATTTCCACTTCCCGACCATCAGGCAGTTCCAGCACGATGCGCAATTCGCCAAAGCTGGAAGCCGTGGCCCCGCGCAGCGTTTCGGTGACTTTTGCCAATTCATCGACCCCAGCCCCGCGCGCCAGAAAAACTTTGATGCCTGCGCAGCCTGAAATGTCGGCCTGATCAAGCAGTTCAATCTTTTCAGCAGACAATTTCAAATCACCATCGCGCAAGCGTGCCTTGGCCCGGAAACTGATCGACGTGCCCGGCTCGAGATGATCGCGCGCATCGTGCAGCGTCTCTGGCATGACCATAACTTCAAACTCGCCGGTGGGATCGCTCAATGTCACCCAAGCGAACTTGCCGCCATCGCGTGCCGGACGTTCCTTGCGCGCCCGCACCACCCCAGCCATGCGGAAAATGGCATCAGAGCCCTGCATGCGGGCAGCAATCTCAGAGAAAAACACCGTCTGGCGACGACGCAGCGCATCGGTCAAATCATCCAATGGATGCCCTGACAAGAACAGGCCCAAAGCGGCAAACTCATTGTCCAAGCGTTCTTGAGCCGACCATGGCTTGACCTGCGGCAAGGGCGCGCGCGGGGGAGGCGCAGCATCGCCAAACAGGCTTGTCTGTGCGCTTTGCCGATCCGCAGCTGCAGCATTGGCATGGGCTACAAGCTGATCAGCAGCGGCAAAAACCAATGCCCGATTGGGCTCAATGGAATCAAACGCCCCGGCCTTGGCCAATGTCTCCCATGTGCGTCGCCCAAGAATGCGCGGATCGACCCGCTCAGCCAAATCGTGCAGCGACGAAAACCTGCCCCCCGTGTTGCGGATGTCCACCAATTGGGCCATCGCTGCCACACCCACCGATTTGATGCCCCCCAATGCATAGCGAATGGCATCATCCTGCACAGAAAAGTCAGCCTCTGAATAGTTAAGATCAGGCGATAAAACCTTGATCTTCATGGATTTTGCCTCTTGCATAAAGGCGCCGAGCTTGTCGGTGTCATCTATATCGAGAGACATAGAGGCAGCCATGAACTCAACTGGATGATTGGCCTTCAGATAGGCAGTCTGGTACGCGATCACCGCATAGGCGGCAGCATGGGATTTGTTGAAGCCATAGCCCGCAAATTCGCTCACCAATTCGAAGATACGGTCCGCAAGCTCACCGTCCACCCCGCGCGCAACTGCGCCCGATACAAATCGATCCTTTTGCTTGGCCATTTCCTCCGGCTTTTTCTTGCCCATGGCACGGCGCAAAAGGTCGGCCTCGCCCAATGAATAGCCTGACAGGATCTGGGCGATCTGCATCACCTGTTCCTGATAAATGATGACGCCTTGGGTTTCCTTCAAAACAGAAACGAGACTTTCATGAAGATAATCAGCCTCTTTGCGGCCAAACTTCACATCGCAATACGTCTCAATATTCTTCATCGGGCCAGGACGATAGAGCGAAATCAAGGCAATGATGTCATCAAGACTATCGGCGCGCATTTTGCGCAGCGTATCGCGCATGCCCTGACTTTCCAGTTGGAACACGCCCATGGTCTTGCCCGATGCCAAAAGCTCATAGGTTTTTCGGTCATCAAAGGGCAAGGTGTCCAGATCGACGTCAATGCCGCGCTGTTTGAGAAAATCCAACGCGCGCTGAATCACTGTCAGGGTTTTCAGTCCCAGAAAGTCGAATTTCACCAAGCCGGCCGGTTCAACCCATTTCATGTTGAATTGGGTAGCCGGTAGATTTGAGCGGGGGTCCTTATACAGGGGAACCAGCTCATGCAGAGGCCGGTCACCAATCACCACGCCAGCAGCATGGGTTGACGCATTGCGATAGAGGCCTTCGAGCTCAATCGCGGCATCGAGCAAGGTTTTCACGTCTGCATCACGCGCGCGCTCTTCCTGCAAACGCGGCTCATCCTTGATCGCTTGCGCCAAAGTAACCGGGGCGGCAGGATTGTTTGGCACCATTTTCGCCAGGCGATCTACCTGGGTGTAGGACATATCCAGCACCCGGCCGACATCGCGCAAAGCCGCCCGTGCCTGCAGGGTCCCAAAGGTAATGATCTGGGCGACCCGATCTGCACCGTATTTTTTTTGAACATAATCGATGACTTGGTCGCGCTTTTCCTGGCAGAAGTCGATGTCGAAGTCCGGCATTGACACCCGTTCAGGGTTGAGGAAGCGCTCAAATAAGAGTCCAAAAGCCAGCGGATCTAGGTCGGTAATCGTCAACGCATAAGCAACCAGCGAACCCGCACCCGACCCCCGCCCAGGCCCGACCGGCACCTTATGTTCTTTCGACCATTTGATGAAATCAGCCACGATCAGGAAGTAGCCAGCAAAGCCCATCCGGTTGATGACTTGGATTTCATGCTCGAGGCGTTGTTCATAAATCGACCGGTCGACAACAGGTGGCCGCTTGGCCAGACGGGCCTCAAGCCCGGCACGGGCTTGGCTGGCCAATTCTTCCGGCTCATCGCGCCCCTCAGCCGTCGTATAGCGGGGCAAAATGGGCGCGCGGGTTCGCGGCCGGACGGCACAGCGACGGGCGATATCCACACTATTTGCCAAGGCTTCAGGCAGATCGGCAAACAATGCCACCATCTCTTCCTCGCTGCGGAAGCAATGATGCGGGGAAACCCGCTCGCGCTTGTCATCGGCGACACGCGTGGCCTGCCCGATACACATAAGAATGTCCTGAGCACGATGTCGTTCAGGGCTTTCAAATCGCACATCATTGGTGGCCACCAAGGGCAGTGCGCGATCATAGGCCAGATCAATCAAGGCGGGCTCAACTTGCGCTTCATCGGCCATGCCGTGACGCTGGAGCTCGACATAAAGCCGATTGGGGAAAGCCTTGCCGAGCTTGTCGAGCAGAAGTTCGGCTTCCTGGCGCAAATTGGCCAATAATGCGCGCGACAACAGCCCCTCACGCCCCCCGGTCAGGCAGATCACACCCGCATTGTGCGCCAGCACTTTCTCCAGTGGAACATGGGGAAGACTGCCAGCGGGCACATCCAGAAAAGCCAAACTCGACAATGCCATCAGATTGGCCCAGCCGGTCTCATTCTGGGCAATAAGCGCAAGCGCGCCATCAGGCCCCGGCATAGCACCGGGCTTGGGTGCCAAAAAGGCGACAGGCACCGTCAGCCCCATAATGGGCTGAATACCTTTTTCGGCGAGTGCCTCAGAAAACTCGAGCGCACCAAACAGATTGGGATCAGAAATACCAACAGCGACACAACCGGCCTTGGCAGCAACCCCGGCCAGCTTTTTGACCGTCATCGCCCCATCGAGCAAGGAATAGGCTGACCGCACCCGCAGATGAATGAAACCGGGCCCAGCCACCACCCTTGCTGCCCCACCAAGCCCATCACTCGACCCACCACTCGACCCATCACTGGGCCCACCATTCGGACGAGACCGCGCACCCTCGCCGACAGATCCAGCATGGCTGCCCGCCCCGCCATCCGCCACTGCCTGCCCAGACTGCGCCTCGTTGCTCATGCCATCACCCACATCCGCCTGCTACATCCTGCCCGCCATCGCTGCACCCGCACGCAAGACAAGCTGAATCGACACAAACGGATGTGACAGGACTTCGCGGCGTCTGTCAGCCCCTGCCGACAGAAAACACCCCATTCATCCTCACCCGATGACAGCGCCCCAACCCCAAGCCATCAGGGTGAAAGCGAGAATGGCAGCAAACGCAGCAGCATCTTGAAGTTGGGCCATGATCCTCTCCCATGTTCTTGCTTCGTTCTATTCTTGTTTTGTTCTCATGGCAAGGGCTCTTTTGCAGCTCCCACCGCACATGCGGACCTGCTTCAATCTAGGCGTCAATCTTCAACAAGACGGCCGGATTCGATACGGAAAACCCGGTCCATTTGGCGGGCCAGGTCGAGATTATGGGTGGCGACCAAGGCCGCGCTGCCCTCGTCTCGTGTTGCCTTGCGGAAGATGTCGAACACAAAGCTGGAGGTGGCCGGGTCGAGATTGCCGGTCGGTTCATCGGCAATCAAGAGTGCGGGCTTATTGGCTAAGGCGCGAGCGATCGCCACTCGTTGCTGCTCCCCGCCCGATAATTGGCCAGGCTGATGGTGCTGGCGATCTTGCAGACCCATGGATGACAAGAGCGCACCCGCCCGCGCACGCGCAGCCTCAGTAGCCACCCCGCCGATCCATTGTGGCAGGGCCACATTATCCAGTGCGCTAAACTCGGGCAGCAGATGGTGGAACTGATAGACAAAGCCCAATGCCTGCCGCCGTAAAGCTGTGCGGGCAGCGTCTGGAAGGCTGGTAGCATCCTGTCCAGTCAGCTCTACTGTGCCACCTTGGACAGCCTCAAGAAGGCCCGCAGCATGCAAGAGCGAGGATTTGCCAGAGCCCGATGGGCCAATCAGAGCCACGATCTCGCCCGGATTGACCACCAGATCGACACCTTTGAGAACTTCAAGCTCCCCAGCTCGGGTGTGATAGGCCCGGCGTAATTGGGTTAGACGCAAGACGGGTGGACGGACCTCATCACTCATAGCGCAAAGCCTCTACCGGATCGAGCTTGGCTGCACGCCAAGAGGGCGGCAAGGTCGCCAATATGCTGGCCAGTGCGGCGAACACGGCCGTCGTTATCACTTCATGCCATTCCACTTTGGCGGGGATCTGACTTAAGAAATAGATGTCGGCATTGAAAACAGGGCCAAAAACGAACTCTACTGCCTTCTGGATCGCTGCAATATTGAGACAAAACAATGTCCCGCCGAGCGCCCCTGCCAGCGTGGCCAGAATGCCGACACTGGCACCTGCCATCATGAACACGCGCATGATCGAACCGCGCGTGGCTCCCATCGTGCGCAAAATGGCAATGTCTCGCCCCTTATTCTTCACCAGCATGACAAGCCCAGAAATGATATTCATGGCCGCAATCGCCACGATCAACATCAAGATGAGGCGCATCACATTGCGCTCAATCTGCAAAGCAGACACCAGGCTTTCAGACTGCTGACGCCAATCGCTCACGTAACGGCCTTGGCTGAATTGGGCGACTTGCAGGGCAAGCTGGTCGGCCACATCTGGATCTTGGATGCGCAATTCCACTGTGTCCCAACTGGTTTCTTTAGAAAAAAACAATTGGGCTTGTTCGATCGGCATATAGATGAAAGTGGCATCATACTCGCTCATGCCAATGTCAAATATCGCCGAGACGACATAATCCTTTACCCGCGGGGTGGTTCCAAACGGGGTGGAGGCCCCTTGTGGCGAGATCAATTGCACCACATCGCCCGGCAAAACGCCCAAAGCCTCCGCGAGGCGCGAGCCCATGGCAATTTCATCGCCGCCATACTCGCCTTTTCCCCAGGTATTCAAATTGCCGCCGACTAGATTGGCCGACACCAGTTTTAAGCGGGCCAGATCGTCTCGGGCAAGCCCGGTCACAATCGCCCCACGCGCCAGATTACCGCCCTGCCCTACCGCCATCACTTGGCCTTCGACCTTGGGCATGACGTCCAGAACGCCCGGCAAAGCTTTGGCCTTGGCAATGATGGTTTTGGCATCGGCGATCGGCATGTTGCGGACGTCGACAAACACATGGCCGTTGACGCCCAGAATGCGGCCCAAAAGCTCAGCCCGAAAGCCGTTCATCACGCTCATGACGATGATCAGCACCGCCACAGCCAGGAAAATCCCTATAAAGCTGATGAGCGAGATCAGCGCGACCCCGCCATCCTCACGCTTGGCGCGCAAATAGCGGGCCGCCAACATGCGTTCCCACATGCCAAAAGGCCGGGCGCGCTCTGTGGTCATGCTTTGGCCTTGTCAGTCAGACGCGCCAATGCGCTTTCTAGGGAGACTTCCTCGCGTGAGCCGGACTTGCGATCTTTGACTTCCACCACGCCATTGGCCAGCCCCTTGGGTCCGACAATCAATTGGGTAGGCACCCCAATCAGATCCATGGTGGCAAATTTCGCCCCGGGCCGGTCGCTGGTATCATCATAAAGCGGATCCAGACCGGCTTGAGACAACGCCTGATAGGCCTGCTCGCAGACCTGGTCGACCGCCTCATCGCCTGCCCGCAGGCTGACAACGCCAACTTTGAAGGGTGCCACGGCTTCCGGCCAGATGATGCCATTTTCATCATGGCTGGCCTCGATGATCGCCCCCACCAAACGGGAAACACCAATACCATAAGAGCCCATCTGGACCAGGATGTCCTTACCATCAGGGCCTGATACTTTGGCATTCATTGGTGCCGAATATTTGGTCCCAAAGAAGAAGATATGGCCAACCTCAATCCCGCGCCCCGTTCGGCGGCGCTCGGCTGGTACTTCAGCGTTGAAACGCGCCTCATCATGAATTTCATCGGTGGCAGCATAGGCCTTGACGATGCGCGAGACGGTTTCGGCGCGCTTAGCGCGGGCCGCGTCATTATTGTCAAAGCTGATATCCATGCCGGCCCAGTCGGTCTCATCATAGACAGCATCGTAAAAGACCCCGCTTTCCCCCGTGGGGGCGAGGACCAAAAACTCATGGCTCAAATCCCCGCCAATCGGGCCGGTATCGGCGCGCATGGGCACAGCCTGCAGGCCCAAGCGCTGGAACGTCTTGAGATAGGCCAGGAACATTTTGTTATAGGCGTCGCGCGCGCCTGCTTCATCCAGATCAAAGCTATAGGCATCTTTCATCAGAAATTCGCGGCCACGCATCACACCAAAGCGCGGGCGCACTTCATCGCGGAACTTCCATTGGATGTTATAGAGATTGAGCGGCAATTCCTTATAGGACCGCACATGGTTGCGGAAAATATCGGTCACGACTTCTTCGGCCGTGGGTCCAAACAATAGGTCGCGCTCATGCCGATCGGTGATGCGCAGCATTTCAGCACCATAAGCGTCGTAGCGGCCGCTTTCGCGCCACAAATCAGCGCCTTGCATGGTTGGCATCAAGACTTCCAGCGCGCCAGAACGGTTTTGTTCCTCGCGCACAATGGCTTCGATCTTTTGCAAGACTTTCAAGCCAAGCGGCAGCCACGAATAGATGCCAGCAGAATGCTGCTTGATCATGCCGGTGCGCAGCATCAGCTTGTGCGAGACGATTTCGGCATTGGCGGGGGTTTCTTTGCTGACAGGCAGGAAATAGCGCGACAGGCGCATGATGATCACCTTCTTCTTGTGTGATTGCCATAGTCTGTGCCGTGGCGTGAGGCAATTCAGGCTGCTGCGGGTTGTGGGTATTGGGGCAAGCAGAAGTTCTTTTCGTCTAGACCCATTTGGATGATTACGATGTTTCCCCAGAATAGATGATCGAGGGTGAGACCAATTGAGACAGCGGTTTGCTGGACCAGAATGGGTGCCACAGCGCTTCTTAGTATTTCGATTTTATCGAGTGCTCTCCCCTCGTCCCCAAAGGGGAAGAGGGCCGTGCGTAACGATGCGCAGCTGGTGGTTCACGCGCTCCATCTTTCAACACTGCCCACCCCAAATGAAAAAAGGCCGCGCCATGAAAATCAGGCGCGGCACAAAGGTTCTGGGAGGAAACGCCATCAGGCATTTACGAGGGGGCGACAGGCCCGTCTCGCAAGTGCACAATCGGCCCGAACTTTCGCACATGCAACACAATTGCTGCGAAGACAGGCACGTCTTGGCCGCTTGCCTCTAAACCACCCATTAGCAGCCATGAGCTGCCCGCTTTTTGGGCTTAGCGGGTCAAACGCCCGAAAGGATGCTCCAGCGACACCCAACCTGACGTCACAATCAGCGCGAAAACACACCAAATGACCACCGTTATGCCGGTGGTTACCAGCATTTTCTGCTTGATATTAGCAATGACGGGGGCTCCAGGCTCAGTCCCTGCGACAATTTGCCCGGTTTCTTCCTGGCTGCGCACACCAATTGGCAGAACGCAAAACAGGACAACCCACCACATGGTGAGAAAAATCGCGGTGCCCGTAAACCAGTCCATCTAGTGGTCACCCTTCGGCGTTTCCATCAGCTCAATCAACACGCCATTGGAGTTTTTGGGGTGGACGAAGATGATGAGCGTGCCATGGGCCCCGATACGCGGTTCGCCCAGCACGGTGGCACCTTGTGCCTTCATGGCGTCGCGGGCAGCATAAATCTCAGGGACCTCGAAGCACACATGATGCTGGCCGCCGGCAGGATTTTTCTCCAAAAACTTATGGATGGGTGAGGCCTCCCCCAAAGGCTCGATCAATTCCAATTGGCTGTTGGGAATATCGATAAAGGCTACTTTCACGCCCTGCTCGGGCATATCGCGGACGGGGGTGATATCATCGTCGACAACCCCATACAGAGCCTTGTAGTTTTCAAGAGCGGCAGCGATGGAAGGCACTGCGATACCGACATGATTGAGGCGACCAAGCTTCATGATGGACTTCCTGTTCTGAAGGCTTCTTCCATCACGACATATCGGCGGCGCGTCAATCAAGTCCCACAGATGGCGCATCACAAGTGCGTAGACAATCACTATCCCGCCGCTTAGGCTCACGGGTCTGTGAAGTTGGCATGATGCAATATGCCAAAGGGTAATGTTCGGGGGGATAATATGACATCAAGACCGCTACTGGCTTCGCTGATTGCTGTGGCATTATTGGGTGCGGCCGCCCCCAAGCCGACTGCACCGGTGCAAGCGCTGCAAATTCCTGAACTGAGCAGCAGCGTCGCGGCTGACTATACTGGCTCCCTCAAAGCCTTGTGGGAGGATTTGCACGCCCATCCCGAATTGTCCTTCCGCGAAACCCGCACCGCGGGCGTGGTCGTACGCGAATTGCGCGCGATTGGCGGGATTGAAATTACCGAGCAAGTCGGCGGCACCGGTGTGGTCGGTGTCATCCGCAATGGGGCAGGTCCGGTGGTCATGTTGCGTGCGGATATGGATGGTCTCCCGATCCAGGAGCGTAATGGCCTGCCGTATGAATCCAAAGTGCGCCAGATTGATGCCGATGGGATTGAAATGCCGGTCATGCATGCATGTGGTCACGACGTGCATGTGGCCTCCTTGATTGGGGCTGCGCGGCAATTGGTGGCCCGGCGCAAGGCTTGGCGCGGCACGATTGTGCTGGTGTTCCAGCCTGCCGAGGAGCGCCTGGGCGGGGCACTCGCCATGTTGAAAGATGGCCTCTATACCCGCTTCCCCAAACCCGACATCGCCCTTGGCTTGCACATTGCCAGTGGGATAGAGCGCGGAAAATATCGGGTTGAGACCCGTGTCGCCAATTCAAGCTCTGATGCGGTGGATATTGTCGTGCGTGGGGTTGGTGGGCATGGGGCTTCGCCACAGCAAACAGTGGACCCGATTGTGATTTCCTCCAACCTGGTGATGGCGTTGCAAACACTGGTGAGCCGCTCAATCTCACCGCTGGAGCCCGGGATCGTCACTGTTG
Organism: Candidatus Phycosocius bacilliformis; assembly: GCF_003112735.1. Lineage (GTDB taxonomy): Bacteria > Pseudomonadota > Alphaproteobacteria > Caulobacterales > Aquidulcibacteraceae > Aquidulcibacter > Aquidulcibacter bacilliformis. The sequence continues at coordinate 129,895 of NZ_BFBR01000006.1, forward strand.
GCGTGGTCCATGCTGGGACCAAGCGCAATATCATTCCCGAAGAAGCCCGACTTGAACTGACTGTGCGGGCCGATACGCCCGAAGTGCGCGCCAAACTGCTCGACGGGATCAAGCGGATCTCTGACGGTGTGGCCAAAACCTATGGCGTCCCCGCCGATCGCATGCCAATCGTGAGCTTCCGAGACGAGAAAGCCCCGCCTAATCTCAACGATCCTGAAAATGCCGATAAGTTGCGCACCAGCCTCGCAACAGCTTTCGGGGTTGATCGCTTATCCAAGATCGAGCGTTCCAGCATGGGCGCTGAAGACTTTGCCTATTATGGCGCACCAGAATGGGGTGGGGTCAAAAGCGTCTTCTTCAATGTCGGCGGCAGCATTACCGATGACATGAGCAAAGCCCCACCCCATCACTCGCCGCTCTTCCGGATTGAACCTGAAGCCTCGGTGCGCGCCAGCGTGGAAGGCTATGTGGTGGCCGCCATGACGTTTTTGGGCACGCCCTAAACCGTCATAACCACCACGTCGACAATTGGGCGTTTGCCAAAGATCCGATCAGCCGCCTTGCGCACCGCGCGCATGATGAAGCCTTCGGCGACTTCCTCATCAACCCTTTGGTCGTGCTTGAGGCGGTTAAAGGCTTCCTCGGCTGCATCAGCCAATTGTTCAAGCCGAGCCTCAGCGGGATTGCCGTTGCGTTCTGAAAGACCACGTGCGCGCACATCAGGGCCAGCCTTGATCTGGCCTTTGGCATTGATGGCCAAAGACACCATGACATAGCCATGCTCGCTGAGGCGCACGCGGTCGCGAATGGTCTCGCTATCGGAACGGATGACGGCCTCGCCATCGACCAAGAGACGCCCCGTTGGCACTTCATCAATGACGCTGGCGGGGCCGGGAGCCAGCCGAACCATATCGCCATTCTTGATGGCCAAGGCTTCGGGAACCTGCAGGCTGAGCGCGAATTTGGCATGCTCCATCAAATGGCGTTGCTCGCCATGGGTCGGAATGGCGATCTGAGGTCGAACCATCTCATACATGGCGCGCAATTCATCCCGGCATGGATGACCAGAGACGTGGATGTGGCGATCACGCCCGGTGATGACCTCCACCCCGCGCTGTGCCAGCTTATTCTGCAATTCCAGAATCGCCCGCTCATTGCCGGGAATTTCACGGCTGGAGAACAGGCACGTATCCCCCCGCCCGAGGCTCACATGAGGATGGGTACCGTCTGCGATGCGGGCGAGTGCGGCGCGCGGCTCGCCTTGGCTGCCCGTGCACAGATAGAGGATCTGGTCATCGCGCAAATGGCGGGCCTGCTCTGGCTCAATAAAGCTGGCGTCCTGCAATAGGCCTACCGCCCGCGCCGCCCCGGTAATGCGAACCATGGAGCGGCCAATTAAGGCCACGGCACGACCCGCCGCTGTTGCAGCTTCGACCGTCGAGAGAATTCGGGCAACATTGGAGGCAAAGCAGGCCACCGCAACTTTGCCCTTCTGCTCGCCAATTGTGGCGATCAATTCAGACCGCACACCCGCTTCCGATCCGGCTTCGCCTTCAGAAAACACATTGGTGCTGTCACACACCATGGCCAATACCCCGGCTTCACCCATCTCTTTTAAGCGGGCGATGTCGGTCTGCTCGCCAATCAAGGGCTCAGCGTCAATCTTCCAGTCCCCTGTATGCAGCACCGTACCCAGCGGCGTATGGATTGCCAGACCATTGGGTTCGGCGATCGAGTGGGTCAGGGTCACATATTCAATGTCAAAGGGACCTAATTGGAAGCGGTGCTTTAGGGGCACTTCATGGAGGGCGACTTTGCGTTCAATACCGCGCTCACGCAATTTGTCGCGCAACAAATGGGCCGTGAACGGCGTGGCATAGACGGGGGCGGGTATACGCGGCCATAACCAACCCATAGCCCCGATATGGTCTTCATGAGCGTGGGTGAGCACGATGGCAAGAATGTCATCCTTATTGGCTTCCAGAAATTCTGGGTCAGGCAGAATGAGGTCGACGCCTGGAATGCCTTCCTCGCCGGCAAAAGTAACGCCGACATCCACCACAATCCATTTGCGGTCGCCGTCTGGCCCATAGCCATAAGCGTTCAGATTCATGCCGATTTCATTTGAGCCGCCAAGGGGGAGAAAGACGAGCTCGTCAGTTTTTGTTTTTTTGGTCACATTGGGTTCCGTTGGACGGCTCTGCCGCCATTGCGTTCAAAGATTTCAAGAAGGCCTACCGTGGTCAGATCCTGATCATAATGATCGATATGGGACGACGCGCCCTCAAACAAAGAGGCGACACCACCCGTGGCGATCACTTTCATCGGTTGGCCATATTCGGCCTTGATCCGATCAATCAATCCATCGATTAGCTCAATATAGCCCCAAAACACACCCGATTGCATGGCCCCGACCGTGTCGGTGCCGATCACTTTGTCAGGTTTGCGGATTTCGATGCGTGGCAAGCGGGCCGCAGCAGTATGTAGCGCTTGCAGCGACAAGTTGATGCCGGGCGAGATGATACCCCCTTCAAAGGCACCGTCGCCACTGACGATGTCGAAGGTTGTTGCTGTGCCGCTATCAATCACGATCGCAGGTCCGCCATATTGGATAAAGGCCCCAATGGCATTGACCAGCCGGTCGGCACCCGCCTCGGACGGTTTGGGAATGCGAACATCAATGCCCAGCTCAGCATTGTCACCCACGACCAAGGGCTCTGCCCCAACATAGCGACGCGACAGATTGCGCAAATGGAAGAGGGCTTGAGGCACCACGGTTGAAATCACGCAATGATTGAGGTCCGATAAAGCCAAACCTGCAAAGCGCATGGCGGCGTCCAGCCATACGGCATATTCATCCGCCGTGCGCGAGGAATTACTGGCCGCACGCCACGTACCGCGCCAGCGTTGCCCGTCATGAACGGCAAATTTTGAATTGGTGTTACCCACATCAATCGCCAGCAGCATTGGCTCCCCCTCTGCGCATTTCCCTTAACCCGGCCTGCATGCCCGGCGCTAGGCAAGATAGCGGCACTGATCATGCCGGTAGTTGTGAACGCTCAACCGCCAAAGAACACATCGCCTGCGGTCACTTCAGTGATACGGCCAGCTTCATCGGCCAGTTGCAGCGCGCCTGTCAGTCCCAGACCGGCAAAGCGGCCATGCAAACGGCTGTGCGGCAAGCGCACTTCGATGGGGTCTCCCAAGCCCGTTGCTCGGGCAAGCCAAGCTGAAGCAATCGGGGCAAAGCCATCGGCCTGCCAGATCCCGGCAAAATGGTGGAATTGGCTACGGACCCCGTCAAACAAGGCTTCGGCAGTGCAGAAAGGCCGATTGGGCAGCGCGTGATCGCGTATGCAGGTAACGGGCTGATCAAGGCCGTCTGGATGTGTCAGCACATTGATGCCGATGCCAACAGCCAGATGCAGCTCACCCCCCTGCCCGTGCCAGCTTTCCAACAAAATGCCGCACGCTTTGCGCCCGTCGAGCAGCACATCATTGGGCCATTTCAGCCGGACAAGATCGGACGGCACCCACGCAGATATGGCCTCGGCCACGGCTAAGGCGGCGACAAACGACAGATTGGCAGCTTCCTGAGGTGGGCAGCTTAAGGTGAACAGGCCGGTTGTATACACATTACCCGGCGCACCCAGCCAAGTCCGGCCGCGCCGCCCGCGGCCGCGTGTCTGGACTTCAGCACGCACCCACAGAGGACCGGTCTGACCAGCCGCAGCGAGGCGTCGCACTTCATCATTGGTGGATTCCACCTCTGCCAGCAGCAAAGCCTCACCTGGCCCGCTGCTAAAGCCCAAGATCACGAGAAGCCGGCCCCGGCAATCGTAGCAGCCGAGCCGACCAAGCCGATCAGCAAGGTCAGGGCAGCAAGCACAAAGGTTGCTCCGGTCAAGGTCAATGCCGTTGCTGTGCCAACTGGCACCATTGTGGCCACAGGTTCATCAAACCAGACAGTCTTGATGATCCGCAAATAATAGAAGGCCGACACCACTGAGGCCAAGATCAGGGCAATCGCCAATGGCAACAACCCGACCGAACTGGTGGCCAGAATGATCTCCCACTTCCCGAAGAAGCCAGCCAATGGCGGAATGCCCATGACGGAGAACAACAACATCGTCAGGGCTGCTGCCAGCAAGGGGTTGCTGCGTGACAAACCCGACAACCCTGCAATGGTCTCCACCCGCTCGCCGTCGGCCGTGCGCAACGACAAGACAACACCGAACAGTCCCACCGAGGTTACGGCATAGATGGACACAAACACCAATAGCGCTTTGGGTCCAAACTCAGGACCACATGCAATCGCCACCAAGGCATAGCCCATATTGGCGATTGAGGAATAAGCCAAAAGGCGCTTGATATTGGTTTGCTGTAGCGCAAACAGCGCCCCGATCACCATCGACAGCAGCGCCATGATCACCACAATACCCAACCAGTCTTTCTGGGCAGGGCCAAAGGCTTCAAAGCAAACCCGAGCAAACAAGACGGCGGCTGCCACTTTGGGCGCGGAAGCAAAAAACGCGGTCGAAACAGTGGGCGAGCCTTCGTAAACATCCGGCGTCCACATATGGAATGGGGCAGCCGACATTTTGAAGGCTAAACCGCACAGAATGAAGACGAGCCCGAAAATAACGCCAATATCGCGGCTAGCTGCAACATGGGCAGAAATGACGTCGAACTTGACCGAGCCCGTAAAGCCATAAACCAAGGAACAGCCATAGAGCAGAAGCCCGGACGACAGCGCGCCAAGTACGAAATATTTCAAGCCCGCTTCCGAGCTTTTGGCATCATCACGGGCATAAGCGGCCAGAACATAGAGGGCCAAGGATTGCATTTCGACCCCAACATAGAGCGCGATCAGATCATGGGCTGAGACCATGATAAACATGCCCAATGTGGCCAGCATGGCCAGAACCGGGAACTCTGGTTTGTCGAGCTTTTTGTCGGCCAGAAAGTCAACCGACAACAACAAGGCGCTGCTGGCGGTCAAGGCAATGATCAGCTTGGCATAGGCTGAAAAACCGTCAGCTGCATAGGAGCCCGAAAAGACCACGACTTGCTCAGGCGGCATGTGCAGGACCGCCATGGCACCAGCCGCCAGCATGACAGCGACACACAGCCACGTGACCAAGCGCGACCCCCGGTCGCCCATAAAGGCCCCGATCAGCACAATGATCAACGCCCCCGCCGCCAACGTAATCTCGGGCAAAATATAGGGGACCTGCTGGAAGAAAAGCTCAGCCGTCATGGTCTGGTTCATGCTCATGGCCGCACCGGTCACTTGAAGTTGGCGTGGAAGGCGTCCACGAGCGCAACGGCAGAAGTCGCCGTCTGGTCAAAGATGATGTTGGGCTGGAAGCCCAAATAAAGGGCTGCCGCGATCAAAGGCACGAAGATCAAGATCTCGCGCGCATTCATGTCTGTGATGTCATTCAGCGCGGGATTTACGATGGTTCCGAAAATCACCTTGCGGTAGAGCGTCAACATATAGGCTGCCGACAGGATCACACCGCTGGCCGCGACCATGGCGGTTACCGGGTCGACGATGAAAGCGCCCTGCATGGTCAGGATTTCACCGACAAAGCCCGATGTGCCTGGCAAGCCGACATTGCCCATGGTGAACAGCATGAAGACCGCGGCATAAATGGGCATGCGGTTTACAAGTCCGCCATATTGGGCGATTTCGCGCGTGTGCATGCGGTCATAAATAACCCCAACGCAGAGGAACAAGGCCCCGGAAATGACCCCGTGGCTGAGCATTTGGAACAATGCTCCCTGCACGCCCTGCTCATTGCCCGAGAAAATCCCCATGGTCACAAAGCCCATGTGGGCGACAGAGGAATAAGCAATCAGCTTCTTGATGTCAGTCTGCCGGAATGCGACGAGCGAGGTGTAAACAATGGCAATGCCGGACAACAAGAAGACCAGCGGCGCAAACATGTTGGACGCGTCTGGGAACATCGGCAGCGAGAAGCGCAGGAAGCCATAACCGCCCATCTTCAACAGCACACCTGCCAGAATGACCGAGCCTGCCGTTGGGGCTTCCACGTGGGCATCGGGCAACCAAGTATGCACGGGCCACATCGGCATTTTGACGGCAAAAGAGGCGAAAAATGCCAACCACAGCCACGTCTGAGCGTGTTTGGTAAACTCAAATGCCTGCAGATCTGGGATTGAGGTGGTCTTGGCTGTTACCGCCATCCACGCCACAGCGATCAACAAGAAGAGCGAGCCGAGCAGTGTATACAGAAAGAACTTGTAAGCCGCATAAACCCGGTTCTTGCCGCCCCAAATCCCAATGATCAGATACATGGGGATCAGGCCTGCCTCGAAGAAAACATAGAACAGCACGATGTCGAGTGCGCAAAACACGCCGATCATCAGGGTCTGCAAGATCATGAAAGCGGCCATATATTCCACGACGCGCTTTTGCACCGACGTCCAACTCGCAAGGATGCAAAGCGGCATAAGGAATGCCGTCAACAGGATGAGCAGAACCGAAATACCATCAATCCCCAGATGATATTGGATCATGCCATACCAGTCGGCCCGCTCGACAAATTGATAAGCTGGATTGGTCTCATCAAAAGCAACAGTCATCCAGATTGCCAGAACCAACACGACCAAGGTCGCAATCAGGGCAATCCAGCGGGCCGCATTGGCGCGTGCTGCTTCCGGGCTGGTGATCAGCCGTGGCAGAAGCAGGATCAAAACGGCCGCCACACTTGGCGTCCATGTGAGGATCGAGAGGATGGGCAAGTTGTCCATGATAACCTCAGGCACCCCGGTAGAGAATAAATGCGCCAAGCGCGACCGCCGCGATCAGCATCAGGAAGGCATAGTGATACACATAGCCAGATTGAATCTTGACGGCTTTCTTCGAGCCAAAGTTCAAGGCGGCCGCAATCCCATTGGGACCTAATCCATCAATCAGCTTGCCATCGCCAATCTTCCAGAACAGGTCACCCAGAGCGCGCGCGCCCTTCACGAACACAGCCTCATAGAGTTCGTCAAAATACCATTTGTTCTCGAGGAAGGCATGGGCCAGCCCCTTGCGGTCAGCGATTTTCTTGCCAAGACCTTCATTGAACAAATAGAAATAAAGCGCTGCAGCCAAACCAATCAGCATCACCACCAGCGGGGCGTAGAAGACCCAGGTCGGCACTGAATATTTGTCTTTCAGGACGTTATTGTCGGGCGCGGTATAGATCGCATTGCCCCAGAATTCCTTGGCATAATGGCCGACAAAGGCATCATAGAAGATCGACCCGGCAAATACCGCCCCAAAGGCCAGGATAATGAGCGGTATCAACATCACCAGCGGGCTTTCATGCGGTCCATGCCAAGCATGGTGCGCATGATCATCATGGCTGCCTGCAGCGTCATGCGCCACTTCGCCGACATGGGCCACAGCTGGCTGGGCATGCGCATGGGCTGAATCGGACGTCTCATGGCCCGCGCCATGATCGTGGTCATGACCGTGATCTGCGTCCGCCTTCCACTTCGGCGTGCCATGGAACGTCATGAACGCCAGACGCCATGAATAGAAGCTGGTCAGGGTTGCTGCAATCAGCGCCATCCAGAAAGCCAACTGGGCCGCTGTGTTGCCCGTCATGCCAGCCGCAAACGTCGTCTCCAGGATCGCGTCTTTTGAGAAGAAGCCCGCAAAGCCAAAGGGTGTATGCGGGATGCCAACGCCCGTAATAGCCAAAGTGCCGATCAGCATGATCACAAAGGTGATCTTCATGTGCCGGGCAACATCGCCCATTTTGCGCATATCTTGCTCATGATGCATGCCATGAATGACGCTGCCTGCCCCCAAGAACAAAAGCGCCTTGAAGAAGGCATGGGTGAACAAATGGAACATGGCGGCCTGATAAGCACCGATCCCGGCGGCAAAGAACATGAAGCCCAATTGCGAACAGGTTGAATAGGCAATCACCCGCTTGATGTCGTTCTGGGCAATGCCAACTGTGGCCGCAAACAAAGCCGTTACCGCCCCGATCACCGTAATAAAGCCCGCCGTTGCCGGGGCTGCCTCATAGATGGGCGAGCACAGGCAGACGAGCACGACACCAGCCGTCACCATGGTTGCGGCATGGATCAAGGCCGACACTGGCGTGGGGCCTTCCATGGCATCAGGCAACCAGGTGTGCAGGAAGAATTGCGCCGATTTGCCCATCGCGCCGATGAACAAGAGGAAAGCGATGATTTCAATAGCTGGCAGGTGGAACACACCCCACGCCAGCATCATGTCGGCCTTTTGCGGGATTTGGTCAAAAACCTGTTTGAACTCAATCGAGCCAAACACAAAGAAGACCGCCATAATGCCCAAGGCAAAGCCGAAATCGCCAACCCGATTGACCACGAAGGCCTTGATCTGGGCGTCATTGGCCGAGCGTTTGTGATACCAGAAGCCGATCAAGAGGTAAGAGGCCAGACCCACCCCTTCCCAGCCGAAGAATAGCTGCATGAAGTCTGCCGCCGTCACCAGCGACAGCATGGCAAAGGTGAAGAGCGACAAATAGGCAAAGAAGCGCGGCTTATGCGGGTCTTCGGCCATATAACCCCAGCTGTAGAGGTGAACGAGCGAGGACACGCCGGTCACCACAATCATCATCACTGCACTGATGGCATCAAGGCGAATGGACCAGGTGCTTTTGAAGGCCCCTACGTCGATCCAAGTGGCCAGGCGAATGGGTTTAGCGGGCAGATGGAGACTATGGTTCCAATGGCCGATAAAAATGGTCGCGGCACATGCGGCAGCAACAAACAACAAGGCTGTGGCGACAAACATCGCCACCTTCTCGCCGATAAAGCGATTGAACAACCCACAAATCAGCGCCCCCAAGAGTGGGGCCAACACCACCACATGCGCGAGGGTTTCAGCAAGGCCAGAAGCGGCGTGAGGTTCTGCAGACACGCGTTAGCCCTTCATCAGATTAAGGTCTTCAACCGCGATATTGCCGCGGTTTCGGAAATAGACGACCAGAATGGCAAGACCGACAGCGGCTTCAGCGGCCGCCACAGTCAGCACGAACATGGCAAAAACCTGCCCGACCAGATCGCCCAAGAAGGACGAGAAAGCCACCAGATTGATGTTGACTGCCAACAAGATCAGCTCGACCGACATCAGAATAACGATGACATTCTTGCGGTTCACGAAGATGCCGAACACGCCAATGGTGAACAAAGCGGCCGCAACCGCCAGATAATGGGACAGGCCAATCACAGCACCACTCCTTGCCCGGGTTTCGGGTCAGTCATTTCAACGCCCTGCTCGCGCGTGCGCCCGACTTGGGCGGTGACATTCTGGCGGCGTATGCCATCACGGTGGCGCAAGGTGAGGGCAATCGCCCCCACCATGGCGATGAACAGAACAATGCCGGCCGCCTGAAACAGGAAAATATAGTCGGTGTAGAGAATGCGGCCGATCGCCTCAGCATTGGAGACGGCCGCCGCTGCGGGTGTTGGTGCGGCAATCGAGGCTGCGGCGACTGATTTTTCCACCCAAGCCCCGCCAACCATGACGAACTGGCCGAACAATATCAGCGCAATCAAGCCTCCAAACGGCAGATAAGTGAGGAAACCCGCTTTCAATTCGGCAAAGTCGATGTCGAGCATCATCACCACGAACAAGAACAACACCGCCACCGCGCCGACATAGACAACGATCAACAGCATGGCGAGGAATTCTGCCCCCAAGAGCACAAACAAGCCCGCGGAGGTGAAGAATGTCAGGATGAGGAACAGGACCGAGTGCACCGGATTGCGCGCCACCACGACCATGAAGGCCGAGGCGATGGCAATCGCACTCAAGATGTAAAAGGCAGCGACTGCAATCATCGCGTCTGTCTTCCCCTCTGCGCCTTTGCTCCCGGTGAGGGACGGCGCTGTTTCAACTCACATTTACCGCTGGCTATGGATCAGCCCCTCAGCGGTATGGCGCATCCAAAGCCAAATTCTTGGCAATCTCGCGTTCCCACCGGTCGCCATTGGCCAAAAGCTTGTCCTTGTCATAGAACAATTCTTCCCGGGTCTCGGTGGCAAATTCGAAATTCGGTCCTTCGACAATCGCATCCACCGGGCAGGCCTCCTGGCAGAAACCGCAATAGATACATTTGGTCATGTCGATGTCATAACGTGTGGTGCGGCGCGAGCCGTCATCCCGGGGCTCTGCCTCAATCGTGATGGCTTGAGCCGGACAAATGGCTTCACACAATTTGCACGCGATGCAGCGCTCTTCGCCATTGGCATAGCGGCGCAAGGCATGTTCGCCCCGGAATCGTGGGCTCAACGCCCCCTTTTCGAACGGGTAATTGATGGTAAATTTCGGCTCGAAGAATTTCTTCATCGCAAGGCCGAAGGCACCTGCAAAGTCGAGCATCAAAGCGCCTTTGAGAGCTTGGGCAATGCTCATGCCATATCCCCATTTCGATTATGCTTCGATGGCTTATCAACCATCAACAATCCCCGAGCGCCTGACAACGCGAGGAAGATGGTCGCAACAAACAGAAAAAAACCAAGTGGGATGAGCCACAAGCTATTCTCAGAAACCGTCCCACCGGTGTAAAGAAGGATGCAAGCGATGCCTAGGACAAAGCTCATGGCGCTCAGCGCCACGGTCACCAGCGAACGACGTTGATCCAAGGTAAGGCCCTTGTCCCAGTTTATGCCCGCCATCATCTACCTCCCGAAGTAAGCGACATGGCCGCCTACCACTGCCACGGCGACCAAAGTCGTGGGCAAAAAGATTTTCCAGCCAATACGCATCAGCTGGTCATAGCGATAACGGGGCACAATCGCCTTCACCATGGCGAACATGAAGAAGACGAGCCAAATCTTGATATAGAGGATCAAGAAGCCGACCCATGGGTTCTCAATCGGGCCCCAAGGTGCGTTCCAGCCGCCTAAGAACAGGATGGAGATCATCGCGCACATCAGCACGATGGCCAGATATTCCCCGATCATGAACAAAAGATAGGGGGTGGAGCTATATTCGACTTGATAGCCGGCCACGAGTTCAGATTCAGCTTCGGGCAAATCAAACGGCGGGCGATTGGTTTCGGCCAAGGCCGAGACAAAGAAAATGCCCAGCATCATGAACATCACCAGGCCAACGACAAAGCCATAGAGTGTGCCGACTACGCCTGCCCCTTCCTGAGGATTGATCAAGGCGCCGATGAAGGAAAAGGCGTGCCAATCCCAAATGCCCGCCTTTTGATGGTCGACAATGTCGGTCAGATTGAGGCTGCCAACCACCAAAAGCACGGTGATCAACACAAAGCCGATCGAGACTTCGTAAGATACCATTTGGGCTGCAGAACGTAGCGAGCCTAAGAAGGGATATTTGGAGTTAGACGCCCAGCCGCCCATGATGATGCCATAAACACCCAAGGACGACATGGCGAGCAGGTACAAAATCCCGACATTCATGTCGGAAATCACCCAGCCTGGCGCGAAGGGCACAACCGCATACGCAACAAAGGCCAAAGTAATGGTGATTAGTGGGGCCAAAATGAATACGGTCTTGTTGGCCCCGGCGGGAATAACAATTTCCTTGACGACAAACTTCAAGAAGTCGGCAAAGCTCTGCAACAGACCGAACGGACCAACCACATTGGGGCCCTTGCGCATCATGACCGCTGCCCAGACCTTGCGGTCAAACAACAGAATGAAAGCCAGTGTCAGCAACAGCATGACCATGATGGCGAGGATTTGGCCCACCCCGCCCAAAACGCCCCATACCGGGCCCCAATCGCGTACAAGATCCTGCATGGCTCCTACTCCGCGGCTATCGCAGCTTGATCAGCTGCTTTTCGGGCTTTTGAGCAGTCAGCCATGATCTGGCTGGCCCGGGCAATGGGGTTGGTCAGGTAAAAATCACTGATGGGACTGACGAACGGGGCGGCATCGACATCTCCAGCCACCCCAACGAGCTTAAGCTCGAGCGCTGTGCTGGCACCGGGGGCAAAATCTAGCCCGGCGAAGCTGGGGCAATCGGCCATCAATTTCGCGCGCAGCGCATCCAGATTGTCGTAGGGCAATGTCTTGCCCACCAGCGCTGAAACGGCCCGGAAGATTGCCCAATCTTCGCGCGCATCACCTTTCGGGAACACGGCACGACGGGCCTGTTGAACCCGACCTTCGGTATTCACATACGTGGCGTTCTTTTCGGTATAGGCGGCGGCGGGCAAAATCAGGTCTGCCCGTTGGGCACCGGCGTCACCATGGCTGCCGACATAAACCACAAATGTCCCGGCTGGAACGTCGATCTCATCAGCCCCCAGCAAGATCAGCGTATCTAATGCACCGGGCTGGACCATGGCGTGTGTTGTCAGGCCGCCCTGTGCAGGCAAGAAACCCAAATCGAGCGCGCCAACCCGCCCGGCGGCGGTGTGCACCACATTCCACCCATTCCAGCCGTCGCGCACGATCTTGGCCTTCATGCCGATTTCAGCGGCCAATTTGAGCACTTGGGCCCCATCGGGACGGGCCAAAGCACCCATGCCCACAATCACCATCGGGCGCTCTGCCTTGGCAAAACGCTTGAAGAATTCACCCTTACCTTTGGCCAGATCGGCCAAGGTCTTGGGGCCTGCTCCCAGATGGTCATAGCGATAGGTCAGATCGGCGGCTTCGCCAACCACACCAATCAAGTCCAAGCTGCCCCGCAACCAGGTTTTACGCACGCGCGCATTGATAAGGGGAGCCTCGGTACGCAGATTGGCCCCAATGATCAGCAGGGCATCAGCATCCTCAATCCCCATGATGGAGCTATTGAACAGATACTCACCGCGCTGTCCTGACAGGCCAATCGCCGCGCCGTCTTGGCGGCAATCAGTATGGGCAACACCAAGACTGCGCAGCAAATCCAAAGCAGCTTTCAGGCCTTCGGCATCGGCAAGATCACCTGCAATCGCGCCAATCCGGGACGCATCACCTTTCAAGCGCGCAGCGAAGGCTTCCAAAGCTTGTGGCCAGCTAACCGGGGCCAATTTGCCATTGGTTTTCAGGTAGGGCTTGTCCAGACGCTGGCGGCGCAGACCATCAACGGCGTGGCGGCTCTTGTCCGACAGCCATTCTTCATTGATCTCTTCATTAAGGCGCGGCAGCACGCGCAACACATCATTGCCGCGCGCATCAACCCGAATGTTGGAGCCAACGGCATCCATCACATCCACAGTTTCGGTCTTCTTCAACTCCCACGGGCGGGCATTGAAGGCATAGGGCTTCGACGTCAGAGCACCAACTGGGCACAGGTCGACCACATTTGCCGACAATTCGCTGGTGAGAGATTGTTCGAGATAGGTGGTGATCTCCATATCTTCGCCACGGCCAATCGCACCCAGTTCAGGCACGCCGGCAACCTCAGTGGCAAATCGCACGCAGCGGGTACATTGGATACAGCGGGTCATCACCGTCTTGACCAGCGGCCCCATGTTCTTTTCTTCAACCGCGCGCTTATTCTCATCATAGCGCGATCCAGCCCGGCCAAAGGCCACGGCCTGATCCTGAAGGTCGCATTCCCCGCCCTGATCGCAAATCGGGCAATCGAGCGGGTGGTTGATGAGCAGGAATTCCATGACCCCTTCGCGGGCAGCCTTCACTTTGGCGGACTTGGTCACAACAACCGGCGGCTCGCCATTGGGGCCCGGACGCTGGTCGCGGACTTGTTGGGCGCAGGAGGCAACCGGCTTAGGGGCCCCTTTGACTTCAACCAGACACATGCGGCAATTGCCGGCAACACTCAGACGTTCATGATAACAAAACCGGGGGATTTCGGCTCCGGCAGCTTCACACGCCTGCAACAGCGTGTAGTCGCCTGGTACATCCACTTCGGTTCCATCGACGACGATCTTCGTCATCCGTTTGCCCCATCCTTAGACACAGACTCAGCCACCCTGACCCGCCGCTCGCCGAAATACGACGCTGCGCCTCAATTTGCCACCGCCAATCGCACTCATTACTCAGCAAAATCCAGCCAGATACAGCGGGGTTATCATGCCAGCTCTCACCGCGTCACATGGTCACGCCATAGGGGACACAGATCATGTGGGTTGGGAGGATGTCAGCCGCCCTTTTCGGCCGTGTGTGGAGACGATTTGCCAGCATCCTTTGTCCAGACTGGGTGTCAGGCCTTGTCAGAGGCCGCTCACTCGCCGGTATAAAAATAGCCAAAGTGTCGGTCTGATGTGCCGTGGGGAAAGTGGTCAGCTGTTTGGAGACGCCGAGATGGACTGATCGCACGCCAAAGGGCCTAATGCCGAATGACGTAAATTGGCATATCTTTGAACGTCATCTCAGGAACTTTTGCGGCCAAGAGAGCCCAAACCGCGGCGGAAGTTTCATAGGTGCATTCTTCCGCCGAAGCCCCATCACAGACTGGCACCCGAAGCGCCAGCTCTTGATCTGGTGCCTCACTCCGTGTGGCTTTGATCAACACCATACCATAGTAGGCGGAGGCTGCTCGGTCTTGAGAAATGCGCAGGTCAGACTTGGTTTTGTGCCCCTCCGTATCCTCTGGGAGGTCAGACTTTGGGATCGCATAGCCATAGACGCGGCCCAGCGCGTTTGAGCCCAGATATTTTATTGAAACTCGGCCATTTAAGTCGCCCTCACCCGGTGACGACGCCAAAAACTGGATGCCATCCATGGTACGCGACAAACGAATTGTTTGAGGTGGTGGAAACAGAGATTCAAGCGGCTGAAGCTCCAACGTCACTTCAGTCACATCCTTGCCAAACGGCCAATCACGAACTGTGGGATACGGCCCAACCAATAATGTGCAGGCCGCCGTGAGCGCGAAAGCGCACAGCGCCAAGGCCAGTTTTGCCCACCGCCAGTCCCGACTGATCCGCTCCAAAGCCATGCTGAAATCCTCACCTAAAGTCAGGATTTGGGCACGCACTTGGCTATTCGTCAAACGATGAAAATGACGTCGGAGATATGTGATTTTGGCGACGTATTACGAGAGCAATTTGACCTGCTTGAAGTCGATTGGCCGATCACGCGAAGGGGGGACCAGCGACCAAGCAAACCCAAGCCCCACCTTGCACTTGTACAAGTTCCCTGCTAATAAACGAACATGTCCAATTCTGCGCTCGATGTCGTCACATATTCCCATGCCCGTCAGAACTTTAAGGCGGTGATGGATCGTGCCACCGATGACCACATGCCAGTCGTGATCAGCCGCCGCGATGGCAAGCCCGCGGTACTCGTGTCTCTAGAAGACTGGAATGGCATGCAGGAAACCGCCTATCTTTTGGGCACTGAAGCCAATCGCAAAGTGCTATTGGAGAGCATTGCCGAGGCCGAGCGCGGCGAAACAATAGAAGTCGAACTCGATGCAAATGGCGACATCCGGGTGGTCGGCGAACCATAGTCTGTCATGAAAATCAGCTTCACATCAACGGGTTGGACACAGTTCCAGCATTGGATGGAGCATGATCCTACTATGTTGGCGCGGATATCCAAATTGATTGAACACTGTCGCCGTTCACCCTTTCAGGGTATTGGCAAACCTGAGCCCCTGAAGAATGAATTACGCGGTTGGTGGTCCAGACGGATCGATGCCGAACATAGACTCGTGTATCGCGTCACGGGAACAGGCGACGATCAACGCTTAGAGATCGCGCAATGCCGCCACCATTATTGATTTAGCGTTTGCCGCAGCTACTCTGCCGCGATTGCGGCCCCTAAGACGTGGGGCTTGCCCAGACGATAGCGGTCGATACGTTCCTCGATTTCACCGCGGAAGCGCCAGATCAGGCCTTGCACCGGCCACGCAGCCGCATCGCCCAAAGCGCAAATCGTGTGGCCTTCAACTTGGCCAGCCACTTCCAGCAACAGGTCGATTTCGCGATGCTCGGCTTGTCCAACCGCCATACGTTCAAGCACGCGCCACATCCAGCCAGTGCCCTCGCGGCACGGTGTGCATTGGCCACAGCTTTCATGCTTGTAGAAATAGGCCAGACGGGCAATCGCTTTGATGAGGTCGGTCGACTTATCCATCACGATCACGCCCGCGGTACCAAGGCCCGACTTCAAGGCAGACAGACTGTCAAAGTCCATCAAGGCATCTTCAGCCATTTCCTGGGTGATCATGCGCACCGATGACCCGCCGGGAATGACGGCCTTCAAATTCGACCAACCGCCGCGCACGCCGCCGCAATGTTCTTCCAACAGATATTTGAGCGGGATCGACATTGCATCTTCAATATTGCAGGGCTTGTTGACATGGCCCGACACGCAGAAGACTTTCGTGCCTGTATTATTCGGGCGGCCAAAGCCGGCAAACCACTGGGCACCCCGGCGCAAAATGGTTGGCACCACCGCAATTGATTCCACATTATTGACCGTGGTGGGGCAACCATAAAGACCCGCATTGGCCGGAAATGGCGGCTTGAGGCGCGGCTGGCCCTTCTTGCCTTCAAGGCTTTCGAGCAGAGCGGTTTCTTCCCCGCAAATATAGGCCCCTGCCCCGTGATGGACATAAAGGTCAAAGTCCCAACCGTGGATGTTATTCTTGCCGATCAGCTTGGCCTCATATGCCTCCTTGATCGCTGCTTCCAAACGCTCGCGCTCCAGCACATATTCGCCGCGAATATAGATGTAAGCGGTATGGGCCTGCATGGCGAATGAGGCAATCAAGCAGCCTTCGATCAGCAAATGTGGATCATGGCGCATCATATCACGGTCTTTGCAGGTTCCAGGCTCAGACTCATCGGCATTGACGACCAGATAATGCGGCCGATCCTTCACCTCTTTGGGCATAAAGGACCATTTGAGGCCTGTCGGAAAACCCGCCCCTCCTCGGCCCCGCAGACCTGAATCCTTGACCTGCTGGATGATCCAGTCCCGGCCCGCATCAATCATGTCCTTGGTGGCATTCCACGCCCCACGCTGTTTTGCCCCATCTAAGCGCCAGTCATGGCGGCCATAGAGGTTGAGAAAGATACGATCTTTGTCGGCAATCATTGAAAACTCTGACGGTTAAGCGTGGTCGTTTGTCTTGAGGCTTCTATAGGGCTTCACGCAGCCTGCCAACGACTTTTGCTTGGGCAAGTGCACTTGTCCTGCGCAGGTCGAAACTCTCATCAATGGATCTGTGTTTCTTAAAAAAATGCGGGTTGATGGTGATATTCAAAGCAGTCGCCTCAGCTGCAAGGGTCACAGAATGTGGCGACAAGGTCCAAGTGGTGCTGCTTGGCCTTGAGACAATCAAGTTGTGGAATTGTGGGAACACGATGCAACCCGTCTCTTTCATGCACCTTGGGGGCAGCGCGCATGGCTTTAGGCACCCCAAGCGCCTGCGAATTTGAATAGCCAGATCAAGCTACTGTCGCCATCATGCAGACCAAATTTGGAGACATATGATGCGCAAGACTTGGGTGCTTCATGGGGCGTTGGCAGTTATGGCCGCGCAGATCGCCACGCCTGCTTTCGCCCAAATCGTCAAGCCGAGTGAACGGGCGCAGGCGGCCAAGCAGCACCCAGAGCTTCTGCGGCAATTTGGCGGAGAGGTTACCGGCCCCGTCGCGACCTATGTCAGCGCAGTCG
The DNA here is from genome assembly GCF_003112735.1 of Candidatus Phycosocius bacilliformis. Lineage (GTDB taxonomy): Bacteria > Pseudomonadota > Alphaproteobacteria > Caulobacterales > Aquidulcibacteraceae > Aquidulcibacter > Aquidulcibacter bacilliformis. Next base: position 147,469 of record NZ_BFBR01000006.1, read on the forward strand.
GCAACAAAATCGCCACGGCCGCCACCTTGAAGGATCAATGCACGTTTACCGTGCTCAATTCTGATGTGGTCAATGCTTTTGCGGTTCCTGGCTGCTATATTTACATCACGCGCGGCCTGCTGGTGATCATGAATTCAGAGGATGAGCTGGCCTCTGTGCTGGGGCATGAAATTGGCCACATTGTCGGCAAACATTCCCGCAAGCGCACCCAGACCGCCACTTTGTCAACGCTTGGAGCCATTGCGCTTGGCCTTGCAACGAAGTCTGAAGACGTGATGCAGACGGCAGGCCAATTGGCCCAGATTTATACGCTGTCTTATTCGCGCAATCAGGAAAATGAATCCGATGATTACGGCGTCCGCTATCTGACAGCGACAGGTTACAACCCATATGCAGCTTCTGACATGCTGGCCGCACTCGGCGCACAAGAAGCCCTTGATGCACGTGTGAAAAACCGACCCGTCAATTCGACACCCAGTTGGGCACGCAGTCACCCGATCACCAGCGAACGTGTGACCCGCACCGCCAATGCTGCCGTGGCAAGCAACGCCAGCCGAGACCGCCCGCCTGAACTTGTTCGCCCTTATTTGACGGCTTTGGCTGGGATGCGGGTTGGTGATGATCCTGAACAGGGCTTTGTCGACGGCCGTCGCTTTTCCCATCCCGGCATGAAGATCACCTTTGAAGTCCCGACTGGCTTTGCGCTGAAAAACAGCCCGGACGCGGTTGAAATTGAAGGTCCGAACCGGATCAAAGGCCAGTTTTCTGGAGGGGCAATCCTATCAGGCTCTTTGTCCGATTATGCCATCGCGCGCGCACGGTCCGCTTTGGGTCGAACCCCAGCCAGCATCGGCATTCCGACCCCAGGCACTGTCAATGGCCTGCCCACCGTCACACTGCTCGCCAGAGCGCAGACCTCGTCTGGCCCGGTGGATGTTGGTATCGTGGCCTATGAAGTTCAGGGCCGTGCCGTTCATTTCGCCATGATTGGTCCTGCCAACGCCTTATCACCCAGCTTTCCCATCACCCAATCCTTCCGCACGCTGAGTGCGGTCGAGGTTTCAGCCCTGCGCCCACGTGAGCTTGAAATTGTGACCGTCCGCAGTGGCGACACTGTCGAGAGCTTGGCTGCGCGCATGGCCTATAGCGACTTCAAGACAGAGCGCTTCTTGATGATCAACGGCATGCGAGAGGCCCGCCCCCTAAAGCCAGGCGAACTTCTAAAGATCGTCCGCTTTAGCCCGGCTGGTCGCTAATGCGTGAAACGTGGCACAAGCACTCCACGCTGTGAGGCTGGCACATAGGCCATAGAGCAAGCGCGCGGCCACATCGCGCGTATAGAACAGACCAAACCGAAGCCATGCCCCAGTGACAACAATCATCACAGCCAGCATGAGCCAGGCGGTGGTGCGGGGTAGGCGCATAGAAATCTGCCAAGGCCGCTCTATGCCTTTGAAAATCGCAAGGCCAAGCAGGCTAACGGCTGCAACTGCCATGAGATTGAGCGCCCAACGATCAACGACAAGCAAATCATCAACGGATTGGGCTACCCATGACAAAAACATGGAGGCCCAAAAGGCAGCGTCACTGGTGACAGGAATCCCAATGCGGTTTGGATCATTTTGCGGGCGAAGAAAGGGCGGCTTGGAACCCGTATTCATGGGAAATCCAGCCCCTGACCTTGGCCTAAGCCTTCTCGGGCAAGTTTGGTAGTTTGATCTTTTTGGCGAGGCTGCCGTCAAACAAGCTCTCGTCCTTCAAGACATTGGGGCCACCATCGGGTGCACTGGTTAGGCGACCAATAGCAGAACCTGGCGTGACGTCTTTGCCAGCGGCCAAATCGTCGATAATCGCGCTCAAGCTCTCAGCCGTCAGATCTTCATGGTAATAATCGTGGATGGCAACGATGGGCGCATTGGCGCAGGCCCCCATGCACTCCATTTCTTCCCACGAGAACAAGCCATCCGGCGTGACATGGTGGTGATGGCCAATGCGTTTCTTGCAGACGTCAATCAAGTCGCCAGAGCCGCGCAGCATGCAGGGCGTGGTGCCGCACACTTGCAAATGATGTTTGCCGACCGGGGCCAAGTGGAACATGGTATAGAAGGTCGCGACTTCATAGACGCGGATATAGGCCATGCCGAGATCGAGCGCGATCTTGCGCAACGCAGGCTCGCTCACCCAGCCTTCTTGCTTTTGCGCCAGCCATAACAGCGGGATCACCGCCGATTGCTTGCGGGCTGCTGGATATTTACCCAGCCAAAACGCAACTTTCACGGCACTATCTGCCGACCAATCAAACGATTTGGGCTGAACTTCGGGGGGCGCGAGACGACGTGTGGCCATGACTAAATGCCTTGATGAGATTTGCCAGAGTTATTGTGTTTGCGGGCGGAGATATCGGCTTCCTCAAGCTCTGCGAAAAGCGGGAGAAGCGGGCCAGCATAGAAGAGCGACAGCACACCGGCAGCTACAAACAAGCATGTGAACCCGACGACCCAAGACCAGATTGTACCATTGAGCCATAACGCACTCGCTAATCCTAAGTAGGCGATATACATTGAAACACTTGGCAAAAGGTCTCTTAGATACAGAGCTTTGCGTAAGGCCGCGTCGCTGCCGCGAAAATGGTTCCGCAGTCGTTTGAATTCCTTGCCATCCCTTGGCACAAATGTGAAGGCAAAGGCGGCCAAGAACACCCAAATATACCAAATCAAGTCAGGCGAAGAATCACTCATTTCACAAAGTCCACGCGCGCGATTTTCCCGTCGCGCACGGTGTAAATCGCCAGCACTTCAAAGGGCTCGCCCTCAGGGCTGCGACGGACGCGCTCGTGATCGACGACGACATTGCCGCAGGCGAGACGGTTCACAAGCTCGGCATGGTTTTTGGGATATTGCGCAAATACCCCTTGATAGCGGGCGCGATAATCGCCGATGCCATGCAGGTTTTCTGCGCCATTGAGGTCCGCAATCACCACATCATCGGCAAAGCAAGCGACATGGGCATCGAGGTCTTGCTTATTATAGGCTTCAAGCTGTTTGGCGACGACCGCGACGGCGGCCGCTTCATCGCCTTGCTGCGAAATCGACTCACAGCGCGCAATCAAACCATCGCGCACAGTATAGATCATCATCACATCGGCGGCGGGGGCTTTAGACCCCTCACCCGGCTCGGAATGTTCGCGTTTGATGGTAACATTGGCCAAGTCCATCCGGCCCAACACCTCGGTGCGGTCCATGGGATAATCAACCAAATGGCGCGCATACATTTTTCGCGCCCCGTCCTTGCTGGTCAGCCAGGGTGCGCCACCAAAGGGCGAGACAGTGTAATCATCCGCTAATGTGGCCAACACGCCTTCAAGGTCGTTGGCGGCATAGGCAGCATAATTGGCATCAACCGCATGAACCATCACCTGTCCACCTCACCAAACACGATGTCGAGCGAGCCAAGGATGGCTGACACATCCGCGAGCATGTGGCCTTTGTTCAGGTGACTCATCGCAGCCAAATGGGCAAAGCCTGGGGCGCGGATTTTGGCCCGGTGTGGCCGGTTGGTGCCGTCGGCCACCAGATAGACACCAAACTCACCCTTGGGGGCTTCAACAGCAGCATAGACTTCGCCTGCTGGCACATGGAAGCCTTCGGTATAGAGCTTGAAGTGATGGATCAGCGCTTCCATCGAGCCCTTCATATCGGCGCGACGCGGCGGGGTCACTTTCGAGTTTTCTGCGAGAACCGGGCCCTTGGGCATCATCTCAATACATTGCTTGATGATGCTGGCACTCTCGCGCATTTCATCCATCCGGCACAGGTAGCGATCATAACAATCGCCATTCTTGCCCACAGGCACTTTGAACTTCAGCTCAGAATAGACTTCATAGGGCTGACTACGGCGCAAGTCCCACGCAATACCCGACCCACGCACCATCACGCCCGAGAAGCCCCAGTCAAGAATGGTCTTCTGGTCAACCACGCCAATATCGACATTGCGCTGCTTGAAGATGCGGTTATCGGTCAACAGGGTTTCGATATCATCGCAAAGCTTCAAAAACGGGTCGCACCAGTCATAGATGTCGCGCACCAGCACATCGGGCAAATCCTGATGTACACCGCCGGGGCGGAAATAGGCCGCATGCATGCGCGAGCCCGACGCCCGCTCGTAAAAGCCCATCAGCTTTTCACGCTCTTCAAAGCCCCACAGCGGCGGGGTCAGTGCGCCCACATCCATGGCCTGGGTGGTGACATTGAGAAGATGCGACAGGATGCGGCCAATCTCTGAGAAGATCACACGGATGAATTGCGCCCGACGTGGCACCTCAATCCCGGCCAAACGCTCAATCGCCAAGCACCACGCATGCTCTTGGTTCATCGGAGCAACATAATCCAGCCGGTCGAAATAGGGCATAGCCTGCAGATAAGTCTTGTATTCGATCAGCTTTTCGGTGCCGCGATGGAGAAGACCAATATGGGGGTCGACGCGCTCTACAATCTCGCCATCCAGCTCCAGCACCAGACGCAAAACGCCGTGGGCGGCGGGGTGCTGAGGCCCGAAATTGATGTTGAAATTGCGCATGGCGGTCTCGCCCGGCAAAAGCTCAGCCGAAGCGGGGGTTGCAGGGGTCTGATTTCCGTCGGCCATGAGCAAAGTCCTACCAGATCATACGCGGAACAGCGTCCGATTCACTGCGCTCTTGTGGGCCAAGATGACCGCAGGATCAATAGTTTTGCCTGCGGTTTTCATGCGCATGCGTTCAAGAATTCGCCGCAGAAACCAAACCCAAATGTTTCACAAAAGGGTCAAAGTCGCGATCGCTGAAAAGGAGGGGAATATCGTCTATGATGCATCGCGTTGCGATCAGCGTATCGATAGATTTGCTTGGCGTAATGCCGATCCCTCGCAACTGGCGGTAATGTTGTGCGGCATGGATGGCGCAATCGGGGCCTGCAATCGAAATAGTCCTGTAAGCACCCAATTCTTGAAGGACCATTTGTGCCTGTTGTTCGTTCCGTACCCCCTGAAGAAGCTCCATCAAAACCAGATCGCCGATCAGAATCTCAACATCCGTGTCCAAGAACAAATCGAGTAAGGCGGACTCTTTGCTATCCACCGCCCGGAAATAGTCAATGAGAACACTTGTATCAACGATGATCATGGGGAACCGAGCGGATCGCGCCGCATCGCGTCAAGATCCCCAATCCATTCCACCTTACCGCGCAAAGCACGCAACCCGCGACCCTGTCTGCGTCGGTCCAACAACTCCCGCAACGCGGTTTCAACGGTTTCCCTCTTGGTCGAAAACCCGCCTTCCGCCATGGCAGCGGCCATCAAATCATCATCAATTTCTATGTTCGTGCGCATTATGTGTATCCCTGACAAGAGATCTACACATTACCCGCAAGAATAAAAGGAAAAAGATAGGCTAAGAACTACTCGGATCATCACGCGGCACGCGCAAACGATAGGCATCAAGCGTGAGCGGTGTGAGTGGCTTATACATCACATGGCTCAGATGTGTCTTGCCAGTCGGGGCGGTGCCTTGGCGTTGGCGGGTCTTTAAAAAGCCGTGACGGGTCCAAAACGCCATCCCGCGCGGATTGCCTTCCAAAACACCCAGACGCAGCACATCCATGCCACGTCTAGCCAACCACGCTTCCAAGCCTTGATAGAGAAGATGCGCGAGACCTGTACCCTGCAAGGAGGTCGCGACTTGAAACAGGCCGATATGGCCAACGCCCGTGTCGATCATGTCTTCGGTAACATCAATGATGGCAGCGATTTTGGCGGGATCTTGACGGCGGCGCGCGATGAGCTTGTGGGTATGGGTCCAATTAAAAGATGCGGGCGGCAGGTCGGTCAGAAAATCCTCAACCCACTCGGTCTCATCGGGCACTTCCCCCGTTAGAAACACATCATATTCCGGATTGTCGCGACAAAAGGCTGCCAAATCGGACCGGTCTGCATCGGTTGCGACCCAAATATCGGTATCGGCAAGGGAGAAGACGGGTTGGTGATCCATTCGGCTGGATTAGCGGCTTTTGTAGGCTGCGTCACCGGGATGGGACACACCCTGCGTCGGCAACCTATTCGGACTTTGCAGCTTTCGGTGGCTCTTCCAAATTGGCTAGCGCATCGCGAATGTAAGGTAAGTTGCGCAAAATCATGCCGACCGCAACAGCGCAACCGATTACAACCAAAAAGGTCAATAAATTGAAATCAAAGTCACCCATCATGAGGTCATTTTCATCCATAAAGAAAATGCCAAACATCATAAACGCAAAGATGGTTGCTTCAATCGAAGCTTCAAGAAAGCAATAAAAAAGAAATTTACCGCGCCCCAAGATTGCAGCTCTTCCGCGCTTACGTTGGAGCGTGAAGAGCAGTTTTACGATGAACATGATCCCAAAATACAAGGGAAGAGATTGCAAAAAAGAGTGCCACATAAAAACCGCTCGCGCGCCAAGTTCAAGCCTTAGCGTCGCAAAATTTCAACCTGAGGTCAAACCGTTTTTACGAGTGGGGCGGTTTACTAATGGTCGTTTCACTTGGAACGCCTTTGCTGCAGGCTATGCCTACGCAAAGGCCGTGTTCGAGCTTGCGCAATAAAAATTATCGGGCGGCTCTAATGGGAGCAAAGCGAGGCATAGAGCCGTTCCACGTGTTGTTTCGGTTGCAGATTGAACTCCCCAACCCCTACTCGGCGGCCTTCTCATCGCCCGGCAGCATGCCTTCCCACGGGCTCAAGAAATCGAAATTGCGATATTCCTGGACGAGCTTAACAGGCTCATAAATCACCCGCTTCTGCTCTTCATCATAGCGCACTTCACCATAGCCGGTGAGCGGGAAGTCTTTGCGCAAAGGATGCCCGTTAAAGCCATAATCGGTAAGGATACGACGCAAATCCGGGTGGCCGGAGAACAAGATGCCATACATGTCGAAGGCTTCCCGCTCAAACCAATCCGCCGCCGGCCACAATGCACAGGCGGATGCCACCGGTGTGTCTTCATCAGTGGTTACTTTGACGCGGATGCGCAGATTATGGCTCATGGATAGCAGATGATAGACAACATCAAACCGCTCAACCCGATCCGGGTAATCCGCCCCGCAGATGTCCACAAATGAGGAAAAGCCTTCAATGTCGCGCAAATGGCGCAGCACGGCGATATTGTCATCGCGGCGAACCAGCAGAGTCAATTCGCCTGCAGCTTGGCTCGCCGAGATGATCGAGGGGCCCAAGGCTGCAGTCAGACGCTCCTGCAAGGCGGTGAGGTCGCTCATCGCTCAATCGTTCCTTCGCGACGGATTTTCTTCTGCAATTGTAGAATGCCATACATGAGGGCTTCTGCTGTCGGTGGGCAGCCAGGGACATAAATATCCACCGGCACAATCCGATCGCAGCCGCGCACCACAGCATAGCTATAGTGATAATAGCCCCCGCCATTGGCGCATGATCCCATAGAGATCACATAGCGCGGGTTTGGCATCTGGTCATAGACTTTGCGCAAAGCCGGGGCCATTTTGTTGGTCAAGGTACCCGCCACGATCATCACATCCGACTGGCGCGGGCTGGCGCGCGGGGCAAAGCCAAAACGCTCCATATCATAGCGCGGCATCGCCGCTTGCATCATCTCAACCGCACAGCACGCCAATCCGAATGTCATCCACATCAGCGAGCCGGTACGCGCCCAAGTGATGAGATCATCGGCAGCGGCCACAACAAAGCCCTTATCGGCCAATTCATCAGACAGGCCCGAAAAGAAAGGATCATTGGGGATAATTTGGCTTGGCAGTTCAGTCCCGACAGGAAGCGCGCCGCCACGTGGGGGAAGCTTTAGTTCCATTCCAGAGCCCCTTTCTTCCACTCATAGATGAAGCCTACCAACAAAATACCGAGGAAACTCATCATCGACCAATAGCCAAAGGGCCCGATCTCATCGAGCGCGAGGACCCATGGGAACAGGAAAGCAATTTCCAAGTCGAACAGGATAAACAGGATCGAGACGAGATAGAATTTCACGTCAAACTTCATGCGCGCATCATCAAACGCATTGAAGCCACACTCATAGGTCGACACTTTTTCCGGGTCAGGGCTTGAAGGTGCCAGAACCCACGAGGCCAACATAAAGGCACAGCCCAATCCAGCTGCAATCACCAGAAAGATCACAATCGGCAGGAAATCGAGCAGGAAAGCATTGGAAACCAGCGTCTTTTCAACGCTGGGCGCTGCCTGACTCACTGCTGCCACGACGCTGTCGGCCATAGGTGCCCTCGCAAAACATTCCAGACGACGCCCCGAAAATCGGTCCGCCGCTGCTGGTTGAATCTGGCTTTTACTAGGCTGGTGTGGGCCTTGGTGCAATGCGCGATGGCGGTAAAGTCCTGAGAAATGTCACCGTTTTCAGGCCAGTCCAGCAAAACAATCTGCCACCACATCGGGATGGGTCAACATGCCGTCACGACTGGTCGGCACATCAATCCAATTCCAGCCGACTTCCTTGCCGGGTCCCCACATCGCCGGGCTTGATGGCGCAAATGTCTGCAAGGTCGTGTGCACATATGTGCGCTTATGGTTCTCCCAGCCGCCATTGGCAAAGCTGAGCTTCTCGGTCCATTGCCCGGCCGGATGCCAGCTCAACTTGCGCTTGAGCAAGGCGATATTGGTCGTATCCTCCTCAGGCACCAGCATTTTAAGAGGATAATGGTCGAAAAACACCATTTTGTAGCCGTCGATGAAGTGGGTCTGGCGGTCTCGCCACCACGCAGGCCAACTGCCATCCGCCTCTGGCATCACCCAAGCTGGGCGGGTGCGCGTGGGAATAAACGCATCAAAGAAGACCAGTTGGGAAATCCTGCGCCCCAGCCGATCGGCCACACCTGTGATCGTCAAACCCCCAAAAGAATGGCCAACCAAGATGACATCTTCGGCGTCTTCCATCTCAATTGTCGCGCATATGTCTTGTACGTGTGTGGTTAGATTGGTTTCAGGGCGGATCAAGTGGGCCCGCTCACCACATCCTGTCGCGGTAGGGGTCAGCACACGATGACCTTGCCTCTGCAGCCTTTCAGCAACCTGTCGCCACACCCAGCCACCATGCCAGGTGCCGTGAACCAGCACAAAAGTGCGTTTGGGTGTTGATTGCACTGCCGGAGCAGCCACACTAGGACTTGTCTCAACTGTCGCCAGTCCGGCAGCTCCTGTGGCGGCCACCAACGTCTGGCGGCGGGTCAAACTGTGATTGTGTGCAGACTTCATTGCGCGTCTCTCTTGCAACCAGCCGCCCAACCCGTCTAAACACCGTGCCAATGCCGGTTTAGCTCAGCAGGTAGAGCGCCCGATTTGTAATCGGATGGTCGCGGGTTCGATTCCTGCAACCGGCACCATTTCCCTCACATTGCCACAAAACTGCAAGGCCCTCGATCTGTGCGGGGTGACGCGACGGCTCATGCGTGGGGGCTTCACAATCAGTTGAAAGAACCAAGCCAGATTGTGATGTCGCGTGCCATGGGCGGCAACATGCCTGTGGCCTAAGTGGATGGCCTGCGGCCTCACCTCGGCCAACAGGGTTTAACATATCGATGGGGATTGGATCATGAAGAAGCTTGCGATGAGCGTATTGCCACTGATGGCGCTGGCTGCCTGCGGGCAAGCCAACGATACTGCCAAGAAAGATGAGGCATCGGCCAGCACCCAGGCGCCGGCTGCTGCAGCCCCAGCCGAAACGCCCGCTGCACCTGCCGCCCAGCCAGCGGCCCCTGCCGCTCCTGCCCCTGCAGCAGCTGCTTCTGAGGCAGACGCCAAAATCCTTGCCAGCCTGCCTGCCCCTTACAACACAGGCGATCTTGCCAATGGTAAGCGCCAGTTTGCCAAATGCCGGTCGTGCCATGTGATCGAAAAAGGCGGGGCCAACCGGGTGGGTCCAGCCCTGCATGGCATTTTTGGCCGCACCGCTGGGACGGCGCCGGGCTTCACCTATTCCCCGGCCTTGAAAGGCGCAGGCTTTGTCTGGGATGGTGATAAGTTAGACCAGTGGCTCGCAGATCCGAAAGGTTTCCTGCCCGGCAACCGTATGAGCTTTGTGGGCCTCAAGCAGGAAAAGGATCGCCGCGACGTCATCGCCTACATCAAGGTGGAAAGCTCGAAATAGGCCGCACAGCTTGTGTCACCGCAGGCGGCGTGACGACTTAAAGCCCGATGCCAAGGTCTTGTCGCGGAACACTTTTGCGTTCTGGACAAGGCCGAGGCCAAACATCAATGACAACATGACGCTGCCGCCATAGCTTAAAAAGGGCAGCGGTTCACCCACCACCGGCAAAATGCCCATAATCATGCCTGCATTGATCCCGACATAAATGAAGAGAAGCATCGTGACCCCGGCAGCGAGAAACTTGCCGAACGTGTGCCGGCAGCCGATCGAAATATAAATGCCAAACGCCATAGCAGCCAAATAAAGCGAGAGAACAAACACCCCGCCAACCATACCAAATTCTTCGAGCAGCATGGCAAAAACAAAGTCGGTATGGCGTTCAGGCAGAAAGTCGAGTTGGCTTTGGGTGCCCTGCATATAGCCAACCCCAAACAAGCCGCCCGACCCAATCGCAATTTTGGACTGGGTAATGTGATAGCCCGAGCCCAATGGATCACGCGACGGATCGAGGAAAGTCAGAATCCGGTTCCGTTGAAATTCGGCCATAAAGAAGAAAAAGGCCGCCAGGGCGAAAGTGGCGACTGAAGCACCCGCTGCAATCACATACCACCAAGACAGGCCCGCCAAAATTACCATTGTCGCGCCCACGCCTGCCACCATGATCGCAGTCCCCAGATCTGGCTGAAGCGTGATCAATGCTGCAGGTGCAGCCAGCATTATCAAGGGAATAAGATGGGCACGCAGCGTCCACATCCGATCTGAATCGGCATCCTGATAATAGCGTGCCAAAGCCAAAATCAGCGCAATCTTCATGAATTCAGATGGTTGCAGGCGAATTGGCCCGATCTCCAGCCAGCGCTGGGCCCCGAGCGCGACTTTACCGAACAATTCTACACCAATCAGCATGATGAAGACGATGATATAGGCTGGATAGGCCGCATAATACCAAACCCGCACATCAATCGTGGCGACCACAAGCATCAAACAGGTCACCACAAAAAAGCGGATGACATGATCGCCTGCCCACGGCTCCCAACTGGCCCCAGCTGCGCCAAACAGCAAAATGGTGCCCATGAGTGAAATCATCGCCATAACGAAGACAAGGCCCCATTCGACACGGCGCAATTTACCCAAGAAGCTGTCCCGACCGGCCTCAATATCACTCAAGAAAGTCATGCTTTGCCATCTCCTGGTGTGGCGGGGCCAGACGGTGGGGCGGCCTCGGCGGTCTTGGTGGCCGTGGTGAAGGCTGGGCGCGATGTGGGGTCCTTCAATAAGGTGGCGCGCATGATTTCTCGGGCGCGCGGGGCTGCCGCCTTTCCACCACCCCCGCCATGGTCAACCACAACAGCGCAGCAATATTTTGGCTGCTCCGCCGGGGCATAGCACACGAACAAGGCGTGATCGCGCTGCCGCCAAGGCAATGACTCATTTGAGCGCACACCGGTTCTGCGCTCAGCCATTGTGATGCGGCGCACCTGCGCAGTGCCGGTCTTACCCGCCATGCGTACGCCTTCAATGCCCAAATCGCCACGCCCTGTCCCGCCCGCCTCGTTGGAGACTGCGATCATACCTTCATGGACCAAATGCATGTTTTTGTAGTCAAATGGCAGGCGTTTAAAAGGCGTCATCGGCACGGCACCCGGGCCTTCCCGGATGAGACGCGGCTCAACCGCAACGCCTTGGGAGGCGATGCGCGCAGTCATTACCGCCAATTGCAAGGGGGTCGCAGCGATCAGGCCTTGGCCGATGGCGACATTAAGGGAGTCGTAAACAGCCCAAGGGGCACCCCGATTTTTAAGCTTCCACGCATTGTCTGGGACATGGGAGGCGGCAATGCCTGGAATCCCCAGATCAAAGCGCTGGCCAAAGCCGAAGCCACGGGCGACTTCCGCCATTTTTTCCCCACCAATCCGCCGACCCATTTCGTAGAAATAAACGTCACAGGACACTTTGATCGCAGTATGCAGATTGACAGTGCCATGCCCCGACCGTGCATGACAGTGGAAACGGTGATTGCCCAACATGTAAAAGCCGGGGCACTGCACAGTCTCTTCTGGGTCTGTTACACCGGCCTCAAGCGCAGCCAAGGCCGTGATCATTTTGTACGTTGAGCCGGGGGGATAAATCCCGCGCACCGCCTTGTGGTATAAGGGGCGCATTTCAGCATTATTGTATTCGTTGAAATCTGTTCGGCTGATGCCATCGACAAATTTGTTGGGATCAAAGCTCGGCGCTGAGACCAGAGCGAGCAATTCGCCACTGTGAATATCCATAACGACCGCCGAGCCCGCCTCGGCCGGACGATCTTCCTTAGGCTGAAACTGGTCATAGGCAACTTGCTGGATTTCAGCATCAATGGTGAGGACAATAGGCGCCCCACTCTTGGGGGCCAGTCGTGGATCCACCACCTCGCGGATCACCCTGCCATGAGCATTTACCTCGAGCTTGGTCGCACCATGTACCCCTTTAAGACCCTTCTCTTGAGACTTCTCGATGCCTTCTTTACCAACCCGAATACCTGGATGCCTGGCTTGAGGGTCAAGGGCGACGTCCTTATCATTGGCCTTGGCGACATATCCCAATACATGCGCCATGCTTTCAGCCAAGGGATAGTTGCGTGCCTCACCCATGTCGCAGCGCACGCCGGGGAAGGAGGCCGAATACACGCTGACTTTGGAAAAGTCTTCCCACGACAAATTATCAGCCACCATTGAAGGCATAAATCGTGGAGCAACTTTTGCATCATTCAGCGCCGTTTCGGCTGCCTCCGGAGGCAAGCGCAGAATGGAGGCAAGTGCCGTGACTGTCTTGGGCAAATCCTCCACATCCTCCCGCATGATCGAAACGCGGAAGTCGCGGCGGTTCACCGCAAGGGGGACGCCAAAGCGATCATAAACCGGTCCACGCGAGGCGGGATTAACCAGCAGGTTGAACTGGTTTTCAGCCGCTTCAAGCCGGAACTCCTCATTCTCAAAAATCTGCAACTGCGCCATGCGCAGGCCAAGAATGCCGAAATAGAGCCCGCCGAGCGAGGATAAAACCACTGCACGCCGACTGAACAGATCATCGTTCTGGCTCATGCGTCATCCTCAGAAAGATCAAACCATTGGGCGACCATCGGATAGATCAGTACCGCACTGATCACAGGCACGAGGCCACTCAGTATATTAACGCCTTTGCCGCTGGAAATCGACACAACCAGCATCGCTAAGAGATAGAAAAAACCAGTGATCAGAGCCGATCCAATGGTTGAGGGTAAGACAGTCACCGTCACGCGGGCAGCCACCATTGTCATGACATGGGCCAAAAGCCCGATCAGGGCCCAAGCGCCAATTGGGCCGCCAGTCAGAACGTCCAGCCACAGGCCAAGCCCAAACAGCAAAAGAGCAATGATGGCGTTCGGCCCTTGATTTGCCCAGCCACACGCCGCCCAGAGTAAACTGGCAGGCCAAATGGCACCAAAGGGCCCAAGTTCTATGGCGGCCAGATTGAGCAGGCTCGTCGCAGCAACAATCCCGATTCCGGAAAATAGGCGAGACCTGGTCGATGGACGCCCAGGCAGCAACGTGCTCACTGCTTGGGTGCCCCAGAAGTTGGTGGGGTGGCCGGTGGGGGCGAAGGCGGGCTGGCCGTTGCCGGGGCTGCTGCTTCAGACTTGGGTGCTGGGCTTGCTCCTGCAGGCGTACCAACTGGCCGCCCCGTCGCTTCGCCCGCCGCGGAGTCAGACTTGGTTGCACCGAAATTCACAGGCCGGGGTTGAGGTGGTCGGGCCGTCGCCCCGCTTGAGGCGCGCGTATCTTGCGCAGCGCGAATAGCTTCAGGGGTCGCTGCAGACGGCACGCCCGCTGCCCCAGGTGCGAGCGGCAGAACACCACCTTGCGGGCTTGGCACTGCCGCCGTCCCAGCGGGTGGCGGGGCCAAAGCTGGTGCACTGACAGCATCAACAGGTGGTGGGAAATTCGACGGTGGTATCAAGCGAACAAAGTCGATCGGGGCGGCATTGGAGGCCAAGCGCACGCGCCATTGCTTGTCGGGGGCAATGCCGGCCTGCCCAACCGCAAGTCCACGCGGAAATATACCGTCGTCGCCCGACGTCATCACCCGTTCACCATCGCGCATCAAAGTGGGGGTATTCAGATGGGCCAAACGCGGCGCACTTGTCTTATCACCTGTCACCAAAGCGCGCGCGCGGGTCACTTCGCCCATAACCGGGACGCGACTATCGCCATCGGCCAGAAACAGAACGCGCGACGTATCGCTGCCCACCGCAATCACCCGGCCCACTAGGCCATTTTGATTGAGCACAATCCAATTGACCTTAACGCCAGCTTTGGCGCCCAAATTCACAATGCCGGATTTCGAAAATGGTCCGCTGCTTTCACTGATCAGCCGGCCAGTCAGACCTTGGGGCAATTGTTCAGCTTTAATGCCATGCAGCTTTTCATATGCATCGAGGCGCTCGGCCATGGCTTTGGCCTGATCGCGCCATTGCAGAAGGGCACGATTTTCTTCCATCAGCTTGTGGTTTAAAGCCGCACCCCCAAAAAAGGCGCTGACAGAGCTGGCAATCCCCTCACCCCAGCGCACCGGGGTCATCAACACGCCGCCAACCGTGCCGGCCACATCCGACGCAATCCCAGCGACCCCGCCATTACGTTGGTCTGTGACAACCAAGGTCGCCCCGACCGAAATCAGCGCCGTCAGCACAGCCACACCGATCAAAGGACCAGCACCTCCGCCTCGCCGGTTACTTCTGCGCGCCATGGCCTTGCTCCCTTATCACAGCGACATCGGTTTTATGGGGTTCTTTAGGGGTTTGATGGAGAGTTCAGTGGGTTCAAACTTTGGACAAAACGCCTTTCCATTGCTCGAAATTATCCACGCATTTGCCGGTGCCCAGCACAACACAGGACAAAGCATCGTCGGCGACTGATACTGGCAGCCCGGTACGTTCCCGCAGCACCACATCCAAATTGCGCAGCAAGGCACCGCCCCCAGTCAGCATAATGCCCTTCTCAACAATATCGGCAGCCAGTTCAGGCGGTGTGGTTTCCAGTGCGACGCGCACCGCCTCGATAATCTCATCAACCGGATCAGCCAAAGCTTCCGAGATCAATTGTTCGGAGACCTGGATCTCGCGCGGCACACCGTTCAAAAGGTCGCGTCCTTTAACCGAGAGCGACAAGCCGTAGCCATCAGCCGGAGGCAGCGCCGAGCCGATCTCTTTCTTGATACGTTCAGCCGTGGTTTCCCCGATGAGCATGTTTTCGGTGCGCCGCAGATAATTGATGATGCTCTCATCCATCTTATCACCACCCACGCGGACCGAGCGGGCATAGACAATGCCTTCCAGCGACAGGACGGCCACCTCAGTTGTGCCCCCGCCAATATCAACAACCATTGAGCCTGAGGGCTGATCAATCGCCAAGCCTGCACCAATGGCTGCAGCCATCGGCTCCTCGATCAAGAAGGCATCTGAGGCCCCCGCATTCATCGCAGCTTCTTGGATCGCCTTGCGCTCTACAGGAGTGGCCCCTGAGGGCACGCAAATGATGATGCGAGGACGACCATGCAAAAAGCCTTTGTTCGAATTCACCCGACGAATGAAGTGCTTGATCATTTCCTCGGCAACTTCGAAGTCGGCGATCACGCCATCGCGCATTGGACGAACGGCTTGAATCTCGCCGGGTGTACGCCCCAGCATCAGCTTGGCCTGGTGACCAACGGCCTGAACCTCCTTGCGCCCGCCACGCTGGCGATAGGCGACCACGGAGGGCTCATTCAGCACAACCCCCTGGGTTTTGACATAGACAAGGGTGTTGGCGGTCCCAAGGTCGATTGCCATGTCGCTGGAGAACCAGTTGAAGAGGCGTCCGAACATTATTTTTCTCGCGATTTTAGGTCTGTTCTATGCGATGATTCGCAAATGATGACTCCGGGTCGTGCCGCTTCACCGCGGCCAAATCAAGGCCACTTCCCTCAATTCACCTGCGTTTTCTGCTGCTTCCCAGCAGTTCTTCACAGTTGGAGGCTTTTGCCTCCCGCGACAGGCGAAACCCCGCTGGAAGCGATCACGTTTCTGTCTTGGACCGAGCAGCGTGAAATGTGAACCCGCTTCACCCAGATCACGAATGGAACCTATTTTGGCGCGGCAACTGCAGCCATGGTGACCCCCGGTGGCAATGGCGTCTCCGCCGGCACAAAAAAGTCGGGCATCAGCTCTTTTGTCGGGTCGACGCGGTAGTGATCAAAAGACGTCACACCGGCCTCAGACAGCACCAGATCGTCGATGAAGAAATGGCCTGTGCAGTCACGGGCAGGCCGAGTCAAAATGACATGGGCGGCATCGGCCATGATCTCAACCGTGCGGCAGTGGCGCAACCCCTCATCCCCGGCGAGCGCAAACTGAATGGCGGCGGTAGCAATCCCGGTGCGCGGCCACAGACAATTGAAGGCAATCCCAACAGCGCGGAATTCTTCGGCCATGCCAAGCGCACACATGCTCATCGTGTATTTGGCCATCGTATAGGCGACATGATTGCCAAACCAATGCGCGCTCATGTCCAGCGGTGGTGAAAGATTGAGGACATGGGGATTAGCCGACTTCTTCAAGTAAGGGATGCAGGCGCGGCTGACCAGATAGGTCCCCCGGCCATTAACCTGATGCATCAAGTCATAGCGTTTCATTTCGGTTTGTAATGTGCCGGTTAATTGAATGGCGCTGGCATTATTGATGCAGATGTCAATGCCACCAAAATGGGCAACTGCCTGTTCAACCGCCCCCTGCACCGAGGCTTCCTCACGGACATCAACCACCAGCGGCAAAGCTTTGCCACCGGCTGCCTCAATCGCCTCGGCGGCAGAATGGATCGTACCGGGCAAATGCTTGTGCGGGGTGTCGGTTTTGGCCGCAATCACGACATTGGCCCCATCACGCGCGGCGCGAAGCCCGATGGCCAAGCCAATCCCGCGGGAAGCCCCGGTGATGAACAAGGTTTTATCTTTCAGGCTGGCCATGGTCGCTCCCCTCCTTTGAGTTGGGTTTCGACATAGCGCCTTTGAGCGCGGGCGCAAGCCAGATAGACGCGTCTGTGAGTTTCCCGAGGCGATTTTCACCGCATCGTGTCATGCAGACAGCTGGCGCTTTCTTCAAAACTGTGGCGGGCCAAACAGAACACATGTTCGTAAGGATAGCGGCTGGCGGCCAAGCACTGGCGTACATTGAGCTGTGCCCGCGTCATGCACATGCGACCGGCAGGACGTGCAATCAAGCGGGTGGCGCGACCATCCTCACCCAGCGCATGGAAGGCAGCCGCCACGATCAGGCGGCTGGGTAATGGCGTATCTGCGGCCTGTTCGGGCATATCGGTTGAGGTCAAGGCCGCAAGGCTTACCGGGCTGGTCGCCGCCGCCCGATAAGCGGCCAAAAGCATTTGTGGATCAATTTCCTGCTGTGACCACGCCTCTTTCTGCACCCCATAGGCAGCCTCACCCAAATAGTGGCCAGCACGGTCCAGCGCAGCAAGGCTGTCAGCCATCACGCCAGAACCAATCAAAGCAGCCTGACGTGCGCCCGCGATTTGGCGCAAGAAACCATCAGGGTCTTGGGTCAATCTTTCAACCACCACGTCGGGTCCCAAAAGATCGCGGGCGGTCTGCAGGCTGGCGGCAAACGGGGGATAAGCCGCAGCAGCCATCACACCATAGGCCGCAGCCCCTTCTGATAATTCGGTCGCCGACAAACGCGCCGTCATGATCAGCGCACCCTCAACATTCTCACGCGACAGCGCGCGCAGAGACGTCAAGCGGCGCGCTTCGCCCACAAAGGCGCGGTAACGGGCCGCAGCCGCGCCCATATCAAACAAGGCGGCTTCAGGTGGGGCCAGTGTTGTCATTGCCGGGGCTATCGCGGGCCGTGTTGCGGGTACATTTGCCATGACGAGTGGGCCCATAGCCATATTACCGGCTTCGACTTTGTCTTGATCGGAAGCCTGCGCCCTCAAACTCGGCATCAGGCATGCTACGCCCACCAATGCACAAGCCAGTCTCTGCCCCAAACGGACACCAATATGTTGTTTCATGACACACCTCTGAAACCGAAGCGTGACAAGCTAATCAGCAAAACTTCCTCAAGCCCTGCAATTGGTGTTCAATTTGAAATCGATTTGTCGCCGAGCCACATGGGGCGCATTAACCGTGGCAACTCGGTGATCTGCACGGCGGGGGTGCCAAGCAGGCGCGCGATTTGCTAGGAGGCGGGCATGACTGCCAAGATTTGCGCCCTCTACAAGTTTGCCGATTGCCCGGATTTTGAGGTGTTGCGTGTCGATCTTTTGGCCAACACGCGCCAATGGGGCATTCTGGGCAGTCTGTTGATTGCCCCTGAAGGCATTAATGGCACGATCGCCGGCCCACCCGACAGCATTGATCGCTTTGTGCATTATCTTGAGAATGATCCAATCTTTTCAGGCCGCTTTCGGGATGCCGAAATCAAATATGCTCAAGAAGATAAAAACCCATTTGTGCGCATGAAAGTGCGGTTAAAGCGCGAGATTGTAACTCTGCGGGCCCCGAAGGCCGATCCGCGTAAAGCGGTTGGCACCTATGTGGCCCCATCAGATTGGAACGCATTGATTGCAGATCCTGACATTGTTTTGGTTGATACGCGCAACGAGTATGAGACCGACGAAGGTATTTTCAAAGGCGCGCTTGATCCCAAAATCCCCACCTTCACCGCCTTTAAGAAGTGGGCAGAAGAGAATTTGGACCCCGCGCGCGACAAGAAAGTCGCCATGTATTGCACCGGCGGCATAAGGTGTGAAAAGGCCTCGGCCTATTTGTTGGCCGAAGGATTTGAGACAGTCTATCATCTCAAGGGCGGTATTTTGGCCTATATGGCACAAGTGCCGAAAGAAGAGAGCCTGTTTGAGGGTGGCTGCTTTGTGTTTGATGCCCGCGGGGTTGTCGAAGCTGATTGAGGGCTTAATCGACAGGATTGGCGACTTCCAACTGTCGATAATGGTCGATAACCTGGCTGTCGCAGCTTAGCTTCTTGGCAATCTTGCTATCTGGCGCAATCAGCCGCCAGAACGGCACAACCTCTTGACTGGTCTTACCATCCGCCAGATCAGCCAGCGCGACTTCTGCCACGACCTTGAGATAGATCGCCGTGGTGACCGGGCAAGTTGCTTGCGCCCCATTCTTGCGCGCCAATTCGTTGCGCATCGCCTCAATGCTGCGAGTCTCACCAGTCGGGATCCGGGCGATATAATTGGCAATCGAGCCGGGTGAGCCGATATACATCGTGGTGCCGGTCTTGATGCCGGCAAAGTCAGTGTGCAACACAATTGTGTGCGGTTCCTTGGCTTTGGCAAAGCGTTTGCGCCAATCAGTCGGGCGCTTGGTCGTTGGTTTGGCTGCGGGCATTATCGGGTCTCTCCAGTCTGCCGCCTTTGTGTTTCAGCCGCCAGCGCATCCAGATACTGGCGTGCAAAGGCGTCAGGATTAAAAAATAGCCGGGCAAGAATGCGGCCAATTGGGGCAGGTGTCGTGGCCTGTTCAGTCACAAAAATGTGGGTGCCCCCGCTGGGGGTAGGATTAAGTCGGCCCTCCCACTGACCATGATAACCATATGAGCTTGCAAAGCGCATGGTGATGCGATTGGCCTCTTTAGACGTGAGTTCGAAGGCGATCACTTCGCCGCGCTCGGTTGTTTCAGTCCATTGCGTTGCCGATTTAATGTCCACTTTGGCCAAATCCGCCCGCCATTGCGGCTGGCTTGCCCGATCCAGAATAACCGCTGACAAAGCAGCCGGGGAAACATCAATCACCCGGTCATGCTGGCCAGTCCTTGATGCAGGAAGCAAAAAGCCAATCAGCAAGGTGAGCCCCGCCACACATGCCAGACCTACAATCACCCCAATCACCAATTTCACCATCATGTCCTTTCCTGTTTCGCCCCCTTGTCTAACAAGGGCAGGAAATCGCACAATTATCTCACTTTTTTAGATTTAATTTCAATTATTTGGTACAAATTATGTCATCGGCCTGCAAGCGCTGCAGCACGCAAATGGGCCACGATCCTTGCAAGATCATCGTCTTCGGACACCGCCAGCAAAAGCGTGAAGCGGTCACTGCCGCCCAGTTTAGGTGCGGTTGGCAAGGGCGATTGGGACCGATCTTGGGCCACAAGTGCCAGCCATAGCAGCGCAGGGCCAGACTTGGGCCGGACAGCCACGCCAAATTGCCTGGATGTACCAATGCCAACATAGGTCTGGCGAACGAACACCTGCACATTCGGCACATCTTGGCCCAATCGATCCAGAAGCTGGTCAAGGCGGGCAGCACCCGCCTGCCCCAATACCTCTTGGGTCGTAACAGCGGCTACCCTTGGTGCAGCGCGCTTGTTAAAATGCCGTACCAAGATTTGGGCGGTCACATGGCCCAACTGGTACTGGGTCTTAAGCCACGCGACCGCCTCACCGGGCTTTGCAAACGGTCCGGCAGCTGCAATCAGATCGAGCCAGTCTTCCGTGCTGCGGCCAGTGCGGGCGTGCAAATTGGCCAGAACGGCCGCATCCATTTCTTCGGGACTCAATGCCATGACAGCCGCCTAAGCCACGTGCTGAAGTGTGCCGACATAGGCCGGCAGTTTGCGCGCGATCAGATCTTTCCACCCCAGCCCCAAAGCAAAACGTGGGATCAGATTGGCAAGGCCTGCAAAGCCTTCATGGCGCACTGTCAGCCGGGTTTTTGTGCCTTCATCTTGGAGGTGAAACCGCACAATCGTGTCAAGAGGCCCACCGCGCCAGCTTATGGCCAGACGTTCGGGCGGATCTATGTCCAGCACCTCGCAGCGAACAATGCCATCAAAACCAGGGGCCGGAGCGGTTTTGAACGTAAAGCGATGGTGCAAGACAGGCCTAAAGTCATTGGGCATCAACCAGGCTGCCAGATGGTCGGATTGGGTCAAAGCCTCCCACACCATGGCGCGGGGGAAATCCAACACACGCTCTATCACAATATCTTTCATGACCGGTATTCTCCGAAGCTGGTGCCGTCAGGTCTTCATGCGGGCCAAATGTGCATCGAGGGCATCCAGTCTGTCTGTCCAGAAGGCCTCATATTTGGCGATCCAGTCTGCAACACTGCGCAATTGCGCGGCGCGGACAGTATAAAGGGTTCGCCGTCCCTCTTTTCGCTCGTCCACCAGTCCGGCGAGCCGCAAAACCTGCATGTGCTGGGACGCGGTGGGTTGGGAAATCGCCAGAGCATCCGCCAATGCCCCCACGGTACAGGCATCCTGCAGCATCATGTCCAACATCTTCCGCCGATTGGGATCGGCAATGGCTTTGAATGCATCCTGATGGGGGGCGACATAGGTCATAAGGGCGTTTCCTCGCGCCCTTATTATAGGCAATTGCCTATGATGTCAACTGGGACTTCTTTTTCGGGAAGCGGGCACCGTGCCTTTAGTTATACATCTAAATTGAAGCCTCACAGACTGGCATCCGGTCCTTCTGGTTGTTCCGCCCTACCAATCGCCAAGTATATTTCAGTAAAATTGATATTCATTCTGAGTTCATTTGGATGTGCGATAGTAATTGCAGAGCGAGATAGCTGGAAAGACAAATACATATAAGTCAATGCCGTTTGTGGCTAAATTCGAACGGCCATGGAGAACAAGATGGCACACATTAGTGACGGAAAGCTGCTTTCAAGACCCCACAGTCGGCGCGGCTTTATGTTGGCCGCCGGGGCCGCTCTCATGTTTGCCTTGCCAGCTCAAGCAGACCCGTTTGCAGGTCGATCGGGTGCCTTGGCTAACCGGCTACGCCGCAAAAATGACGGAATGGGCGTCAATGTCATTGATAACATCCGGCTGACTGACCCATCGCGACCTCGGAATTTTCTGGTGCGCGCCTATGTCCCAACTAGACCGGGACAATATCCCACCATTATTTTCAGCCACGGCTTTGGTGCGGATATGGCCGCCTTTGAACAAACCAGCCGCGATTGGGCTGCGCGAGGATATGTGGTCATCCATCCAACCCACGCAGACTCGTTGCGCTATTCTGACCCTGCCGCACCTCCAGGCGGTAAAGCCGCACTTCTGGGTTCACTTGCTGCATCGCGTCAGCAACGCTCCCCTCGCGCTCGGTCCGCAGCTAATGGCAATTCGGCCCTGGTTGAACACTTGGAAAACCCCTTCTATTTGGCCAGCAGGATCGCCGATATCGCTTTTCTCATCAACTGCTTGGATGCAGGGCGCGGGATCGACCGCGCAGTGCATGACCGGGTAAAGCGGGGATCTTATGGTATGGCGGGCCACTCCTATGGAGCCTATACCACCCAAGTGTTGGCCGGGGCACGCCTTAAGACCGCAGAGCGTAACCCCTCGCCACAGCTAACGTCCCGCTTTGCCGCCTTCATGGCAATCAGCGGCCAGGGATCGGGCCGCCTAGACCTGACAGAACAGAGCTTTGCCACCATCAAACAACCGTTCTTTGCCATAACTGGCACTCAAGATACTGGGGCGGATGGGGAAACCCCAGAATGGCGGCTGGAGCCATATTACAAGAGCGCCCCCGGTATGAAGTTTGCTGGAATTGTCCAAGGCTTCACGCATATGAGTTTTGATGCAGATGATGAAAACGGTGCCGCGCTGCGGGTTATGCAAACCGATTTCTGGGACAGCTTCCTCAAAGGAGATCGCCAAGCCAATAATCAGCTTCTGGCCGATGCCCGTCGCTCCTCACAGACAAACACGATCTGGCTTAGAACCCGATAGGGCCCACCCGCCGAAGGACCCAGTCCACAAAATCTGGGACCAGCCTTTAGCAGGATTCTGAAAGCTTGAATCTGCCAAGGGGCGCAGACACCAGCCCACAGACATCCGCGCCGCCCTCACCTTGGGCCGCTCATGTCGGAAACAAAAAAACGGCGGACAGGACCGGCTAATGTTTGAACCCGTTAAGGTTCGCAAGGGTAACCGCCCGCCGGCGCACTAGGGCCACCCCATTTGAGCCGCTTTGCCACGTGAGACAGAAAAAAATGGCGGAGGAGGAGGGATTCGAACCCTCGATAGGCTTGCACCTATAACGGTTTTCGAGACCGCCGCATTCGACCACTCTGCCACCCCTCCGGTGTGCGCTGCAAATCGTGTTGCAACGGGGTCAAGGGCGGCGTGTTTACGCACCTATTCCGCCGCTGGCAAGATAGGGGGTGCAGGATACTTGCAGGGATCAGGACCAGACCTGCCTGTCACTGGCAGGCCATCTGGTCAGGCGGTTGCAAGATGCGTAAAGCGGTCTGCCATGACACATGCGACCTTTCCCCCTGCCCGGCAAGCACCCGCGCGGCCCGTGGCCGCGTTTGATGTGGATGGCACGCTGACGTGGGCGGATTCCTATCTGTTGTTTCTGCGCTTTATCGCCGGACGGTGGGGTTTTGTCTTGGGCCTGGTGCGACTGCTGCCGGTTTTTTTGGCCTATCGGCTGGGATTGGTCGACAGGGCGCGGGTCAAGCAAGCCACATTGACACTTTTTCTCGCGGGCATGGCCCATGCGCATTATCTGGATCGGTGTCGGATTTTTGCGCGCCTGATTTACCCATTGATTAGCCGTCCAGATGGTCTGGCACGTTTGCGCGCCCATCAGGGTGTGCAGGATCAAGTCGCCTTTGTCTCAGCATCCTTACGCGATTATCTGATGGTATGGGCCGAGGATTTGGGCGTGGCCCATGTCTTGGCCACCAACGTCGAAGTACGAGATGGGCGGTTGACCGGGCAAATCCTGGGTGAAAACTGCTGGGGACCTGGCAAGTTGTCGGCCATCCGAACCGCCTTTCCCGACACCCAATTAGCAGCCGCTTATGGCGATACGCGCGGCGACCGTGACATGCTGGCAGCAGCTGATCAAGCCGGGTTCCGTCAATTTATAGAAGCCCCGCGGGATCGTCTTGCCCGCCTCATTGGGCTTTACGCTGGGGATTGGATGGAACGGGAAGCAGCGAATCGGCTTTAGTAGGCGGGGTAACGAGAAAGTAGTGACCGAAGGTTTGGGTGGCTTGATACGGTTTCAAGGCAACCGCACGGGGGAGTTGTGAAGCATGGATGGTCCTGAAGTCGCGGTCTGGTGTGTCTCTGACGGGCGTGCCGGGATTGAACGACAGACCTTAGCAGTGGCCCATGCCTTGGGAGAATTGGTGGCAACCCGCGTCCGCGTGCTTCGCCTTCAGCCAGAGGGCTTTCAACTAAACCTGCCACCGAGCTTGTGGCCTTTCGCGAAAGCAGCCTTGCCCGCAGAACAGGCAGCGCGTCTGCAGCCCCCCTGGCCTGACGTGTGGATCGCCAATGGCCGCCGTTCCATCCCCTATTCCCTCAGGATGAAGAAATGGAGTGCGGGGCAAAGTCTTGTGGTGCAATTGCAGGACCCGCGCGTAAACCCCAAGCGCTTTGATCTTGTAGCTCCACCCCAGCATGATGGTTTGACCGGGGATAATGTGGTCTCCACGCTAGGTGCCCCAGTCTGGTATAGTGCCAAACAAATCGAGGCGGCCAATGCCCTGATCCCGCCGTCACGCTATCCGGCGAAACGACAGGTCATGGTCATTCTGGGTGGGACGTCTAAGCGCCATCAGCTTAGCCTTGCGCGCGCCCATGCGATCGTGGCCGAATTACAGCGGCTGGCCCATCAGGATGTGCACCTGATGATCACCACGTCCCGCCGCACACCCAAGCCAGCAGAAGATCTGTTCCGCGCTTTTGCCTTTACCGCCAATGCGGACTTTTTCGCCAATGAAACCCGCGACGGGCCTAACCCTTATTTGGCGTGGTTATCGCGGGCGGAAGCCGCTCTGGTCAGCGAAGATTCCACCAATATGATGACCGATGTCGCTTTCTTCGGCATTCCGCTCCATTTGATCAAGCTCGAAGGCGGGGATGCCAAATTTGACAAATTGCACACGGCTTTTGTCGACCGCGGGGCTGCGCGCTGGTTCAATGGCAGCCTGACGCCTTGGGCCTATGAGCCGATCCGCGATGCCATGGATATTGCCGAAGCGATCAAGGCCCGACTTATCACCGCTTAGCGCGCGTTGAGGGCCGCCTGACCATGGTTTCTGTGTCGCGCTTTCAGTGTACTGATCACAATGGCTGGAGACGAAGCCTTTTCACTAAAGACTTTGCGGCTGCCCCTTATGGCAACATAGGCTTCATCGCACCGATCAAAACAAATCCTGCTTCAGATGTCAGATATAAGGCCAGGTGATGGAAACCACTCATTCTGTTTCAATCGGGATAGTCCGTGATCCAAACCTCACCAGCGCAACAGCCTTGTTCCCAAGATCGCCCCCAAGGCTGCGGCCAGACCAATGCCCACCACATACCAAATGGTCACGAATGTGACAGAATCGACCGAGCAGAACATGGCATAAACCATCGCCCCCATCCCGCCCGACAGCGCACCAACTGCGGCGCCGGCCAATGTGAGCCGCGTCGGGGCTGCTTCTCGCAGCGCCCACACAAGCAACAAAGCGGTTGGCAAGCCAAACAAGGGGATCAAGAAAATGCACCATGGAAACCCATTGCCCATAAAGGCGGCAAACCGCTCCCCCGGGGCCATTGTCAACAAGGTAACAGCGCCAATGGCCAAAGCCGCCAGCGCCAGAATGATCAGCGGCAGCCACAATCGCACAATCAGCTGACCCCGATCACCCAAAGGGCGCGCGAGCCGCAACGCAAGGCCGCCTGCGAATGTGGCAATCAGAGCCGAAAAGCCTGCCTTTAGTGCCACCATCGGGGCGGCCACGCCAATGTCAGGACGAAAACCCATGGTGACCTTCAACAAGACCAAGCCCACCAAAAAGCCCAACACCAATGCAATCTCAATGCGCCGATAAAGACGCTTTGGCCCAGCCTTGTCAGAAGAACGCGCCAAAGCCGCAATCAGTTCGTCAGTTGTCACGGTCACGCTCCCTTTGCTGTGCTGCCGACAAGTCGCATGAGCGCCTTGAGGCCGCGATGAATGGATATCTTGATATCAGACGGACTCCAGCCGGTTTGCGCCGCGGCCTCGGCGATGGATAATTCTTTAAGTTTCACCAGTTCGATGGCCACCCGCTGCTTTTCCGGCAAGTCCTGTAACAATTTGGCGACGTCGCTCTTGGGATCGCCAGCTTCGGTCTCCTCTGCCGCCAAGGCATGTTCAAAATCCTCAATCGGCAGATCCAGACCGCGATTGCCTATCCGCCGCCAGCGGTCGATCATCCGATAGCGTGCAATGGCATAGACCCATGCCAGCAGGCGTTGCTCAGGATCAAACATGGATCGCTTGGTATAAATGGCAATCAAGGTCTCCTGCACCAAATCTTCAGCATCCTCAGGGCGGGCACCCTTGTTGCGGAAGAAGGCCCGCAAACGCGGCGCTAACCCGTCCAGCAATTGACGCGTGGCGACTGGATCGCCTGCCTGGGCGCCCAGCATCCAGCTGTGCAATTGTGCTTCATCTGCGACCAAACCCAACCCTCCGGCCATGGATTACGTACTCGGATGAGGTGTGGTTACAAGTCCGTGCTCATGTGATGCAGCCCGTTGCCGCGCACACAAAGTCACGGATGGCTGCACTTGCTCAAAATCGCAGCACCCAACGCGAATGCAGATGTAAGGCTTGCGCTTTTCCAGTTTTGGGCCACCTTATTCTCATGAGCTTGATGATCCGCCGCGCCGACCAAAGTGATGCCCCTGCAATTGCTGAATTGCAGCAACTGACTTGGCGCGAAGCTTATGCCGGCCTCTTGCCGACCCCACTGCTGGATGGCTTGGCACTGCCCCGCCTGTATCGAACGTGGCGCGCCGAACTTATCCGGCAAGATGGTGACTTGGATCTGGGAATCTTCATTGCCGAAACCGAGGACGGCAAAGCCTTGGGCTATGCGACTTGTGGGGCAGCCACGTTGCAGTCTCAGGATTTATTGGGTGATGGGGAAATTCACCAACTCTATGTCAGGGCCTCACACCAAGGCCGCGGACTGGGGCGCGCTCTGATGTTGGCCTGCTCACGCTGGCTATTGATGCGAGGGCTTTTCAGCGGTGGACTTTGGGTGGTCAAAGGCAATGAACGCGCGCGTGCCTTCTATGAATCGATCGGCGGCGAATTGATCGGCGACCGGCGCGACTCGATGCAAGGCTGGCAAATCCCCGTCGTCGGATATGGCTGGGAAGATCTGCATGAATTGGCGGGCCTTGAATCCGAAGTTCCGAGCTGGCTTTAATATCCGGCCTTAACCATCTGTATCATAGAAGAATATTGCTAAAGCCATTTTCCCAGCCGGACGATGGTATAGATAAGTGCTGAGGAGAGCACCATCAGGCCCACCGCCCACCAAGGGCCTGCAGGGTCTTGAAACACGCTCATATGCTGGAAATTCATGCCCAAGGCTGAGGTCAGCAAGGTTGGGGGTGCAAACAGAAGCGTAACGACCGCCATGACTTTCAAGGTCTCATTCTGACGGGCACTGACAAGCCCCAGCATGGCATCCAAAAAGAACGTCAAATCATTGGTCAGAGCTTCAGCTTGACGCTGAAGGGCTTCGATATCTGTTGCCAGCAACGTCAAGCGATCCTTGGGTACATGCCATTGTGCACCATGGGTCACTACATAGCGGGCCAGACGCGCAAGGCTGGACAACGAGTCGCGCGATTGACTGACCCCAGCTCCCAATTGGCCAAGCCGCTTTAGAATGGTCTCAAGGCCGATATTGCGGCGGCTAACCAAGACCCGCAGATTAAGGTCCTCAAGTTCCTTGGCGCTGGCGCTGAGAAAATCAGCCAATCGCTCAACCAGACTTTCCAGCAAAGCCAGCATAACTTCCGGTCCATCTTGGACGCCATCAAGATTTACCGAGGCCCGCCCCGCATTGATCTCAAACGCGCGCAACGGGCATGTCCGCACAGTGATGAGGGCGCGCGGGGTGAGAAAAAAGCTCAAAATCTCACGTCTATGCGCGATAGCACGCAATTCTGCCGGCGCTTTCTTGGGCGCAATTGGTCCTTGATCCGAGCCTGATCGGGCGCGCGCCACCACTGTGGCATGGAGGACCAATGTGTCATTCTCGATGGAGAAGCGAGCTGACTCCTCCAAAGCAGCGCGCTCATTCTCTGAAGGGGCATCTATGCCAAAGGCAGCCTCAACGGCTTGTTCTTCAGCCTGAGTTGGCGCCAATAAGTCAATCCAAATCACATCATCATGGGCCAGATCGGCAAGGGTTGGTTGGGCCAGCCCAACAGGCAGCGATGTATTCTTGGTTAGAATGCTAAGCGCCATTCACATTGCCTCCGACCAGACCTTAAGCTCCCACCCAGATCTGGCCTGGATGCAGCTTGATCTATCTGGCTAAGCAAGTTCGCGGGTTTTGGTCCGCTTGGCAACGGCATGTTCAAGAGAATCAACGACCTGATTGGACAGATTGAGGTCCCGGCCTGCCAAGTCCAACAATTGCTTCACGGCATAGCCATGCATCTCGACAATGTCTGACTCAAGCGTGCCACGCGCCGTCGCCAAAGCAACATAGCGCAAAAGCGACATGGCAGCTCTTTCCAGCAGTCCATCGCGTATCTTATTGGCCCGGGCTGCCGTCATCTCACCAATTTGAGAGATCGCATCTTGGGTTTCCTGCGTCGTAGTGTCGCGATGGCCCAGGTCAATCAGGATATCTGCATCCGTGCGGATGAGATCATGCTCATCTTCCAAATCAACCAGCACAGGCAAGCGGTCGTTTTCACGCCGCTTGAGGCCCGATAGAATTGGATCGGTCCGGCGACGCCGGCATGGCCCGATATAGCGGTCTGAGACAATGAAGGGCCGTTGCATATTGATTGCCGAATCCAAGCGTTCAGCCACTGCCATCGTGGTGAAGGGCTTGGCCAAAAACTCATCAACACCCGCGTCACGGGCTGCGATCAGACATTTCTTGGTCCCGAAACTCGTGATCATAATGATCGGAATCGACGGGTTGAAACGCGGGCTTGGTGAGCGCACTTCCTCCCGGATGCGCTGGGCAAGCGCAATCCCTGATTGACCGGGCATGTTGAAATCAGTGATGACCAAGTCAATGGGCTCGGCTTGCATGGTCGACATAGCCTTGTCAGCACGGTCGGCCGTCGACAGGCGGAACATGCCAAGGCCATTGAGGATGCTGGTGAAGATCGTGCGGACATGAATATGATCGTCGACAAGCAAAATCCGTTTATTCACAAAATCTTGTGATTTGGATTCTGTTAGTTTACGCACAGCCGACATACGACACCCAAGGATTGTGATCCTCAAGGCTAAGTCGTATTTGATAAAATAGGGTTACCCAAAGCCTGATAACAAGTTCTCATACAGCACAGGCTTAAGTCTTCAGCGCGGCTATATTTAGGGCGTCATGCCAGCGCGAAGCGCAAACTCATAGGCTGACACCGCCAGCGGGCGAACCCGGTCGACATTTTCACCCGCATGCGCGC
Source organism: Candidatus Phycosocius bacilliformis (assembly GCF_003112735.1). Classification (GTDB taxonomy): domain Bacteria; phylum Pseudomonadota; class Alphaproteobacteria; order Caulobacterales; family Aquidulcibacteraceae; genus Aquidulcibacter; species Aquidulcibacter bacilliformis. The sequence goes on from NZ_BFBR01000006.1 coordinate 177,121, forward strand.
TCGCCGCAGTCCCGTCTCGCACACGACCAACAATGCCCTGAATAATTCCCGCAAGTCGGAACATATTGTAGGCAAAATACCAATCCAGATTGTCAATACCGTTACGACCTGTGCCCTCGCAATAGAGCGCGACATAGCGTTCCATGGATGGAATACCCAAGGCGTCCAGATCTAGCCCCTTTAGACCTGAGCGTTGGCTTGCCGGCATGACCCAATTCATCAAATGATAGGTGAAGTCACCCAAGGGATCACCCAAAGTCGACAATTCCCAATCCAAAACGGCCAGAACACGTGGCTCGGTGGGGTGCAGGATCATGTTATCCAAGCGATAATCGCCGTGGACAATGCTGGTGGTTTCCCCCTCAGGAATGCTGGTCGGCAACCATTCGATCAGGCGGTCCATTTCAGGGATTTTGCTGGTTTCAGACAATTGATACTGTTTGGTCCAGCGGCTGATCTGACGGGCAAAATAAGACCCGGCCTTGCCGAAATCCTCGAGCCCCACGGCCTTATAATCGGTGGCATGCAGCGCCGCCAAAGTCGCAATTTTTGCCTCATAGATGGCGGTGCGCTCTTCTGGGGTACTGTCGGGCAGGGAACCATCCCACAGAATGCGCCCATCGACCGAGTCCATGACATAGAACATGGTACCGATGACACCATCATCGGCGCACAAACCAAAAGGCTTGGCAACCGGAAAACCAGTCGGGTACAAGGCGGAAATAACCCGAAACTCACGATCCACGGCATGTGCCGATGGCAAAAGCTTACCCGGTGGCTTTCGCCGCAGCACATAATTCTGGGTTGGTGTCAGCAATTGGTAAGTCGGATTGGACTGGCCCCCCTTGAACTGGCGGATTTCCATCGGACCAGCAAATCCGTCAACATGGGCATGCATCCACGCAAGCAGGGCAGCCTCATCCAGACGATAGCGGGGATCGACGGGCTTGGTACCGCTGAAAATCTCGGATTCAAGTGCGGTCATGATCATGTCTCCCCGACGTTTGTTGGTTTGTTCTTGTGGTCTTGTTTAACTCGGTTGTCGGCAAGCGAAAGCCACTTTTTCAGCCCGCGCGAACCTGGCTCGAAATACTTACAATCCAGACCGCACCGGATTGAGCCTCTCAACATGTGATTGAGGATAGGTTTAGCAGAGCCTAGGCCTTGAGTTCGGGGTGCAACTCGCGCCAGCCAATATCGCGGCGATGAAACCCCATCGGCCAAACGATCGCATCAACGACCCGATAGGCAGTCTCCACGGCACTGGCGAGGTCTGGGCCGACACCAATCGCGTTAAGGACCCGCCCACCCGCTGAGCGCAGCTTACCGTCGCCATCGCGTCGCGTGCCCGCATGTAACAAAACCCCATTGGGAATCGCACTGGCACCAGCTTCGCCGCGTATCTCAGAACCTGTAATCGGATCTTCAGGATAACCTTGCGCGGCCAAAACCACCAGCGCTGCGGTTTGCTCTGAGAGCTTAAAGCTAGGCGCTGTGTCAATCTGACCCCGTGCGCAGGCCATCAAAATCGCCGCCAGGTCGCCCTCAAACCGAGCCATCAAAACCTGACACTCAGGATCACCGAACCGGGCATTATATTCCACCAGTTTTGGCCCGGTGGGCGTCAACATGAGCCCTGCGTAAAGGACGCCGCAAAATGGGGTGCCCAATTGGGCCATGGCTGCTACCGTCGGCTCAATAAAGCGGGTCATGATGTCATCAATAAAGGCAGGGGTAGCATGCCGCGTGGGGGAATAAGCCCCCATGCCGCCAGTATTAGGGCCACGCTCACCGTCAAAGGCGCGCTTGTGATCTTGGGCAGACCCAAAGTAAATCGCCTTGTGCCCATCGCACAAGGCAAAGAAAGAAACCTCTTCCCCAGTCATGAACTCTTCAATGACCAAGCGATTGCCAGCAGGGCCGAACCGACCGTCGGCCATCTCTTGAATGGTTTCGCGCGCCTCTTGAAGCGTTTGAGCGATCACAACGCCTTTGCCGGCTGCCAACCCATCGGCCTTGATCACATAAGGGGGCCGCACCTTGGTAAGGTGCGCCAAGGCAGCTTCGGTATTGTCGAAGGCTGCAAACCGCGCGGTGGGAATGTTTTTGGCCTCGCACAGGGTCTTGGTGAAGGCTTTGGAGCTTTCAAGTTGGGCCGCCGCCCGCGTTGGGCCAAAACACGCAATCCCGCGCAAGGCCAAAGCATCCGCCAGACCAGCCGCAAGGGCTACTTCTGGACCGACAACCACCAGATCTATCCGTTCAAGTTGAGCGAGGCTGACAAGGCCGGGAATGTCATCGGCAGCCACCGAGGCAACCCGCGTCACACCGCTGATCCCGGGATTGGCCGGGGTCACCATCAAAAAACGGACTGACGGGCTATTGTGCAGCGCCAGCGCCAACGCATGTTCCCGGCCTCCAGAACCAACCAGCATAACGCGCATTCTATCCCCCTGCCTGAGGCGACTCGGTGGTGTTCGGGTGTTTCTCTTGGGCTAGGCAGTCAGAGCAGCTTGGTCAAGATCACTGCCGCATTGGACTTTGTGATCCTACAGCCCTTGCCTCGTGAACTTGCCTTTAAACCGTCCTGTTTACCCCTTATGGCAGCGAGGATGGCATTGTTGCCTTGCAGGCTGTGACAGGTTTGCGGCAAAGAAAGCCGCTGCGTTGGGCAGGACTTGGACCGCCAGAAGAGGTAGATTGGTGAAGACCAAGGATTTGGGACCCATAGTGATCGCCGATATGGGGCACACGCGGCCCCATTTCTGGACATTGGCGACCGTGGGCACTCTCCACCTTGCCTTGACGGCTTTGGTGTTGAGCCTCCCAGAGCCGGCATTTGAGCCCCGCGTGCTTGAAACGGTCGAAATCGTCACCTTGAATGATGGCAGCACGCCTGCCGCTGTCGCTCCACCGCCCACACCAGCCCCTTTACCAGAGACCAATGCCGCACCCAATTTGGCGGCGACACCCCCTGATCAAACGACGCCCGCGCCCCTTCCAAGTCCATTGCCCACCTCCAGCAAGGCTGAAACGCGCCAACAAGAGACGGCGCTGCCACCCCGCCCGATGGTGCAGGACACAAGCCCTGTCCAGGTTGCAGAACCTGTGACACCAGCCTCTGACGAACCGGCACCCATCCCATTTGAGCCTATCCCCGCCCCCCCTGCCAATCCCGTGACATTGGCTCCTGCCCGGCCGGTCTTGGTTCGCCCCGATGCCCAGCGCCTGAAAATTGAAGCTGGCCAACTCGCCACCCGGACACAACCCAACGTGCAAGCCAACCCGGACCTTCGTTTGCCCGATCCGGTCGAAGCTGAAGTTGACGAACCCTTTCGCCCAGCCCCCGTTCCGGACCTCGCGCCGCCACCGGCCTACGCCTTGCCTGCGCCAGCACGTGCTCCACTCGTCCCGCGCGCCAGCACCGATCCCATCCGACTGCCCAGAAATGCAGCACCTCTGCCCAATGTCCAAGTGCCGCAGATCCGCAGTTCAGACTTGAAACTGCCCGAGCCTGCTGTTGAGCGAGCCGCATCGGGAGGATCTGGGGCGGCAAATGGGGCAGCCAGCGGGGCAGCCAACGGGGCCAATTCCGCTGGGGGCTCTGGTGCCGGGGCCGCAGCGGCAACGGGCGGGGTCACCTCGCTTAGCGGTGGTATGATAGCTGGAGGTGCCCCGGCAACGGCCAATGGCGTCGCAAGCGGGGCCAGTGGCGGCCAGCCATCAGGAACAGGCGTCTTGCCGCGTCGGCCCGGTGGAGCTGGGGTCAAACAGGAGTTTCCAACTGGGGTTGGCGATTCAGTGCTGTCGCGGATGGCGCGCACAAGCGAATGCGCCCAGATCAATCGGCCACGCGATGCAAAATGTCCAACCTGGGACCCGATTGAGGGTCGCTCGCCGCGGCAAGCCCAACCCATCCCGGTCCCCGTGCCCAAGGATGCGGCCCCGGCCCGCTTTGCACCGGGAACCAATCCGCTGCCCCTGTGCAAGCCCGGCACGCCACAAGCACAGTTCGGCCTGTCTTGCCTGCCCCGCGATGATGGCCCTGGCATTCCCAAGCCTTGATTGGCACGTGTTCATGCCGTGTCTTGTCAAAACTGCGGAAAGAGCCTCATAAGGCAGTATGATACAGGCAGGATTGGTTTTTCTCGGTGGCGGGCTTGGCGCACTTGGGCGGTGGTTGTTCGGATTGTTAGCTGCTCGTCTGTTGGGTACTGCCTGGCCCTGGGGCACATTGGGGGTCAATGTCATCGGTGGCTTTGCCATGGGTCTGACCATGGCCATTCTTTTGCGCGGCGGTAGCCTCGGTGTGACAAGCGAGAATTGGCGGCTGTTCCTCGCCACCGGCATCTTGGGCGGCTTTACCACCTTTTCTGCCTTTTCCCTTGAAAGCGCGCGCATGATTGAAGCAGGTCATTGGGGTCAAGCCGGCCTTTATGCCATGGCGTCTGTCTGCCTGTCGGTGCTGGCCCTGTTTGCCGGCATGGCTTTGGGGCGCATGAGCAGTTAAAGGAAGCCCATGACCTCGCCCATCACCCTTCCCGTGCGCGAAACCGATGGCGACGTACGCCTCGATCGTTTCCTGCGCCGCAAATTCACCACCCTGACCCAAGGCCGGATTGAACAAATGATCCGCAAGGGTCAAATCCGGATTGATGGCGTGCGCGCCAAAAAAGCAGGCGAGCGCTTGAGCCCCGGCATGGATGTCACCGCGCCTCAGGAAATCGTCATCCCGGATAAGAAAAATGACGGCGTGGTCCGCGTCCGTTTAAGTCCAGAAGATGAGCGCTGGCTGCGCGACATGGTCATCCATGAGGATGATGATGTCATCGTGTTGAACAAGCCTGCTGGCATTGCCGTACAAGGCGGGACCGGCATGACCCGCCATCTCGACAAGATGATGGAGATTTTCGCTGAGGATGCCGACAGCAAACCGCGCCTTTGCCACCGGCTGGACAAGGACACATCCGGGGTTCTGATCTTCGGACGCAACCCGGCAGCAACTGCCTTTCTGTCCAAGGCCTTTGCCGGACGCAAGACCACCAAAGTCTATTGGGCCGTCTGTCTGGGGACCCCGCACCCTTTGTCGGGCGAAGTGCGTGGTTGGATGATTAAGGCGGGCAGTTCACGCAATCCCGACCTCGAGCTGATGCGTCGGGCAGCCCATGGCGAGCCCGATGCTGTGTTCGCTATCACTGATTACCATGTCATTTCAAATGCTGGGACAAAAGCCTCTTGGGTTGCGCTCAAGCCGGTGACAGGTCGGACCCACCAATTGCGCTTTCACATGGCTGAAATGGGCTATGCCATTGCCGGTGATGGAAAATACACCTGCGACCGGGAACCCATCGGCGGTTTGAGTCCGCAATTGCATCTCCATGCCCGCGCGATCCGCATCCCTCATCCCCGCGGAGGTGTCCTCAATGTCACCGCTGATTTGCCTGCCCACATGGTTCAGGCCTTTGACGCTTTGGGCTTTGAAGAGATTGAGGGGCGCGACCCGTTTGAACATTTCCGGGTGGATGCGTGACCCCACGTCTGGCTGTCTTTGATGTCGATGGTACTCTGATCGACAGCCGCGCCATCATCACCGCATGTATGGATCGCGCTTTTGAGGCGGCCGGCTTGCCGCCACCTGGCTATGAGCGCACCCGCCGCATCATTGGGCTGTCACTTGGGCCGGGCCTGAATTATCTTGCCCCCGAAGCGGATGAGGCTCTGCGCGCCCAATTGCTGGATCATTATCGCACCGCTTTCTTCGACATGCGGCATGATCCCGCCTTTCAGTCCCCGGCTTATGCTGGTGCAGAGGCCTTGTTGCATGAGCTGGCTGAGGCGGGTTGGGTCTTGGGCATTGCCACGGGCAAATCCCGTCGAGGCCTGGACGCACTTCTTGAACAGCAAGCGTGGGCAGACTTGTTTTCGGTCAGCCTGTGTGCCGACGATGGACCGGGAAAACCACATCCCCACATGGTGTTGGCCAATATGGATGCCACCCGCATCGGCCCTGAGGCGACTTTTGTGATTGGTGATAGCGAGCATGATATGGCTATGGCCGTAGCTGCGGGAACACAGGGCATTGGGGTGACTTGGGGTTTTGGGACCGCCCAAGAACTCGATAACGCCGGTGCCGCCCATGTCGTGTACACAATGGACGACTTATCGGCCTTGTTCAGACATGGCCTCAGCGCGGCGTAATCGCCGCACGTAACGCCTCAACTTCGCCGCGTAAGGCCTTCAATTCCTGCAACAAAGCCTCTTCACGCGCTTCGGCTGAGCGAACGGCGCTGACAGCCGCGTCTTGGGCCTCATCCTGCATGGCCCCCACCACCACACCAATGAACAGATTGAGCACCACAAAGGCGCTAAACAGGATGAAGGGCAAGAAGAATAACATGGCAAAGGGATGATCTTCTAAAACGGGCTTGACGATCTCGCCCGACCAGCCATCCAACGTCATCAATTGGAACAATGTGAACAGGCTACGGCCCAGATCGCCAAAGGCTTCAGGTTCTGTCGCCGCAAATAATTTGGTCGCCATGACCGAGCTGACATAAAAGACCAAGAGTAGAAGAATGATGATCGACCCCATGCCAGGCAAGGCCGACAGCATCGCACCAACCACCCGCCGCAGGCTGGGGAGGATGGTGATCAAGCGCAAGACGCGCAGAACACGCAGCGCGCGCAGCACGCTCAATGGCCCAGTCGCAGGCACCAAGGCGATGGCGATGATGATGAAGTCAAAAATATTCCAGCCCGAGTGAAAGAATTTTCCCCGGTAGACCAAGAGCTTGGCTGCCAATTCTGCCACAAAGATGGCCAGTAAGATCTTGTCGGCCCAGATGAGGATTGGACCGAATTGGGCCATGATGGGCGCAGAAGTCTCAAGCCCCAGAATGATGGCATTGATCAGGATGAGGGTGGTAATCAGGCCTTCAAACCGGCGAGATTCGATCAATTGCTGCACATAGGCTTGCATGGAAACGGGTCCGTTCGGGGGGAGGATTAACAGCGCCATCCCCTGCGATTTTGCGCCCATGGGGTCAAGCAGGCCGATGTTCAGGAAAATGTGATCATTGCACAAATCCACGCCGACGACGGGCATGCCGACTGGCTTTGCCGTGGCAAAAGTCTTATGGAACCGGCCATGACACCTGCCGCCCCTGCCCGCCGTTTCTACAAGATTGTTGATGTTGTTGCCACCGACACCGGCTTTGCCGTGCGCCTGGATGGGGCGACGCCAAAGACGCCGGGTAAGAACCCGCTTATCCTGCCGAATGAAGCTTCAGCCCGACTGGTCGCGGCAGAATGGGACGCGCAAGACAAGGTGATCGATCCTTTCACAATGCCGATTACACGACTGGTCAATGTTGGACTTGACCGAGGTGAAGCCACGCGCGAAGCCATGGTTGCCGAGGTGGTCAAATATGCCGGTACAGATTTGGTCTGTTATCGGGTCACGACGCCGGATTCCTTGGTGGCCGCACAGGCCAAAGCATGGGACCCCCTATTAGATTGGGCGCGCGCGGAGCTGGGTGTCGCACTTCGAACCACCCCCGGGGCGCTGGCGATTGATCAGCCCGAAACGGCCATGACAGCCATTGCCATTGCCGCACAGGCACTGCCCACCCTGAAACTGACCGCCCTTGCCTTTGCCACTGGCATTGCAGGTTCGGCCCTTGTGGCCTTCGCACTTATAGCAGGGCGAATTGATGGGGAAACTGCCTTTAAGGCCATACGGGTTGAAGAAGACTGGCAGGCCGAACGCTGGGGGCGCGACCCGGATGAAGCCCACCTCGCCAATGCCCGCCGCCTCGACCTCATCGCGGTTGAAAAACTTGCCCTGGCACTGGATGCCCCCTCTCACCCCGTGCCCAAAAAGACTTCGGGGTCGGCCTGATCAAACAGATGCAGCACAAGACGGGCGGCTTGCCCTCGTGGGCTGGTCAGAGTGGGATCTTGATCAACCAGAACGCGCGCGTCGCGTTGGGCAATAGCCAAGAGATCAGAATTCAAAGCCGCATCAGCCAGTTTAAATGCTGGTAGACCTGATTGACGCAGCCCCAAAAGATCTCCGCCCCCGCGCAGCTTGAAATCCTCTTCCGCAATCGCAAACCCGTCTTCGGTCTCGCGCAATTTGGCAATGCGACGCGCACCCATCTCGCTTAAAGGATTGGCGTACAACAGCAGGCAATGGCCCGGCTTACCACCGCGTCCCACCCGACCGCGCAATTGATGCAATTGGGCCAGACCGAAGCGCTCGGCATGTTCGATCACCATAATGCTGGCTTCTGGCACATCAACGCCCACTTCTATTACCGTGGTAGCGACCAGGATTTTGGCAAGGCCCGTCCGGAAGTCATCCATCGCAGCATCCTTGTCCTTTGATGACATACGACCGTGGATCAAGCGCACGCTATCGCCAAACATGGCTTGCAAGTCTTCAAATCTGGCGCTGGCTGCCGATACATCCAGTTTGTCACTTTCCTCAACCAATGGGCAGACCCAGAAAACACGGTCATCCTTCTCGATGGCGCGGGCCGTGGCCTCGGCCACTTCATCAAGCCGGTCGAGTGACATGGCCAATGTCTTGATCGGGGCGCGTCCTGGTGGCTTTTCGTCCAGCCGACTGACGTCAAGGTCACCATAGACCGCCATTGCCAGCGTGCGCGGGATGGGTGTGGCGCTCATGGCCAGCACATGGGGAGCATAGCCTTTGTCAATCAGGCGACGACGGTCGGCCACGCCAAAACGGTGCTGTTCGTCGACCACAACCAACCCCAATTCATGGAAAGCGACGCCCTGCTGGAACAAGGCATGGGTGCCGCAGACCGCATGGATTTGGCCTGATGCCAAACCGTCGATCACCTCGCGCTTGGCGCTTGCTTTATCCTTGCCGGTCAAAACCGCCAGCCTGAGGCCCGCTTTCGCCATGAGGGGAGCAAGCCCTGCATAATGCTGACGCGCCAAGATTTCGGTCGGTGCCATCAAGGCAGATTGCAGCCCTGCCTCAGCGGCCCGTGCCATGGACCAGGCCGCCACAAGGGTCTTACCGGCCCCGACATCACCTTGCAGCAAGCGTAGCATCGGTGTGGCAGCGGCCATATCGGCCCCAATGTCAGCAAAAGCCCGGGCCTGCGCCCCCGTCGGCTGGTAGGGCAAAGCCTTCAGGAGTGCCTCGGTCAGGCGGCCTGTCCCGGCAATCGGCCGCCCGGGCGTGCGCCTGCGGGCAGCCCCGGACAAGTGCAAAGCGATCTGGCGCGCCAGCAGCTCATCATAGGCCAGCCTGCGTCGCGCTGGGGCCGTTGCCAGCACATCATCCTCATCTTGCGGGGCGTGCGCGCGCATCAAAGCGTGGCCAAAATCAAGCCACGCCTCACGCTCAACCAAAGCCGGATCGGCCCATTCAGGCAGACCCAAGGCTTTTTCAGCCGCCCCCGCACAAATGCGCGCCAATGTGCGGTGCGACAGGCCTGCTACGCTGCGATAGACCGGCTCAAATGGAATGGCGAGGTCGGGATCATCTGGGTTCAAAATGCGCGAGGGGTGAATCATTTGCCGCTCGCCCCGCCGCTCGCTGATCTCGCCAGAGATCACCCGATGGGCACCTTCGGGCAGACGCTCAGTCAGATAGCGGGCATTGGGTTTGAAAAACAACAGGGTCAGAAAACCCGTCTCATCCGACACGTGAATGCGATAAGGCTTGCCCATCATGCCTGGTTGATGGCGCTCCACCACGACATTCAACGTGCACAAGCGGCCAAGCTCGGCCTCCGCGATCTGGGGCCGATAGCGCCGATCGACGATGCTTGTGGGCAAATGGAAGGCCAGATCGCGCACCAACTCGCCACCCGCAGCTTTGGCAGCCAATGGCGCAATCTTGGGGCCGACGCCAGTCAGCGTGGTCAGCGGTGCAAACAGGGCATTGAGGCGATCTGGGCGCATAATTGATGAGCTTAGCCGAGGCCGGACTGTGGCGTCACCCTTCTTTGCGGCCCTTCATGACCCGGATCAGACCTTCTTGGGCCACACTGGCAACCAGACGGCCATCGCGCGAAAAGATTTTGCCCCGGTTCATGCCGCGTCCCCGACCAGCCCATGGGCTGTCGGTGCAATAAAGCAGCCAGTCATCCGCGCGGAAATCATCATGAATCCAGACGGCATGATCAAGGCTTGCCGTCATCAATTCGCCGCGCATCCAGCTCAGACCGTGCGGACGGGCACATGTACCCAGCAATTGCATATCCGATGCATAGGCCAGAACGGCGCGGTGCAATTGGGGATCATCCCCCAAGGGGGCCACCGCCCGAAACCACGAATTCTGCTGCGGTGGCAGCTTATCTGAGCGCAACCATGCCGCTGGATCCAAAGACCGGAACTCAATCGGGCGAGGGGTCAGAAAAAAGGAATGGAACTTTTCTGGAACCAGATGGAGGGTCTGTTGCCGCCACGCGGTCTCAGACGGCAGGCTATCAGGATCGGGCATGTCAGGCATCGTGTCCTGATGGCTTAACCCCGGCTCCATCTTATGGAAGGACGCGGCCATGTTAAGGATGGGCACGCCCTGTTGCTGGGCGATCACCCGGCGGGTTGAGAAACTACCCCCATCATAGTCGCGCACCACGCGATAGACGACGGGAAAATCCTCATTGCCGGGGCGCATGAAATAGGCATGCAGCGAGTGGGGTACGCGGTCGACGTCGGTAGATTTGCTGGCTGCCATCAAGGCTTGAGCGATCACCTGACCACCAAATACGCGTCCACGGCCACCCGGCTTACGCGCGCCGCGATAAAGATCAGTGTCAAGGGTTTCCACATCCAGAAGCGTGGTAAGGCCCTGGATCAAGCTTTCGGGGGAGAGGTCTTGTTCTGTCATGCCCATCAGTTAGGACAAATGCGCGCGAGGGGGAAGTTCACAGGTGCAGGTGGTGGCGGTGACGGCTGCCGCTCACCTTGCCTCATCATCCTTCACAAACAAGCATCGCATGCTAGATGATTTGCATAAGGCATCCCGAGACAAATCCAATGCCCAAAGCCTCCCCCGCCTTTCAAGCGATGAAACGCGCGCTATTAAAACAGCTTTCGGCCATTCCCTTAGGCAAGGTCGTCACGCTTGATCAGATGGCCTGTGCGATGAACATACCCGCGCGCCACATTGCCTATATGATCGCCCAATTATCGCCCGAGGAAAGAGGTTTGGTGCCGTGGCACCGGCTGGTGCCTACGGGCTGCACGTTTCCAGTTGAGAAAAAACAATCGCCACGACAAATCGAACAGATCAGGATGTTGGCGCAAGAAGGAATTAATGACCCTGCAGCGCATGTGATCCCGCCACCATTTGACTATTCAACTGTCTTTTGGGCTGATGAGGGTTTGTAGCCGCAGCGCGCGCCAAGCCGCCAGCTTGTCAATAATCCGCGCTTCAGCGCCAGTGTCAGTCGGCTGATAAAGGTCTTGCGGCCCGATGTGGTCGGGAAAGCCCGACAGCCCAGACACGCCACCGGCTGTATCAGGATCATAGACATAGCCCGCGCCATAGCCCTGCTCTTTCATCAGGCGGGTTGGTGCATTGAGAAAGCGCGCTGGCGGGGGTTCTGAGCCGGTTTGGGCAGCCAAGGCTTGGGCTTTTTTAAAGGCGACATAAGCGGCATTGGATTTGGGTGCGCAGGCCAAATGCAACGTAGCTTGCGCCAAGGCCAATTCCCCTTCAGGAGCGCCTAAGAACTCAAAGGCGTCACGGGCGGCGACCGTCACCCGCAGTGCCGTGGGATCAGCAAGACCAATATCTTCGCTGGCCATGCGCACCAAGCGCCGGGCGATAAAAAGGGGGTCTTCGCCACCCTGCAGCATGCGCGCCAGCCAATAGAGCGCGGCATCAGGATCACTTGCCCGGACCGACTTATGCAGGGCAGAGATCAAATTATAATGCTCATCCTTGTTCTTGTCATAGGCGGGGGCGCGGCGCTGCAAGAAGCGGCCCAAGGCTGTGGGGTCCAAAGGCTCTGCGGGCATTGCGGCAAAGACTTCTTCCACCAATGACAGGAAATGACGGCCATCCCCATCGGCCATTGCCATCAATAGCTGGCGGGCATCGTCTGTCAGCGGGGCGGGTCTGCCATAAAAGGCTTCTGCGCGCGCCAGCAAAACTTCAAGGCCCGATCCATCTAATCGCTTCAGCACAAAGACGCGCGCACGCGATAACAGCGCGCCATTAATCTCGAAGCTGGGGTTTTCGGTCGTAGCCCCTACCAAAGTCACGGTGCCGGCCTCGACATAGGGCAGAAAGCCATCTTGTTGAGCGCGATTGAAGCGGTGGATCTCGTCAACAAACAATAATGTACTGCGTCCCATGGCGCGCAGCTGGGCGGCTGCCTCAAACGCCTTACGCAAATCAGCCACCCCCGAGAACACCGCAGAAATGGCGGCAAACTCCATGCCACAGGCATCGGCCAGCAGCCGGGCAAGACTGGTCTTACCGACACCAGGCGGCCCCCACAGGATCATGCTGGACAGCCGCTTCTGGCCAACCATACGGCCAATCGCACCATCATGGGCCAGAAGATGATCTTGCCCGACGATCTCGTCCAAACGGGTCGGCCGCAACACGTCAGCCAAAGGCCGGTTCAATTCCTCACCCAGACCTGAAGCCGCAAACAGATCGCTCACAAGAACAGAACCGCCGTGATCCGCCGGTCGCCGCGTTGGATCGTCACTTTACCTTGCTTGCCCCCTGAAAGCCGCCCTGCCAGATCTTGGGCGGAATTGATCGGGGAATCATCGGTTTCCAAAATGAGGTCGCCCGGGCGCAGGCCGGCACGGGCCCCTTCCCGACTGCCATCCACACCCACCACAATTGCCCCCCGCAGGAAGGGATCAATCCCCTGCTCTTCGGCAATGGCTGGCGTCAAGGTGGCCACACTGACCCCATCAAAACTGTGTCGCCCCGCCAAAAGGCGCGGGGTCTGAGCATCGCCTGGTGGCGGGGACAATTTGCCCCGGCTGGTGCGAACCTGCCCCTGCCGTTGGAAGGTAAACTCAACCACTTCGCCAGGCTTGCGCGTCGCCGCCTGATAGCGCAGACCCGACTCATCGACGACCGCCACACCGGCAAAGGCCGTCACCACATCCCCCCGACGCAGCCCAGCTTCGGCTCCTGCGGTTCCCGGATAAATATCGGTCACCAAAATGCCACCAGGCCGATCAAGGCCCAGCGAGCGGGCAACCTCGGCATCAACATTCTGGCCCTTAATGCCCGTCCAAGCGCGAATGACCTTCCCGTCGGTGATCGCCCCATCAACCACACGCTTGACCATTTCAGCGGGAATGGCAAAGCCAACCCCCGCCGAATTGCCGGAGCGGGAGAAGATCGCAGTATTAACTCCCACCAAATCGCCATTCATATCAACAAGCGCACCGCCCGAATTGCCCGGATTGATCGAGGCATCGGTTTGAATGAAGAAACTATAATCGGTAATGCCCACATCGGTGCGCGCAAGGGCAGAAATGATGCCGCCGGTCACGGTCTGTCCCACGCCGAACGGATTGCCGATGGCCAATACTTGATCACCCACTTGGGCGTTACTGGTATCGGCAAAGCGCAAAGCGGTCAGCCGCTCGCCCTTTGTGTCAATGCGCAACACAGCCAGATCCGTGCGCGGGTCGGTCAACACAATTTTGGCCGGAAACTCCCGCCGATCTCCCAGCACGACGACAAGCTCTGTCGCCCCTTCAACGACGTGGTTATTGGTGACAATCACCCCATCATCGCGCACCACCACGCCTGAGCCTTGGCTCTGGCTGGCCCGGTCGGGCATACGGAAGGCCCCGCCAAAGAAGTCTACTGCCACACGGCCTCGTTCAATCGACCGGGCATAAACATTGACCACCGCAGGCGATGAGCGGCGGACCACCGGGGCATAAGATGAGATCGCATCAGCCTTGCTGGACGGCACGATCCGGGGCTGTACCGGGGTTGCCGCGGGGCCTTGGCTCGTGGAGGCTGGCTGCGTCCCGCTCTGCCCGGTAGCGATTTGGGCGACCAGTGGCACGCCACTGACCAAGCCTGCCCCCAGCACGGAAGCGGCAATCAATTTCAACATGCCGACGCGGCCTCCTTGGGATGGTTTGTCTGTCATGGGCTTAATCAAGGTCTTTGTGCTACAATGCGCAAGTGGCCCAATTGTGACAAATCAGTCAGGCGATGCATGAGGGTTCGCTCAAACAGCCTCGCAATAGGCCCCAGGCGGCAAATCCCCCACATGCCAGTCACCAATGCGCATGCGCACCAGCCGCAGGGTGGGATGGCCGATGGCTGCGGTCATGCGGCGCACTTGCCGATTGCGGCCCTCGCGGATCGTCAGGCTGATCCAGCTGTCAGGAATAGATTTGCGCGCACGAATGGGCGGATCGCGCGGCCACAGCCCCGGATCATCGAGACGGGCGACATTGGCAGGCCGGGTTAGCCCGTCGTTCAGCATCACCCCCTTGGCGAGGCTCGCCAGCGCCTCGTCTGACGGAATGCCTTCTACCTGCACGAAATAGGTCTTAGGCAGTTTGAATTGGGGGTCAGCGATCCTGGCCTGCAGCTTGCCGTCATCGGTCAGCACCAGCAGGCCTTCACTATCGCGGTCTAATCGACCAGCGGGATAAACGCGCGGCACGTCCACAAAGTCAGCCAAAGTCTTGCGCCCCTCCCCACCCGAAAACTGGCACAAGACGTCATAGGGTTTGTTGAACAGGATGAGGCGGGCCATTGGGGGGTTATAGCGAGAAGAAGCCGAACAAAGAAAGGTTCAGCTGCCAAACTGGACATCCCGGGATCGATGGACCAGCTAGGCCGGTCGGCCTAGGGCGACCCATTCACCCATCGCATTGATAAATTCGATGGTCGGATATGATGTGATATCCGCTTCTGACGAGCCTCGAGCAAGTTCGCGTTCAAAATACCATTGTTGAAACGAGGCATAATTCGCAATAATTCTTGCCGGTCCTTTCGGCGGCGCCCCGGCAGCATGCACCATCCAATTCCTTACCTGACTAACTGCCACGTCATAACGGCCTTCATGGGCCAAAACATCCCAGCCAGCAATGTCGGATAAGCACCTCTTTGTATCATATGTCGTCTGTTCGAGCACAAGGATTACTTTGGTCTTCATCGGGCCATTGCCATACAGGCGAGCGCCATAGTCCATGCCGAGCTCGAACGGCATATTCATTCTGCAAAACTCCTCTGGGTCACTGACTTTGCAGCGACTTAAATCATGAATGCCAAATCTTGATCCCAAAATGAGAGACGTAATTCGCTCCAACCTTGCTATCGAGTGATCTGCGGTTTCAGGCGCGATCCGGGGAAAGAAACCAAGGTCCACAACACAAAATGCAATCGCCTGCAGGACAGGAGAAAACGCTCGATCAAACGGACAATTGATGAAAACAGATGTTTCAAAGGTTGGCACAATGCTCAGCCCTTTGGAGGCATAGGATCCTTACCGTACGAGTTCCGCTCTCGGATCCGCCCGTCTTTGCCATGAATGTAAAGTTCTGACCGCGACGATTGGGCCTTTGCCCTGGCAACTTTAATGGCCTCGTCTTGGGTGTCATGTGTACTCGACGCCCGGGACGACCCAGATCGAATGACACGCCATCCATTTTTGCCAGGTACGACATGCTGACTTTTCGTGGGCATCTGTTCACCTCATACCCAAGGTAACTCAATAAATGCGAATCGTCCAGCGACGAATGAGAGAAACGCGCCCTTGTCCCTGATGGAAGCACGCCCCAACCCAAAAACAAAAAAGCCGCCCCAGACAGGGCGGCCTTTTAAATTGATAAAAGCGCTAAGGCTTATTCATCGCCAGCAACAGGGCCGGAATCTTGGCCCTTGGCGCTGATGTCGCGATCAACAAATTCGATCACGGCCACAGGCGCATTGTCGCCATGGCGGAAGCCGGCCTTCATGATACGCAGATATCCACCTGCGCGGCTGGCATAACGGGGGCCGATGACGTCAAACAACTTCTTGGTCTGGGTCTCATCACGCATGCGGGCCGCCACCAGACGACGCGATGCAAGATCGCCCTTCTTCGCCAAGGTCACGAGCCGCTCCAACACAGGGCGCAATTCCTTGGCCTTGGGCAGGGTCGTGACGATTTGCTCGTGCTTAACGAGGCTGGCAGCCATGTTGGCGAACATGGCAGTGCGGTGTTCATGAGTCCGGTTGAGCTTGCGGTGTCCGTGACCGTGGCGCATCTTTATCTCTCCATTGAGCGACGTCTCGCGACGTTGCGACGTGATTACATTTGGTCTTCGAACTTCTTGGCGAGTTCGTCGATGTTTTCAGGGGGCCAATTGGGGGCTTCCATGCCCAAATGGAGACCCATTTGCGCGAGGACTTCCTTGATTTCGTTCAAGGACTTGCGACCAAAGTTTGGCGTGCGCAACATTTCTGCTTCGGTCTTCTGGATCAGATCGCCGATATAGATGATGTTGTCGTTCTTCAAGCAGTTTGCCGAACGCACTGACAATTCCAGCTCTTCCACGCGCTTCAGCAAAGCGGGGTTGAATGGCAATTCTGGGCGGGTTTCTTCAACCTTCTTGGTCTTGGCTTCTTCGAAATTGATGAAGACATCCAATTGATCCTGAATGATGCGCGCAGCATATGCGATGGCATCTTCAGGCGTCATGGCACCATTGGTTTCAACTTCCATCACCAGACGGTCATAGTCGAGCACTTGGCCTTCGCGGGTGTTTTCCACCTTATAGGCCACCCGCTTGACCGGGCTGTAGAGCGCGTCAACCGCGATCAGGCCGATGGGGGCATCTTCCGGACGGTTGGCATCGGCAGTGACATAGCCCTTGCCGTTTTCGACGGTGAATTCCATGCGGATTTCAGCGCCATCATCGAGCGTGCAGAGCACTTGCTCTGGGTTCAGGATTTCGATGTCGCTGCCGGCTTGGATCTCACCAGCCGTCACTTCGCCGGGGCCTTGTGCGCGCAGGGTCATGCGCTTGGGGCCATCAGCATGCATGACCAGCGCCACGCCTTTGATGTTCAACACGATGTCGGTCACGTCTTCACGCACACCTGCAATCGAGGAGAACTCATGCACCACACCATCGATCTGCACCGAGGTGATGGCCGAACCGCGCAGCGAGGACAAAAGCACACGACGCAGCGCATTGCCGAGCGTCATGCCGAAGCCGCGCTCCAAAGGCTCAGCAATCAGCTTTGCCTTGCGCGCTGGATCAAACCCATGCTCAATGACCGTCTTGTCTGGGCGGATCAACAGCTTCCAATTTTTTTCGAGCACCATGTAATCCTCTATCGTTTCGGAGGGCGAACTGGGTTCGCCAAATACTTACCAACCCGAAGCGAGCCTTTGGCCCGCTGGTGCCGCGATTAGACGCGGCGACGCTTTGGCGGGCGGCAGCCGTTGTGCGGGATCGGGGTCACATCGCGGATCGAGCTGATGATGAAACCAACCGACTGCAGGGCGCGCAGTGCGCTTTCCCGGCCAGAGCCTGGGCCCGACACATTGACTTCCAGATTGCGGACGCCATGTTCCGCGGCCTTGCGGCCAGCATCTTCAGCAGCAACCTGGGCTGCGTACGGGGTGGACTTGCGTGAGCCCTTGAAGCCCATCATGCCAGCAGACGACCACGAAATCGCATTGCCCTGAGGGTCGGCGATGGTGATCATCGTATTGTTAAAGCTCGAGTTCACATGAGCCACCGCATTGGCGATGTTTTTGCGCTCTTTGCGACGGACGCGGGTGGTTTCTTTTGCCATTGTGTCGGTTCCAGACGAAAGCCAGCGGGCTCACGCCCGTTGGGGGAAAATGAAATTAGCGCTTAACCTGCTTCTTGCCAGCGATCGGCTTAGCAGGACCCTTGCGGGTGCGGGCATTGGTGTGGGTGCGCTGGCCGCGCACAGGCAGGCCACGACGATGACGCAGACCGCGATAGCAGCCCAGATCCATCAGGCGCTTCACATTCATCGACACTTCGCGACGCAGATCGCCTTCGACGACATATTCACGGTCAATGGTTTCGCGGATCTGGAGGACCTCAGCGTCCGTCAGCTGGTTCACACGCCGCTCGGCAGTGATTCCCACTTTTTCACAGATCTCTTTGGCTTTGGCAGGGCCAACGCCATGAATATATTGCAGCGCGATCAACACGCGCTTGTTCGTCGGTATATTGACGCCAGCTATCCGGGCCACTTTGTCTCTCCATTCACAGCCCCACCCCCTTGCGGAGGATCTGCGCCGTGCGGTCAATCTGTTGTTTTTAAGCTTATTTTTTCAAGAATAAGCCATTTTGAGCGCATAAAAGCGCATAACCAGCCATCCGGAAGTCCCGGTCGGCTGGCATGCGTCCTTTTACGGAAGTGGGCTTGTTAATGCGATGCTGAGCGTGAGTCAACGCTCACCGCTGAAAACAATCGCCGATTCAACCGCCACAACCACTGTGTGGCGGCGGCCCCGCGCTCTGTTCTGACAGGCGCACACAATCACGAAAAATCTTAGCTGTCGAGCGACGTGTCGATGGCCGCCGCCACTGCGTCCATGCTGGCCATGCCGTCAACTTCCCTCAGCAGGCCACGGTCACCATAAAAGGGCAACAATGGGGCTGTCTGATTGTTATAGGCGGCCAGACGCTTGACGAAAGTTTCAGGATTATCGTCCGACCGGCCCTGATCCTCAAAACGCTTCGTGATGCGGTTCAAGAGCTCATGATCGTCGACAACCAAACGAATGACCAGATCAATCCGTTGCCCACGCGATGCCAACAGCCCGTCCAGAGCAACGGCCTGTGCCACGGTTCGGGGAAAGCCGTCATATATGAAGCCAGCCACACCGGGATTGGCTGTGATTTGCTCATCAATCAATTCGATGACAATCTCATCAGAGACGAGCGATCCAGAATCCATTACCGCGGCGACCCGCTTGCCAAGCTCAGAACCAGACGCCCGCGCTGCCCGCAGCATGTCTCCGGTCGACAATTGAACAAAGCCGCGCCCTTCAACAAGGCGCTTTGCTTGGGTGCCTTTGCCTGCCCCGGGTGGGCCGAACATGATTAAGTTCATCATTTCTGTTTCCCCCCTCGGGAAGCCGCCACTGTGGACTTGGTGAGATCGGACTAGCGCCCTCGCCCTTTCAGCTTCGACTTCTTGATCATGCCTTCATATTGATGGGCCAGCATGTGTGACTGGATCTGCGCCACCGTATCAATTGTGACCGAGACGACAATGAGCAAAGATGTCCCACCCAGATAAAATTGCATGCCGAATTGCGAGATCAGAACTTCAGGCACCAAACAGACGATGACCAGATAAACCGCCCCAATGAGGGTCAATCGGCTCATCACCAGATCCAGATATTCCTCAGTCTTGGCCCCGGGGCGGATACCAGGCAAAAAGCCACCCTGCTTGCGCAGATTGTCGGCAGTTTCCTCGGTGTTGAACACAACAGATGTGTAGAAGAAGCTGAAGAACATGATCAACACGCCAAACAGTGCGATAAACAAGGGCTGGCCGTGCGAGAGAAGGCCCGCAGCTGTCCGCACCCCTTCTTGCACAATCACCCGCCATTCCGGCGCATTCTCTGGCAATTGCCCCCCGGCAAAGAAGCTTGCCGCGGTCGCAGGCAGCAACAGGAGTGAGGACGCAAAGATCGGCGGGATCACACCGGCGGTATTAATCTTGAGCGGCAGGAAGGACTGCTCACCCATGGTCATCTTATTGCCGACCTGACGTTTGGGATATTGCACCAGAATGCGGCGCTGCGAGCGCTCCACAAACACGATCAACACAATCGCAGCCACCAGAATAACAACGAGGATCAGGATGGACACGGGCTGGATCGAGCCTTCACGCGCCAGTGTCAGGGCCCGATAAATCGAACGTGGCACTTCTGCGATGATACCGGCAAAAATGATCAAAGATACGCCATTGCCAATACCACGGGCGGTGATTTGCTCACCAATCCACATCAACAGCAAAGTGCCGCCGGTCAGCGTAATGACGGTCGACGCGATGAAAATTGGACCCGGATCGATCACCACACCTGGCGAACTGGCCAAACCATTGGCAATGGCCAAGGATTGCGCGACTGCCAGGACAACAGTCAAATAACGTGTGATCTGATTGAGTTGGGCGCGGCCCGCTTCACCCTCCTTCTTCATCTGCTCCAGCCGCCCGGGAAAAGACGATAAAAGCTGGACGATAATGGAGGCCGAGATATAGGGCATCACATTCAGGGCAAATACGGCCAAACGCTCAACCGCACCGCCTGAGAACATGTTGGCCATGCCCAGAATGCCCTGTTGGGCTTGGGAGAAGGCCCGGGCAAAGGCGTCGATATCAATGCCTGGAATGGGAATGAAGGTTCCCACCCGATAGCAAATCAAAGCAACGATGGTGAACATGATCCGCGCATGTAAATCCTTGGCCTTCGCAAACGAAGCGAAGTTCAAGTTGCGGGCGAGTTGTTCGGCTGCTGACGCCATGGAACGATGTGCCTTCCAAAATTGAAAAGCGCGCCGAAGCGGACATCCGCCTGGCGCGCCGGAAAGAGGTGCGCAACCCCCATATCGGGGATTGCGCATCAGACCTCAAGGGCTCAGGCTGCTTGCTTCTCAGCTTTGGCCTTGCCGGTCAGGGTGATCTTGCCACCAGCAGCTTCAACTGCTGCCACGGCCGCTGCCGAAGCACCGGTCACGATCAGCTCGACCTTGCCGCCGATTGCGCCCTTGTTCAGGATGCGAACCCCGTCACGGACGCGGCGCACCAGACCCGAAGCCACCAGAGCGGCCTCATCGATTGGCTTGGAGGCATCCAGACGGCCTGCGGCAATCGCCTTGGCCAACAGGCCAAGATTAACCCAAGCATGATCCTTGCTGCAGCGGGCGTTGAAGCCGCGCTTTGGCACGCGCATGTGGATCGGCATTTGGCCGCCTTCGAAGCCATTGATCGAGACGCCGCGACGCGACTTCTGACCTTTGACACCCCGGCCGGCGGTCTTGCCCTTACCCGAACCAACGCCGCGCGCGACCCGCATGCGGGCTTTGGTTGCGCCTTCGTTGTCGGACAGTTCATTCAGTTTCATGGTCATTCCAAAGCACGCTTACGCGCGCTCCTCCACGACTTGGACCAAGTGGGCAACCTTGGCGATCATCCCGCGCACAGCAGGTGTATCTTCAAGTTCACGAACCCGGTTCAATTTGTTCAGGCCAAGCCCGACCAGGGTTTCCCGCTGGTCGTAGCGACGACGAATGGGCGAACCCGTTTGTTTGACAACAACCTTAGCCACGATCAGCCCTCCGAGCCTTCAACGCCACTTGCACCATCCTTGCGGCGGGCCAGCACATCGGCGACTTTCAGGTTACGCTTATTGGCGACTTGGCGTGGCGAAATCTGCTCGCCCAGAGCGTCAAAGGTTGCGCGCACCATGTTGTATGGGTTTGAAGAGCCGAGCGACTTGGACACAACGTCCTTAATGCCCAACACTTCAAACACAGCCCGCATTGGACCACCGGCGATGAGACCCGTCCCTGGAGGGGCCGAGCGGACCACCACTTTACCTGCACCCCAGCGCCCAGCGGCATTGTGGTGTAAGGTACGGCCTTCGCGCAGCGGGATACGCTGCATGCGGCGCTTGGCTTCTTCGGTTGCTTTGCGGATCGCCTCAGGCACTTCCCGGGCCTTGCCCTTGCCGAACCCTGCACGGCCCTTCTCGTCACCGACGACGACCAGAGCGGCAAAACCAAAGTTCTTACCACCCTTCACAACCTTCGCGACGCGGTTGATCGCCACCAAACGGTCGACGAATTCGCTTTCGCGCTCTTCATTCTTTTGTTCACGTTCCGGCCTGCGAGCCATCAGATCTACTCCTTAGAACTCAAGGCCGGCTTCACGCGCGGCGTCTGCGAGCGCTTTGACGCGCCCATGATACAAATATCCACCACGGTCGAACACCACTTGCTTCACGCCCTTTTCAATGGCGCGCTCAGCCAGCAATTTGCCCACCGCGACCGCATCGTCCATCTTCACGCCTTCAGCTGCCTTCAAAGCAGCCTCCAGAGACGAAGCCGAAACCAGCGTAACCCCTTTGGAGTCGTCGATAATTTGAGCGGAGATATTTTTGGACGAGCGATGAACCGAAAGCCGCAAGCGGCCGTTGGCCAAAGCCCGAAGACGGTTGCGCGTGCGAAGCGTGCGCTTGGTCTTTGTTGCTACTGAAGATGGCATTATTTCTTCTTGCCTTCCTTGCGACGGACGGTTTCGCCGGCATAACGGACACCTTTGCCCTTGTAAGGCTCAGGTGGACGATATTTGCGGATTTCCGAACAGATCTGACCCAGTTCCTGCTTGTCGCGGCCGGAGATCTTGATTTCGGTTGGCTTGGGCACCGCAAACGTGACACCTGCAGGTGCCTTGTAGATGATCGGGTGCGAATAGCCGAGCGACAATTCGAGATCCTTGCCAGACATGGCAGCGCGATAACCAACGCCGACGAGTTCCAGCGTCCGCTCAAAGCCTTTGGTGACGCCTTCGACCATGTTCGCGATCATCGACCGCGACATGCCCCACAGCGAGCGTGCCAGCTTTGAATCATTCTTTGGCGTGACCACAATGACGCCGCCTTCAATCGTCACCGACACTTGGTCATGCAACTTGAAGGACAATTCGCCCTGAGGCCCTTTTGCCTTGAGGATGTCGCCATCGAGGGTCACAGTTGCCCCCCCGATTGCCACAGGTTTTTTGCCGATACGTGACATAGCGGCCCCCTTAGTAGACGTGCGCCAGGATCTCGCCGCCGACGTTGGCAGCCCGGGCAGCCGCATCCGACATCACACCCTTCGGCGTGGACAGAATGGCAATACCCAGACCGTTACGCACGAGCGGAAGGTCCTTCACGGAAGAATAAACACGACGGCCAGGCTTCGAAATGCGCTTGATCGTGTCGATCACGGGCGCACCGTCGAAATATTTGAGCTGGATTTCCAGCTCGATCTTGCCGTTCACTTCAATGTCGCCATAGCCACGGATATAGCCTTCCTCGACAAGCACATCGAGGACGCGAGCCCGCAGCGTGGACTTTGGGGTGGTGACAGTCGACCGGTTCCGCATTTGAGCATTGCGGATGCGGGTCAACATATCGCCGACGGGATCGTTCACTTGCATGACAACCCTCCCTTACCAGCTAGCTTTGGTCATGCCGGGGATCATGCCCGAGGACGCGAGGTCCCGCAGAGCAATCCGCGACATGCGCAGCTTACGATAGAAAGCGCGGGGACGACCTGTCACCTCGCAGCGATTGCGAACCCGGTTTTCAGCCGAGTTGCGCGGAAGCTCAGCCAGCTTCAAACGAGCGGCAAAACGGTCTTCCAGAGGCAAATTCTCATCATTCGCAACAGCCTTCAGGCGGGCGCGCTTTGCCGAGAACTTCTTGACCAAAGCCTTGCGGCGGTCGTTACGGTTGATAGCACTTTTCTTCGCCATGATGTCAGTTCCGGAATGGGAAGTTGAACTCTGAAAGAAGGGCCTTGGCCTCTTCATTCGTGCGAGCCGTTGTACAGACGATGATGTCCATGCCCCAGATCTGGTCGACCTGATCATAATTGATTTCAGGGAACACCAGATGTTCCTTGAGGCCCATGGCGTAGTTGCCGCGACCGTCGAACGACTTGCCGTTCAGACCGCGGAAGTCCTTCACCCGTGGCAAAGCAATGGTGATCAGACGGTCCAGGAATTCATACATACGCTCAGCCCGCAGGGTGACCTTGGCCCCGACTGCCATGCCTTCACGCACTTTGAAGCCAGCGATCGACTTACGCGCCTTGGTGGTGACAGGCTTTTGGCCCGAAATCGCACTCAGAGCGGCCAAAGCCGACTGCATCTTCTTGGAATCTGCCACAGCTTCACCCACGCCCATATTGATCACGATCTTGTCGAGACGGGGGATTTGCATCGGGTTGGTATAGCCGAACTTGGCCTGCATGGCCGCGCGAATGCGCTCGTTATACTCGGCTTTCAACCGGGCTTGATAATTCTGGGTATCAGACATCGCCGATCACCTCGCCAGAACGCTTGGCAAAACGAACCTTGCGGCCATCGTCCAGCGTCTTGAAACCGACCCGGGTTGGCTTGCCATCCTTAGGGTCCATATAGGCAACATTGCTGATCTGAAGCGGAGCTTCAAACGCGCGAATGCCTGCTTCTTGGGTTTGGGTCTGCTTCTGGTGCTTGCGAACCATGTTCACGCCCTGGACAACCAGACGGTTTTCCTTTGGCAGAACTTTCACGACTTCGCCGGTCTTGCCCTTGTCCTTACCGGTCAAGACCACAACCTTGTCACCCTTTTTCAGTTTCGCAGCCATCTCAGAGCACCTCCGGAGCCAGCGAAATGATCTTCATGTGGTTCTTCGCGCGCAATTCGCGCGGAACAGGTCCGAAGATACGGGTACCAATGGGTTCATGCGAGTTGTTCACCAGAACAGCTGCACTCCGGTCGAACCGGATGGTGGAGCCGTCTTTACGCTTGATGTCCTTTGCGACGCGAACGACAACAGCCTTGCGGACATCGCCCTTCTTGACGCGGCCACGTGGAATGGCCTCCTTGATGGAGACAACAATCACGTCGCCAACGGACGCATACCGACGCTTCGACCCGCCAAGCACTTTAATGCACATGACGCGACGCGCACCGGAATTGTCCGCGACATCCAGATTTGTTTGCATCTGAATCATAATCGATCCTCTTCTATCAGTCCGTATCGGTCAGCCTTAGCTGCCGACGCGACCAATCACTTCCCACCGCTTCAGTTTGGACTTAGGCGGGCATTCCTGGATCTGCACCACCTCACCCGTTTTGTACGCATTCGCGTCATCATGGGCATGGTAGCGCTTCGAACGGCGCACAGTCTTTTTAAGGACTGGGTGAAGGAAGGTCCGCTCGACCTTCACGACGATCGACTTGTCGCCTTTGTCGCTCACCACGACGCCCTGCATAATACGCTTTGGCATCGACTACTCCTTAAACAGACTTAGCTGTGGTCTTCTCGCGCATCATCGTCTTGACGAGCGCGATGTCCTTGCGGACCTGGTTGATGCGATGGGTCTTTTCGAGTTGACCCGTCGCACGTTGGAAACGCAGGTTGAATTGCTCTTTTTTCAGCTTGAGCAGCTCTTCCTGCAATTGGTCGGGCGTCAAAGCCCGCGCATTAGCGGCTTTCATATCGGACGCTCCCTTTACGCCTGACCGAAGTCGGCGCGTGAAATGATCTTGCAAGCGATTGGCAGCTTGGCAGCTCCCAGACGCAGGGCCTCGTGGGCGATTTCCTGAGCCACACCGTCAATCTCGAACATGATGCGGCCAGGCTTAACCCGGGCTGCCCAGAATTCGGGCGAGCCCTTACCTTTACCCATCCGCACTTCGTTTGGCTTCTTAGACACTGGCACATCCGGGAAGATCCGGATCCACACTTTGCCTTGACGCTTCATCTGGCGGGTGATGGCACGACGGCAGGCTTCGATCTGACGGGCGGTCACGCGTTCTGGGGCCAATGCCTTCAGGCCATACATGCCGAAAGACAGGGTCGCCCCGCTGGTGGCAGCACCATGGATGCGGCCTTTGAACTGCTTGCGGAACCGGGTACGCTTAGGTGACAACATGAGTGTGTTCCTCCCTTACGCGCCAGCCAGAGCCGCATCGCCACGGGCGCGGCCACGGCCACGATTGTCGCGGTCATTGCGGTCGTTGCGCGGACGACGATCTTCACGATCGCTGTCGCGGCGGGGACGGGCATCGCCAACTTCAGCAGCCCGCTTGTCCTGCGCCATGGGGTCGCGCTCAAAGATTTCGCCTTTGAAGATCCAGCATTTGATACCGATGATGCCATAAGCGGTGCTGGCTTCAGCCACGCCATAGTCGACATCAGCGCGCAGCGTATGCAGCGGCACGCGACCTTCACGATACCATTCGGTCCGTGCAATTTCAGCACCGCCCAAACGGCCGGCAACTGTGATCCGGATCCCGCCAGCACCCATGCGCATGGACGATTGCATCGCCCGCTTCATGGCGCGACGGAAAGCAACGCGGCGCTCCAATTGCTGGGCCACGCTTTCTGCAACCAAGGTTGCATCCAGCTCAGGCTTGCGGATTTCGACCAGGTTCAAGAACACTTCAGCATCCTTGACGATGCCGGTCAGGTCCTTGCGAAGCTTTTGAATATCTTCGCCCTTTTTGCCGATCACAATGCCGGGGCGTGCGGTATAAACCGTCACCCGGCACTTCTTGTGTGGGCGCTCGATCACGATGCGCGACACACCCGCTTGCTTCAGCTTTTTCTTCAGGAAGGCGCGCACGGCGATGTCTTCATGCAGAAGCTTCGCATACTCGCCCGTGTTGGCATACCAGCGGCTGTCCCACGTCCGGTTAACGCCCAGACGCATGCTGATTGGATTGACCTTCTGACCCATCAGGCCGCTCCTTCCGTCTCACGCACAACGATGGTGATGTGCGAGAAAGGCTTCTCAATACGAGCACCGCGACCGCGGGCCCGGGTGTTCATACGCTTCATCACGAGACCTTTGCCGACATAGGCTTGGGCGACAACCAGCGCGTCGATATCGAGGCCATGGTTGTTTTCAGCATTCGCGATGGCCGATTGCAGGCACTTACGCACATCAATGGCGATGCGCTTGGGTGAAAACTGCAGCTGTGCCAGAGCCTTATCCACTTTGAGACCGCGGATGCTCTGGGCGACCAAATTCAGCTTCTGACCGCTGGTCCGCAGATTGCGGGCCTGGGCTTTGGCTTCCTTGTCCGACAAGGCGCGCGGGGTTTTTGCTTTCGACATCGCCTACCTCCGCTTCGACTTCTTGTCCGCACCATGACCGAAATAGGTCCGGGTGGGGGCGAATTCGCCGAACTTGTGGCCGACCATTTCTTCCGACACGCTCACAGGCACAAACTTGTGCCCATTATGCACCTGGAAGGTCAGGCCGATGAACTGAGGCATGATGGTGGAACGACGCGACCAAGTCTTGATCGCCTCGCGACGGGGAGATTCCGCCGCCTTTTCCGCCTTGGCGAGGAGGTAGCCGTCCACAAACGGACCTTTCCATACCGAACGAGGCATCGTCTTAAGCCTTCTTTTCGTGACGACGACGGATAATCAACCGGTCAGTCGTCGTGTTGCTGCGGGTTTTGGGGCCGCGGGTTTTCTTACCCCAAGGGGTGACAGGGTGGCGACCGCCAGAGGTACGGCCTTCGCCGCCGCCATGGGGGTGGTCGACCGGGTTCATGGCCACACCACGAACCGAAGGACGGATCCCGAGCCAACGCGAACGACCGGCTTTGCCCGAATTCTCGTTCATATTGTCTGGGTTAGAGACTGCACCAATGGTGGCGATGCAGCTGTCTGGCACCATGCGCAACTCACCCGAGGACAGGCGGATCTGCGCATAACCGGTGTCGCGACCGACCAATTGCACATAGCAACCAGCTGAACGCGCGATTTGTGCCCCCTTCAACGGCTTCATCTCCACATTGTGGATGATGGTGCCAACAGGGATGGACTTGAGAAGCATGGCGTTACCGGGCTTCACGTCAACCTTTTCGCCAGCCACGATGGTGTCGCCAACAGCCAAACGCTGAGGAGCCACAATATAGGACAGCTCGCCATCCTCATACTTAATCAGCGCAATGAAGGCCGTGCGGTTGGGGTCATATTCCAGACGCTCCACCACAGCAGGCATGTCCCACTTGCGACGCTTGAAGTCGATGATGCGATAGGTGCGCTTGTGACCACCGCCCGAACGGAACGAGGTCACGCGACCGGTGTTGTTGCGACCGCCAGTCTTGGTCAGACCTTCCGTCAAAGCCTTGACGGGCTTGCCCTTATACAAGGACTTGCGGTCCACGATGACCAATTGGCGACGACCTTCAGAGGTCGGCTTGAATGTCTTCAGTGCCATTCTTTTACAGCCCCGTCGTCACGTCAATCGTCTCGCCGTCAGCCAGCGTGATGATTGCTTTCTTGAAGTCGTTCCGCTTGCCCAGCACGCCTTTGAAGCGCTTGGTCTTGCCTTGAACGCGAATGGTGTTGACTGCCTTCACCTTCACCTTGAACAGGGCCTCAACGGCTTCCTTGATCTCAGGCTTGGTGGCCGTCAATGGAACCTGGAAGATCACTTGGTTCACTTCCGAGAGCAGAGTGCCCTTTTCAGTGATCCAAGGTGCCAGGATGGTATCATAGTGGCGTTCGGAAAGTGCCATTACGCAGCCTCCCCTTTGCTGGCAAAGCGTGCATTGATCGCCTCAATCGCATCGCGCGAGAGCACGAGCTTTTGACGACGTAGCACATCATAAACATTGAGACCGGCGGCAGGCAGCACGTCGACGTTAGGAACGTTGCGCGCAGCCAATTGCAGATTGGTATCAACTTCAGCCCCGGCAATCACCAGCGCATTGGTCACACCCAGCTTGCCAAAGTTTTCCAGCAAGGTCTTGGTCTTGGGGGCATCAAGGCTAGCCTTGTCCACCACGATCAGAGAACCTTCGGCCACTTTTGCCGATAGCGCCATCTTCATGCCCAGCGCCCGCACCTTCTTGTTCAGGCTGTGGGCATAGGAACGTGGGTGGGGCCCGTGAGCCACGCCACCGCCACGGAAGATCGGCGCATTGCGCGAGCCGTGACGTGCACCGCCCGAACCCTTTTGCTTGCCGAACTTGGTGTGCGTGCGCGAGACTTCGCCACGATTTTGGGTGTCATGGGTACCAGCGCGGCGCTTGGCCAACTGGTAGCGCACCACACGGTGCAGGATGTCGGCGCGTGGCGCAACACCAAAGATAGCATCATCCAGCTCAACCGAGCCGGCCTTGCTGCCATCGAGTTTCAGGACGTCGAGTTTCATTATTCGGCCCCCTCTTGAGTTTCAGCAGGTGCCGCGACGTCGGCGTCAGCTTGCACGATCTTGAGATCGCCGGGCTTACGGAAGGCGGCTGGCTTGGGCAGGCCGGCTGGTGCTGGCACTTTGACGGCGTCACGGATCTCTACCCAAGAGCCTTCAGCCCCTGGAACAGCCCCGCGCACCAGAATGAGGCCGCGCTCCACATCGGTGCGCACGACCACAAGATTTTGGGTGGTGACGCGCTCGACCCCATAATGGCCAGCCATCTTCTTACCCTTGAACACCTTGCCGGGGTCTTGGCGCTGACCGGTCGAACCATGCGAGCGGTGGGAAACCGACACACCGTGCGAGGCGCGCAGACCACCAAAGTTCCACCGCTTCATGGCACCAGAGAAACCGCGACCAATGGTGATGCCCGAAACATCGACCTTCTGGCCAGGCAGGAAATGGTCTGCGGTCAATTCCATGCCAACATCGACCAGATTGTCGGCCGAGACGCGGAATTCGCGCAACTTGGCCTTCGGCTCGACGCTGGCCTTGGAATAGTGGCCGCGCAGCGGCTGGGTGACATTCTTGGCCTTGCGGGTGCCAGCACCCACTTGCAGGGCCGTGTAGCCATCTTTGTCATCGGTCTTTTGGGCCACCACTTGGCAGCCTTCGAGAGCCAGGACAGTGACAGGCACGTGCGCGCCGTCGGCGGCGAACACGCGGGTCATGCCCATTTTCTTTGCGATCAATCCTGTACGCATAGCCGGCGCCCTTACAGACTAATTTGGACGTCAACACCGGCAGCCAGATCGAGCTTCATCAGCGCGTCCACCGTCTGCGGGGTTGGGTCAACGATATCGAGCACGCGCTTGTGCGTGCGGATTTCAAACTGCTCGCGCGACTTCTTATCGACGTGAGGCGAGCGGTTAACCGTGAAACGTTCAGTGCGCGTCGGCAAAGGCACGGGGCCCCGCACCATTGCGCCAGTGCGCTTTGCCGTGGAGACAATCTCCTTGGCGGACTGATCCAGCGCCCGGTGGTCGAAGGCTTTGAGCCTGATCCGGATGGTCTGTTGAGCCATATTAACCCTCGCGAAGCGGTCATCCAAACGATAGGACCGCATGTCAAACATCGAACGAAGCCCGCTGCGACGCTTTTGGGAGCGACGCACCAGGCTGCGCAAACTAAATTTTAGCCGGAAAAGCCGTCTGACGGGGTCGAACAAGCAAAGACGCGTCTCACCGCGCCATCAGAGGCGACATACCCTTTTCGGCGGTATGAACCCTGCGCTTTCATCGTCCCGCGTCTGGAAAACCAAGGGTTTGCCACAGCCGGTCCAAGCAAGAGCGGCGTTACTAGTCTGGTGAGTCTGGTTTGTAAAGGCCTGCAGACAGGATGGGTGCAGTGGGGGGTGGGGCGCAAACCGTCATCGGCAACCTAGCTTGCCTTTAGCGTCTCAACCAATTGCTGGACACTTGACGGCTTGCCATACGTCGTCGTCAGCAGATCAGCCAGCTCTAGCAAGCGGGGACTTGAAATATTCTCAATCCCAAATGGGCTGATCGAAGCCAAAGCGTTTTGGATTGGTTGACCGTTGATGCCACCAGAGGCCACCACATTCAGCTTGCTGTCGTAAACAACAATAGTCGGCTGCCGCTCGTTTTGCCCATCACCCATGCCGGGAATTTTGCGAGGCGATTGGGTTTTGCCGTTCCGATCCCCGGTGTTCAAACCACCTGGATTATAAAATGTAATCAGCCTCGCGTGTTGGACATTGCCGCACGCGCAGGCCGCAAGGTCGAGTAGCTTCCCGCCGCTATCCTGGCAGATGTCATGGCACGGGTTGCAACAATCCTGACTTAGCCGACCACGCCAAAGCCCAGGACTGGCTTTCGTATCTGGCTAGAATATGCTATAATTCTAGCCAAGTTGGAGCAACGACCATGCAGGTGAATATTCTTGAGGCCAAAAACCGCCTGTCGGAACTGGTGAAATGTGCGCAGGCGGGCGAAGAGGTTGTTATCGCAAACCGTGGCAAGCCTGTGATGCGCCTCGTCCCCATTGAGCAGGATGACGACTGTCAAGCCGCGCCTAATAGTGGTGCGGGGCTGTTCACATGGTTGGTATCGCGGAAGCCGACAAAGGCGCAGCGCGATCACACGCAAATTGAACGCGATATTGAGGATGCACGTGCGGCATGGGATTAATCTATCTCGATAGCTGCATTGTCATCTATGCACTCGAGCCCGCATCAGCTCTCCACGAGACGGTCTTGCTGAAGATCGCAGCAGCGCCCGATGACGAATTTGCCATATCCCATCTCGTCATAGCTGAATGCTTGGCGGGGCCATTGCGCATCGGAAACAGCTTCTTGCTGCAAGATTACGAGCGTTTCTTCCACCGAGTGAAGGTCCTTGAACTCAACGAGGCCATCTTTCGACAGGGGGCACACCTGGTTGCGCGAGGACGATTGAAGATGCCCGATGCGCTTCATGTGGCTTGCGCGCAATATCATGGGTGTGATGCACTTTGGACCAATGATCACCGCATGAGCCAAGCCAGTGGCGGCCTTGCTGTGTCGGTCATCCCCCACCCCACTACACCGCCCCCTTGAGGAAGCCGTCCGCATTGGGCTAAGGCAGCGGGCATGACCGATGAAACCAGCCCCACCGCTTTGCCCGACCGTTTGAGCGTCAATCCCCGCAGCCCCTATTATAATGAGGAGCTTTTGGCTCTGGGTGTCGGGGTGCGCTTCAAAGGCGAAAAAAAGACCAATGTCGAAGAATATTGCATCTCAGAAGGCTGGGTGCGGCTGGCACTGGGCAATAAGGTTGACCGCAAGGGCAATCCATTGACGATCCTGCAAAAGGGCCCGGTCGAGGTCTGGATCAAGAGCGCTCAAACAGACTGACGGCCTTATCCGTCATCATGATGTCGGCAAATGGCCGATAACCGAGTTTCTCGGCAACCCTGATCGAGGCCGCGTGTACGCTTTCGATCATACAAACCGTGCGGGTTGGGCCATGGGTCTGTTCATACCAGGCCAGAGCCGCTGCCATGGCTTCGGTGGCAAACCCCCTGCCCGCCAGCGATGGAATGATCACCCAGCCTGCTTCGGGTGCGGCATCAAGCCCTGGATGGAGCCCCCGTTTGTGATCGGCCAGTCCAACATCGCCAATATAAAGCCCGGTTGCCTTGTCACACACCGCCCAATAGCCGTAGCCCATAGCTGGCCAATGCCCCATATAGCGGAGCAACCGGAACCACGATTCCTGGCTGGATGATGGCCGCGCCCCGATATGGCGGACAATATCAGGATCACCCCACATGGCGGCCAGCCGCTCAAAATCAGTGCGTTCGTGACCCCGCAGGATGAGGTGGGTGGTGGTCAATTGAGGGGCTTGGCGCGTCATGATCAAAGCCTATGCCAAGGCTGATCCCTTGGAAAGTCACCGATGGGCCGCGTGTACAGGAGGGGAGCTCGCTATTTCGGGCTATTTGCAATCGCAGCATTTACGGCAGCTTGCGGCGGGGTCGGCGCGCATGCGCCAATCCCTTTGGCTTCGCAGATTTCTTGCGGACTTCTCACGCGTGAGGGGATCATGCCAACACGGACACATACTGTGCCACCCTTGATGCTTTTTGACTGACCATCCTCCAAACAAGGCGGCGGTACATCACGCCAGCGCATCTCGTTACGGGAAAAGGCCTCAGCATTCTCAGGCCGGTATTTTGGTCCGCGCGCGGCGTCCAAAAGCCGCTTGATCTCCAGATTGGGCGGGCAATCAGGCGGGCGATCCTTGATATCAATGCGGGCGCAGGCTTGGGCTTTAATGATGGCCTGCGCTTGGCTTGTTAGCCCTGCACCCGCCTGACCGCCTGCGGGACCGGGCAAGCCTCCTTCTATCGCCTTTGTCGGGCCCGGCGTGGACTGTCCGGCCACCATGGGACCGAGCGGTGCCAGATTCTCGACAGTCGGTGAGGCCGGCAGCAAAACCGGCCGAGTTTGTCCGGACTTGGCCTCACTTTGTGGCTTTAGGCGCTGACTTGGTTTTTGGGAGGCAGCTGGATTGGGCGCGATCTTGAATGGCCGTCGTGGCGGGGTCGGCCGCTCTGTCGCCAAAACAAGTGCGGCAACCCCAACAGGTTCAGGCAAGGCTTTCGGCGGTGCCATATGCAAAAGGCCAAACACCAGCACAGACCAGATCGCCAGAGCGATCAGGCGCGTCATCAACCGCGTTGTCGCGGAAATCCCCCCAGGTCCCAGTTTCGGGGCTTTGCCCGCATCATTGACCATGGATCAACACGTGCCTGATCACAGGCTTTCTGGCACGTTAAATTGTGGTTAGGTACCGACCACGCCGCCGTCCTTGCGTCGGACATAGACGACGGTATCGCGCGGCCAGCCGCCATGTGGGAAGCTGGAATAGGGTCCTTCGGCCTCGCCGCGATAAAATTGCCCAGACGGGCTTTCTGCCCCAACATGCTGTACACCACAGAAGAAGGTGCGCTGGTCCCAAGCCAGCAAGGGCCCGGTACATTCAGCCCCGACCGGCACGGTCAAGAAGCGCTTAACCGGGCGCGGCCCCTTTCCCACCATCGGCAGAACATAAACCCCGTCGTTGCAGGGGAAAGTATCCTGTGTGCCGTCGGTTGTGATCCAGCCAAAATTGCGGTGGTCGAAGGTGATATTGTCGGGCATGGCAAAGCGGTCACCGGTCGTTGTGGGTTTGCCCTGAAGCCAAGAGGAAGCATTGACCCGCCTGCCCTCTTGATTAACCACCGGGGCGACTTCACCTGCCGGATCACCCGCCACCGCAAAAATGTCCCATGTGAAACGCAAGGCGGCCGGATCGCGGCCTGCTTCATCTATGCGCACGATATGGCCCTGAAAATTGCGCTCAAGGCCATCGCCTTCCAGCGCCTTGCGCCGCGGATTGGCCGCATTGCCTGGCCGCCCTGAGTCCGACAGATTGCCGGTACACATCACAAAGACGGTGCCGGTGCCTCGGAAGCTGCCATCAGTTGGGCTTTCCACATCTTCAGGCCGGTCCATACGCGTGGCACCCAAACGGGCAGCCGCCTCTCGACAGCGCACCATCACATCGCCATCGTCGGCAAATGGGGCCTCACCGGGGGCCAGCGGCACCTGATTGGCGGCTTCAGCGGTCAGCGCGATCCAATAGCCAGTCCCGTCGGCCTCAAATCGCGCGGCATACAATGTACCCTGCGACAGCAGGGATCGGTTGGCCACCCGATTGGTTGGATCGAAACGGCCATGCGAGATGAACTTATAGACAAATTGGTTGTTGCTATCATCACCTGTGTAAATCACCGCCTGGTTCGAGCGGGCTAACACCGTGGTGGCGCATTCATTACACTTACGACCTAATGCTGTGTGCTTGGTCGGCAACCAATCGGGATCATACGGGTCGATTTCGACGATCCAGCCGTAAAGCGCCGGACCATGGGGATTGCGGCTCAGATCAAATTGACCCGGCCCGCCCATCCGCCAAATATTGTCATAGCGGAAGATCGTCTGGTCAAAGCCAAAGCCGGGCTCTGCCTTCGCTGACGCCAAGACCGGGCTATCCTTGTCACTGGTGAAGAACTGGTTGTTGAAATTCTCCTCAGCGGTCAAATAGGTTCCCCAAGGGGTAAAGCCCCCCGCACAATTCTGGAACGTGCCTGCCTTGATCGCCGCAGCGCGCTTTGGCGGGCCAGAGCGTGCGCCCTCAATCTCATTCACAATTGCCCCAGCCCGTGTGATCCACGGATGGTTGGCTGCGGGACCGTCAAAGACAATCTCGTTGAACGGCGTGATGCGCCGATTGCGGCCCACTCCCTTGGCAGGCCCTTTGACTACCGCCCAAGCCCCGGTTGCAGGATCGTGGCTGACATCAAAAACACTCACCCCCATGCAAGCATAAAGGGCCTCCAGTGCCACCGGGTCAGTATCAAGAGCTTGGCCATTGCTGCCCGGCGCTGCCAGAAACGGGCTAACAGCCTCGTGGTTGATGCACATGATGGCACGGCGCACGCGGCCCTGCGGCCAGGGATAGGCCCAATTGGCCGGAAATAGGGCCAGCATATCATTATGGGTGCCAAACCGGCCTTCCTGTTCTTCCCGCGTGAATTGGAAGGGGGCACCCCGGCGGCTCGTATCCAGCGGAGCCATGCCCTCAAACAGCGGATCACCCCAAGAAATCAGCGGGGCCCAGACATAGCCCTCTGGCACCACCACCGTGTCTTGGCGATTCTCAGGCACAGAGGTGAAACCAGCTGGCACTGCCGCGGCTTCACTTGGCAATAGGCTCGCCGCTGGCAGGCTGGCCGTGACGGTCAGAAACCCGCGACGGGATAGATGGGCACAAGCAAGGTCAGCGAATTGATTGGTCCGGGCAGTCATGGGAGGGGCCTTCTGTAATTCCACGTCAAACATAGGATTGGCCGATGACGGGTTGACGACAAATCACAATGTTTCAGCCGACAAAAGCAGCCCATTCGGCTTCGCTCATCACGCGGATGCCCAACTCACTGGCCTTGGCAAGTTTGGATCCTGCGCCAGGTCCTGCCACCACAATATCGGTCTTGGCAGAAACACTGCCAGCCACTTTTGCGCCCAAGCGGATGGCTTGGGCTTTGGCTTCATCGCGCGTCATGGTTTCAAGGCTGCCGGTAAAGACCACGGTTAGGCCCGTCACCGGGCTATCTTGGCGGCTTGCTTCAGCATCGCGAGGTCGCACCTCTGCCAACAAACGGGCCACTGCACCTTGATTGTGTGGCTCGGCAAAGAAGTCCAACAGCGCCTCGCATGCCACCTCCCCCATACCGTCAAGCGCGGCCAAGGCAATGAAGGCATCCCCCGGTCTCTGACTGGCGGCCTGTTTCACAGTCGCAACAAGGCTGCCCCAATCACCAAACGCCCCGATCAAGGCCTTGCGCGCCGGCATGGCCACTTCCTTCAAGCGCAGTTTGGCGAGATTTTCAGCCACATCGTCAAACAGATTGCCTTGCCCCGTAAACGCACCCGCCTCTGTCTGGCTTGCGGCCCAATCCAACAAGGCCTTCAACGCTGCTGGCCCCAAGCCTGGTAGGCCTTCCAATTTTCGATAAGCCTCACCGGGGCGATGGCTCGCTGCAGCCTGCACCGCTTCATCAAATGCCTGCCACGACACGAAAGCGCGCGCGAGCACGCCACTTGTCGTCTCGCCAATATGGCGGATTCCAAGGCCAAAGATAAAGCGCGCTAAGTCGATGTCACGCCGCTGGTTGATCGCTGCAAACAGATTGTTGAGCGACACCTCGCCATAGCCATCCTTGCCGGCCAAGTCGGCACGATGATGTTCCAATTTGAAGATGTCTGCGGGTTCCTTGACCAGCCCCCAGGCAAAAAAGTCCTGCAGCTGACGTGGCCCTAGCCCGTCAATGTCAAAGGCCTTCCGGCTGACAACATGCTCAAGATGCCGCAGGCGCTGGAACGGGCAGGCAAATTCGCCCGTACACCGCCGGACCACGTCCTGTTCACCCTCACCATCCCCACCACCGCGGATCGCTGGGGTCTGCAACGGACAGGGGCAGACATGGGGAAAGGCAAAGGCTTGACTGTCTGCTGGCCGCCGATCAACTAACACATCAACAATCTGAGGGATCACATCGCCTGCGCGCTGGATGACGATATGATCTCCCACCCGCAAATCCTTGCCCCCGCGCACCGCTTGCCCGGTCACACGGTCCAGCGCTTTGCCTGCGATAAAGTCCTCATTGTGCAAAGTGGCGTTCGAGACCACCACCCCGCCCACAGTCACTGGTCGGA
Organism: Candidatus Phycosocius bacilliformis; assembly: GCF_003112735.1. Classification (GTDB taxonomy): domain Bacteria; phylum Pseudomonadota; class Alphaproteobacteria; order Caulobacterales; family Aquidulcibacteraceae; genus Aquidulcibacter; species Aquidulcibacter bacilliformis. The sequence continues at coordinate 213,843 of NZ_BFBR01000006.1, forward strand.
CGCGAGCCACCGGGGTCAAAGCACCTGTACGGCCCACTTGAATATCAATCGCATCAAGGATGGTTGTCGCCTGTTCGGGTGGGAATTTGTGCGCAATCGCCCAACGTGGAAAGCGGGTGATAATGCCCAACCTTTCCTGCAAGGCCAGATCATTGACCTTATAGACGACCCCGTCGATGTCATATCCAAGTTCGGCCCGACGCAGCCCCAAATCGCGGTAATGGGCCAAAAGGCTCGCCACATCCGGGCACAACACCATGTCGGCGTTGGTCTTAAACCCCCAAGCCGCAAAACAGGCCACCGCCTCCATCTGGCTGGTCGCAAACGCCGCGCTCACATCCCCCCACGCATAGGCGAAAAAGCTCAACGGGCGCTGGGCGGTTATGGCAGGGTCTAATTGGCGCAGACTGCCCGCGGCGGCATTGCGTGGATTGGCATAAAGGGGAAGCCCTGCAACCTCCTGGGCTTTGTTCAAGGCGGCAAAGGCCTGATGGCTTAAATAGACTTCGCCCCGCACATCAATAAGGTCAGGCCAGCCTGCCCCGGCAAGTGTGCGGGGAATATCGGCAATGGTCAGCACATTGGCGGTCACATCTTCGCCTTCCTTGCCATCCCCGCGCGTGACCGCATATTTCAGTGCGCCCTTCTCATAGCGGATGGACAAGGATAGGCCGTCAATCTTGGGCTCAGCTGTGCATGCCAAATCTTGTTGATCAGCCAAGCCGAGAAATCGTTGCGCGCGGCCAAGAAAATCAGCGACATCGGCGTCGGTAAAGGCATTATCCAGCGACAACATGGCCACGTTATGGCTTATTTTGTTGAAGCGGGCCGAAGCCGCGCTGCCAACGCTGCGCGACGGACTATCGGGACGAACCAGGGCGGGAAAGCGCTGTTCGATGAGTAAATTGCGGCGCTCCAGCGCATCATACTCCGCGTCAGTGACGCGTGGCGCATCATGCTCGTAATAGGCTTGGCGATGGCCGGCAATCTCACGGGCCAACCGTTCCAGTTCAAATACGGCCTGATCTTTCGTGAGGGAATCAACGGGCAGAGTTGAGAAGTCCATACCAGCCAAACTAGACCTAAGCCCCGGTGAGGTGAAGATGTGGCAAAGCCCGATCAGGCCACCAATTGCAGGCCTTAGTTCTGTCGGGCCGCCATCAGGGCACGGGCGGCGGCACGGGCTTCGGCGGTGATTTCGGCCCCGGCCAGCATGCGGGCAAGTTCTTCCTCGCGGGCTGCCTCGGGCAGGCTGGTCACATCGGTGCGGGTGACGCCATTGTCGATACGCTTTTCAATCCGCCAATGCCGTCTGGCGCGCGCGGCAACTTGCGGGCTGTGGGTGACACACAAAATCTGGGCGGTCTCTGCAAGGCGGGCCAGGCGACGGCCGACAGCGTCAGCAGTCGCCCCGCCAATGCCTTGGTCTACCTCATCAAAAACAAGGGCCAACGTGCCACCATCGGTGGACAGGACGAGTTTGAGCGCCAAAGACAGACGTGACAATTCCCCACCGGAGGCAATCTCCGACAAAGCGCCAAAGCCTGCACCGGGATTGGCAGCAATCTCAAACGTCACTCGGTCAATCCCGTCCTTGGTTGGCCGTGTCGCATCACTATCCACGCGGGTGCGGAAGCGGGCCTTGTCGAGCTTAAGCGGCGGCAATTCTTGCATGACCGCTTGATCCAGCGTCAGTGCCGCCTGATGGCGACAGGCCGACAAGGCCTCAGCATTTGTTCGATAATGGGCCTCTGCCTGCACCAGTGCGGCCTTGGCTGCTTGAATGGCCTCATCAGCATGATCAATTCCGGCCAGATTGGCCTCCGCCCTGGCCAAAACATCGCTCAATTGCTCAACCGAAACCCCATGCTTGCGCGCGGCACCGCGTAAGGCAAAAAGCCGCTCCTCCAATTGATCCAGTCGCCCGGGGTCACCTTGAAGTGCGTCGCCCGCGCGCGTCATCCAACCTTGCGCGTCAGACAACTCACTCAACGCGCGCTCAAGGGCGTGGGCGGCCTGATCTACTGCTTTGGAGAGGGCATCAGCACCCTCGCCTTCAGGCTTGCCAACCCGCGAAAGTGCGCGTGCTGCGGCGGCCATACGCTGCTCTGCCTTGCCATCAGCCAAAGCATCAGTGGCATCTTTGAGCGCACTGGCAGCCTTTTCTGATCCCATCAAAGCGCGACGCTCGGCGTCAAGGGCAGCCTCTTCACCCGACTTGGGGGCAAGCTTTTTCAACTCCGCGACCACATGCGCCAGATAATCCCGGTCCGTCGAGGCCCGCCGCGCCTGCTGCTCAGCAAAGTCCAAGGCGGCACGCGCCGCATCAAGGTCACGCCAAGCCTCATAGGTGCGGGCTTTCAGCGGCCCTGCTTTGGCAAACACATCAAGAAGATCGCGATGGGTCGTGGGGTCCATCAAGCCAACCGAGGCATGCTGGCCATGGATTTCAAGCAGGCAAGCACCAAGACGCCGCAACGCCCCGACTGAGGCAGGCGCATCATTAACATAAGCTCGACTTTTGCCGTCCAGACTGATCGAGCGGCGCAGCACAATACGGCCATCTTCGGCTTCAGGAAGGTCCAGTTCTTCCAACAGACCCAGCGCCGGATGCCTTGAACCAATCTCAAACACAGCAGAGGCTTGCGCCCGCTCTGCACCCTGGCGGACCAAGCCACGATCAGCCCGCTCACCCAGCGCGAAACCCAGAGCATCCAGCAGGATTGATTTTCCGGCCCCGGTTTCACCCGTCAAAGCGGTAAAGCCTGGCTCAATCTCCAGATCGAGAGCCTCAATCAGCACGACGTCGCGAATGGACAAGGCGATCAACATGGCCGCCACGCCCCCATGCGGCCAGCATCACCACATCGTCCCCAACATTCCTCTGGCCGCTGCGTCATTTGCCCGTCTGGGATGCCCCAACCGGCACACTGGATGTCTGACTCTCAGCTTGGGGCGGAGCCGGGGCCTTTTCCAAACCACGCTTGGGCCTGATGATCCGCTGGAACAGCCCCCGACGACCTGGCCTGGCTTCCGGGGTAACCCCTTTGGCGGTCAGGAGCTTATAGCTGGCCTCATACCATTCCGAGCCGGGATAATTATAGCCCAGAACCGCGCCAACCTTGGTGGCTTCATCCACCAGCCCCATGGACAAATTGGTCTCCACCAAGCGGTGAAGTGCCTCAGGGACGTGGGTGGTGGTCTGGTAAAGGTCCACCACACGGCGGAAGCGGCCCATGGCAGCCAATTGCTGACCATCGCGCAGATAATAGCGGCCGATCTCCATCTCTTTGCCCGCCAACTGGTCCTGCGTCATGTCGATCTTGAGGCGCGCGTCACGGGCATATTCAGTTTGAGGATAGCGCTGAACCACTTCATTCAGGGCCGCCAATGCCAATTCTGTCATGCGCTGATCACGGCCGACATCGACGATCTGCTCAAAATAGCAAATGGCAATCAGATAATAGGCGTAAACCGCACTTTCATTGCCCGGATAGAGCGAGGCAAAGCGCTGCGCCCCGGCGATCGCGTCTTCATATTTGTTTTGCTGATAATTGGCATAGGCCGTCATCAACAATGCGCGTCTGGCCCATTCCGAATAAGGGTGCTGGCGATCCACTTCTTCAAAGCCAGTGACGGCTTCGGCATAATTTTTCTTACTCAACTCATCGCGCGCATTGTTATAGAGCAGGTCGACCGGCCGCTCGACATAAACAGGTGTCTTCTTGGCCGTGCTGCCGGGCATGGATTGGCAAGCTGCCACCACGACCATCAAACTGGACATCGTCAGAAGAAGTTGAATTCTGGATTGCTTCACGTTTTAAACTCCGGGCAGCAGGCCCTTCTCAGCGCCATCTTTAGCCAGCTTCAACCCGCACGGGAAGCCGCCTTGGCCAACTTCCTTCAGGGACCGATGCACACAAATCGTCATTGGGGCGCGTTTGCGTCAAATTTTGGGCCTGTGGGAAGATGTGGAAACACATGGTCCATCTGGTTGACCGGATTGGCTCACCGGCCATGATGCAGCAAAAGGCCCATGGGTCGACGGCACTTTTGACTTTTGGCTGGGACGCAAAAGATGAGTCTAAACCGCTGTGGCTGGGTGATTGAGACCGATCCGCTCTATGTGGCCTATCATGACGATGAGTGGGGTCGGCCGCTCTATGACAGCCGCGCTTTATGGGAGCTTTTGTGCCTCGAGGGCTTTCAGGCTGGCCTGTCTTGGATCACAATTTTGCGCAAGCGCGAGGCCTTCAGACTGGCTTTTGACGGTTTTGATCCTGACAAGGTCGCCCAATTTGGCGAGGCCGAGATTGAAGCCTTGCTCGCCAATCCTGGCATCATCCGCTCGCGCGCCAAGATCATGGCCACCATCACCGCTGCCCGACTTTATCAAGACATCGAACGCGAGCCTGACGGTTTCAGCGGCTTCATTTGGTCGGTGGTCAACCACCAGCCGATCCACAATCACCCCGCCAGCTTGGCCGACGTCCCCGTGAGCACAGCCCAATCAGAAGCCTTGTCCGCCAAGCTCAAAAAGCGCGGCTTCAAGTTTTGTGGCCCAGTGATTTGCTATGCCTTCATGCAAGCTGCGGGTCTGGTGGTCGACCATGTTGTCACCTGCCATTGCTACCGGCCCAGCCTGACCTGAGATTGTCCGGTGCTGGTGCATCCAAGCCAGCAGTGGCAGGATTGCGCGATCATCCAAACACATTAACCTTGGCAGCCAACAGGTCTCGCAAGAGGACCGATGTCAGGGAGTGAGTCATGAGCTTGAGAACACCAATTTGCGACCTATTGGGCGTCGAACATCCCATCATGCTGGCTGGCATGGGTGGTGTGTCTTATGCCGAAGTCTGCGCGGCGGTCTCCAATGCCGGCGGCTATGGCTGTTTAGGCATGGCGGGGCGATCACCCGATGAGATCCGCACCGAAATGCGCAAAGTCCGCGCGCTTACCGACAAGCCCTTTGGCGTCGACCTGCTGGCTGCTGTGCCTGAAAGCCTTGAGGCCTCTGTCGATATCATCATCGCCGAAGGGGCAACCGCCTTTATCGCCGGTCTGGGTGTTCCCTCCGCAATCATCGACAAATTGCACAAGGCGGGCCTGAAAGTGATGGTGGTTGGCGGGGCGGTCAGCCATGCCGAAAAGGCCGAAGCGGCCGGCTGTGACGCTGTCATCTGCCAAGGCTCTGAAGGGGGTGGACATACGGGCCTTGTCGGCACCCTGCCTCTGGTGGCCCAAGCCGTTGAGCGGGTGAAGATCCCAGTCGTTGCTGCAGGTGGCCTGTATGACGGGCGCGGCCTGGCTGCTGCCTTGGCGCTGGGCGCACAAGCGGTTTGGATGGGCACGCGCTTTATTGCGTCCAAAGAAGCCCATGCCGGGCAAATGTATAAGGATGCGGTTGTCAGTGCCCGCGACACCGATACGGTGCGCACACGCTGCTATTCAGGCAAACCGATGCGGGTCAAGGACAATGCCTGGGTCAAGGATTGGGAAAGCCGCCCCGCCGACATCAAGCCGTTTCCAATGCAGGCGATGATCTCGATGCAATCGGGTGCCATGGGCGGCATCGGCGGTCAGATTGAAGGCCTAGAGCAAGACAAGTCCTGCTTTGCCATGGGCCAGTCTGCGGGCGGGGTGCGCGATGTCCTCTCCTGCGAAGAGATTATCAAGTCCATCATGGCAGAGGCGCATGACAGCATTGCCCGTCTTGGTCGCTTACAGCAAAGCTCACCAGCTTGACCTGAGGGGCAAAGCAGCAGCCTTTTGTTCCTATGCGCAAAGCTGTGTGGATATCGGTAATCATCGGGGCGGCGGCCGTTTCAGCGGCCGCGCTCAGCTTTGCCCAAACGGCCTATCCTGCCGGGCAAGCACCTGTTGAACTGGAATATGGCGACCCATCAAGGGGTGAAGCCGGATCGCGTTTGCCACCTGCAGAAGCGCCTGAAGATGCGGCCGTGGCCGATCCCGGCGACTTTCCAGCCGATTGGGACCCGGCCAGCCAAGGCCTAAACGCGGGTGAGACTGTCTCAAGCCGCAATGCCAGTCAGTCTCGCAAATCACTGCGCGATGTGGATGCAAATACCAGTGGGACAAATCCGGCTGTGACGATGGCGGATGAGCAAGTGATGCGCGATCCGCGCCGGCCTCGGGCAGTCGACCCGAAGACCAAGGCTGATCTTCAGCAAATGTCGCGCATTCTGGGGTCTCTTCATGCCTTGCGGGTCTCTTGCACCGGCCGCGAGGATCAGACCTACCGATCCCGCATGGCCACCATGCTCGACTTAGAAGCGGCAGATGACAGCCCCTTACGCGATCCTCTGGTCGATGCATTCAACGAGGGTTTTCAGGCCTATGGGCAAGGCGTTGCAACCTGCCCGCGCGACCAGACCGCACAAGAAGCTCGACTGGCCAAAGAAGGTTATGGATTGGCCAAGAAATTGGCGGCGCAATATCGGGCCATTGGCTTACCGCCAACTCAGCCCGCACCAGGTGCTGTTCCAACAAGCTCTGCAGGCCGATGAGGTGGATCTGCTCAGCTCCACTTGGCATTTACCTGCGGTAAATGTTTATCGCTGATCTCATTACATGATACTGAGCATGATGATTGTCGTACGTCCTTACATGGACAGTAAGGATGATCCATCTAGATTGATCACGGTAAGGTGGGAGTGTTTCCTGCATTTAATTGAGGTTGAGTCCGAATGTCGCTGACCCGCAGTCGGATATCACAGTACGGAGGTGGAAAGTGTCTAACTACACCTGCTTATTGATTGAAGACAGCATGATCCAAGCCCGTGTGATCTCGCAGATGATCCTGCGCACTGGCTGGGATGCTCTGGTCGCTCTCGACCTCAAATCTGGCTTGACCATTTTGGGCAAAGAGCCATTGAATCTGGTGATTTCGGACTTGGCATTGCCTGATTGTCAGGATGGCAGCACGATCGCCCAGATCCGCCGCGCCGCACCTAATATCACAATCGCGGCGATTAGTGCCGGGGGCCGAGATGGCCAATTGGGCAGCGCGTTAGAGCGGGCCAAGGGCGATGGTGCGGAATTCCTGCTGCAAAAGCCTTTGACCCAAGAGCGGCTTCAGGAGGTTCTGACCGAAGTTGCAACCCGCCTCGAAACCGGATCAAGGCTGCCCCATGTCCTGGTCATTGATTCAAGCCGAACCGTGCGCAAGGTCTGTGAAACCGGCCTGAAAGAGCACCAATTCCGCGTCACCACGGGGGCAAGCCTGGAAGAAGCACTCGAACATGTGGATGTGTTAGATCTTGATGCTGTGGTGATTCAAATTGATGTCGATGCTCAGGAAGGGGCAAGCTATGTCACCCAAATGCGCGAGGCTTTTCCCGGTGTGGCCATTATCGCCTTGTCGGACCGCGGTGATGGTGACATTGCGCGCCGATCTTGGATGAAAACCCTCGATGCCGGTGCCGATATTGCATTGGCGAAACCTTTCAGTCCTGACGATTTGGTCAGTTCAGTTCGCAACGGCATGGCCATGGCGGCATCTGCCTTTTTGGCGGCGGCCAAGCGCGGTGGGTAAACTTGGCTAAGATCTGGTGAGTTGACTGAGGACCGTAGCGATCACTCCGACCACAATTAAGGCAGAGCCCAAGCCGCGGCGAAGATCGATCGTCTCCTTAAACCGGATCCACCCCAGCAAAGTTGCTGTTGGGGCTTCGACGAGCGCATTGAGCGCCCGCACCAGCGCGGCAGGTGCCAATGTTAATGCCGCAAACCAGCAGGCCGAGGCGGCCGCCCCGGCTAGCCCGGCAGACCAGCTTGCCCGTCCTTCGGCGGCCAGGGCTTGAAGTGCTGGACGGTCGACCACCAATAATATTCCACCCAAAACAGCACTTTGCAGACCTTGAACGCACACCAGCGTAAAGGTTGCTGAGAATAAGGGCGCACTGGGATCAATCGCCAAGCCACACAATCGGTAGCAATTGGCTGATACTGCAAAACAAGCCCCAGAAGCCAAACCATAAAGACCGGCTTTGAAACCTGATAAGCCCCCGGCCAATCCTTGGCGTGGCCAGCTTGCCAAAATCAGCCCGCCCGTGGCCACCAAAATGCCCAGCCAGCCCCAAGGACCTAAATGATCACCCAGGAACAGGACGCCGACCAAAGCGGCCAAGGGCAGGCTCATGTGCTGAAATGTCGACCCCAGTCCAAAGCTGGATGCCCGCATGGCTTGGATCAAGGCTGCAGTGGCACATACTTGCGCGGTGGCTCCAATCGGGGCGGCAATCCAAAATGCAGGCTTGATGGCAAAATGACTGGGTGGGGCTAACCAAGCCACGAGCACCAAGAAAAGCGCGGCAAACGGCAATCCATAGAGGAATCGAACCAGCGTTGCCCCCCAAGGCCCAGCTTGGTCAGACAAACCTCTTTGGGCGGCGTTGCGCAAAATCTGCAAAAAGCCCGCCACCAATGCCAAGGGGATCCAAGAAAGTGCCATGCGAAAAGCCTTGCAGAAAAGGAAGTTCAAGCCCGCAAAAACACACGATTGCGCACCCTTATAGACCTGAATACGCCCTAAACCCGCCATAAACCAAGCCCAACAAGACACCGAGGGACAGTGTGTGCCCAGGTGCTGCCAAATCCGCAGCACATGTGGCGGGAGGGCAGATCATGGCTGAACGATCCAATCTTTTCGTACCTGCAACAGCATTGGCATTGGGCATTGCCTTTGCCGGTTATTCCGCAGGCCAATCCTTGGTGCAATCGCGCCTCGGCTTTCGTACCGTGACGGTCAAAGGTCTGGCAGAACGTCCCGTGAAAGCCGATCTTGGCTTTTGGCCCATCAGTTTTGTGGCCACGGGTGACACATTAGAAGAAGCTCGTCAGGGCCTGGGTCAGGCAGAAGCCAGCGTGAAGGCCTTCCTCTCCGCACGTGGCTTTCCTGCCACGGCCTATCAGGTTCAAAATATCCGGGTCGAAGACAAACTCGCCAATGCCTATTCGAACGGGGGTTTAAACGGGCCGCGTTACATCCTGACCGAAACCCTGCTGGTCAAGACAGGTGACGTCGACAAACTGGCTGAAACCGCGCGCAATAGCGGTGATTTGCTGAAAGATGGTGTGGTCTTTGCCAATGAAGGCATGTCGGCAGGTCCAGCCTTTCAATTCACCAAACTCAATGATCTGAAGGGTGAACTTCTCACAGAAGCTACCCAGCGTGCACGCGAAGCGGCTGACAAATTCGCCCGAGAATCCGGTGCCAAAGTTGGTGCGATTCAGAATGCCAATCAGGGCGTGATCGAAGTTAATCCGGCGGTGGACATACCTGATAGCCCGCCGGATCGGCAGATCGACAAGAAAGTGCGCGTGGTGACTACCATCACCTATTTCTTGAAGGATTAAGTCTGCAGAGCCAAGCTGGCATCCAACCCGGCCCACGGCCAGACTATTTGCACATGGGGTTTGAGAATTCAGTATCGCCCAATAGGACTGGGTCATCCAGCGTGCGCAGGAAAGCCATCAAAGCGGCTTTATCGGCCGATGTGGCGGCTCCAGTCGTGGGGGCGGCCGGCACATTTGGTAAGGCTGGCGTCGCTGGTGCAATGCTTAAACCCAAGCTGGTGCCGAGTGCATGGGCGGCGGTCACCGAGCAGCGTTAGACGGTACCATAGGTTAGCCCCGTGACACCAATTGGGCTGGCCGTACCAGCCACTGAAGGCGTTGCCACCCCAGCCGCACAACGCGTGTTAGAGCCGATAATGGTCGATCCCCCCATTGGCAATCGGCGCGGTAAAGTGGACCTTGATCTGCGTATCACGCTGATTGGGCAAAAAAAGAGGCCGCACCCAGACTGGATGCGGCCCTTTGAGGCGGCCTCTTGGGGGGAGGAGACACCGGATCAGGCGATCGACGGTGTCCGCAGCGGAGGCGCGCTGCACGATGTCAGTTAAGAAGCCAGGCTCCTGAAAGGAAGGGGGAAACTGGCACCGCTGGCCTGCGAAAATGCATAACTCCACCAGACGGTCACTTATCTGCGTTTGCTCAGGCAGCCCGACTTCCCTGCGCCCCTGTGCACCGTCTAAACTGACACCATGTTGATCTTGGGGGCCTGTGTGATTGCAATGATGGTGGCGTGGGGCGTCACCCGCCTCATGATGGCATGGGCCAAGCCAGATCTACCCGATGAAGCCCGCAAATTGCACACGATTCCCACGCCAACCTCTGGCGGGGTTGGAATTATGGCGGGCCTTTTGGCTGGCACGGCTGTCCTGTTGTTGACCCATCTTGACGGCGCGTCCGTGTCTTCGTGGCAAGCGTTTGGTGCCTGTCTGAGCTTGGCATTAGCCGGTGGGGCCTTAGGCTATTGGGACGATCGGGTTGGTTTGGGCGCGCGCCTGAAATTGGGGGTTATGCTGTGTATCACCCTTGGCTTCATCCTGGCGGGAATGCGGATTGACAGCTTGCCATTATGGAGCGGATTTGCCCTGCAGTTCAGCCCTTGGCTGGCCGGCTTGGGAACATTGATGTGGCTGCTCGTCATGGTCAATGTTGTCAATTTCCTCGACGGCGCAAATGGCATGGCAATGGGGTGTAGTGGCATTGGCCTGATTTTTCTGGCCATGCTCAGTGCTGAACCCGCAGGGATCGGCCCGGCGGCGCTCTGTCTGGTCGGGGCAGCAGCCTGTTTGGGTTTCCTCTATTGGAATGGTCTCGGCGGGCGGGTTTTTTCGGGGGATGCTGGGGCCTTGGCGGTCGGCTTGCTGATTGGGGGCCTGGGTGTATGGGCCGGGGAAAGAGGCGCAAACCCGTGGGCGATTGCTTTGTGCTTTTTGCCCATGTTGAGCGATGCGATCCTCACCATCCTGTGGCGGGCGCGACAGCGGCACAATCTGCTGACGGCCCATGCCGAACATGTCTATCAGCTGGCAATTCGGACCGGAACCAGCCATGGCCAGATAAGCCTTATCTACTGGCTGGCCAGCGCCATGTGCGGCGCGTTGGCAGTAGTGACCCACCCCCTTGGACCCAGTGCCGTCAGCGCCAGTTTCGGCCTTGCCCTTTGCGGCTTTGTCGTGATCCTGACCCAAAGCCGCACGATCCTGCGCAAACGCCTGTCAAAGCAGATTGGCTAGACCCCGTCGCTCAGGATAAACCACGCCAACAGCGGGCAAGTTTGGGCGCATCTGCGGCTGGACGGAGCCGATAAATCACGCGAGAAGCATGCAATGGACTGGGACAAGCTGAAAACCTTTCACGCCGCCGCCGATACGGGCAGCCTGACCGCGGCTGCCGAAAAAGTGGGGTTGAGCCAATCCGCAGTCAGTCGCCAGATTGCTGCCTTGGAAGACGGCCTCGGTGTACCCTTGTTCCACCGCCACGCGCGTGGTCTCATCCTGACCGGACCGGGCAAGGTGCTGCAGCAATCAACTGGTCAGATGGCCACGATCGCGGCAGTGGCCGAATCCAATCTCAAAGATGCCCGCGACCGGCCGCAAGGTGAATTGATCGTCACCGCCCCGATTGGCATTGGCGCAACCTGGCTGGCCCCGCGCTTGGGCGGGTTCATGGATGCCTATCCTGACGTATCCCTGCGCCTATTGTTGGATGACCGCGAACTTGATCTGACCACACTAGAGGCCGAATGCGCGATCCGGCTGTGGGAAGCCACGCATGCCGATCTGATCCAGCGCAAAATCCTCTCGATCACCACATCGCTTTATGCCTCGCGCGACTATATCGCCAAGCATGGCATGCCCAAATCGCCGGAAGACCTCGCCAAGCATCGCGTGATTGCCTATGGCGCGCGCGCTGGCGACCCGATGAAAGTGCTCGATTTTGCCTTGACGTTAGGGCGGGAGGAACATCGCCCGCGTGAGGCCGCCTTGACCATCAACAATGTCTCGGCCTTGGTGCGGGCGGTGGTTGCAGGCCTCGGCATTGGCGGCTTGCCCGATTATTTGGCCCAAGCCGACACCGGTCTGGTGCGGATTTTCCCTGAGACCGACGGGCCAAACATCGACGTCTTTTTCATCTATCCTGCAGATTTGCGCCGTTCCAAGCGGATCGCCGCTTTCCGCCAATATCTTCTTGAACAAGCGGTCAATTGGAAAGGCTGAGACGGCCCCAGCCTTTCCCCGACGAGCCGATCAGGTTTTGGTCACAGCCGCCGTCTGGTTGAACAATGCCTTGGCAGCAGCCTTGATGTCATCTTTGGACTGCTCGCCAGCTGGCTTGCGCAAATCAGCCCCCACCGCATTGCCGGCCACCACAGCCGGGCGCGCATCAATGCGCTCAAACCAAGCCTTTACAAGCGGGAATTCGTCCAGATCCTGGCCAAACAATTTCGCCCCGCGCACCCAAGGATAGGCCGCCATATCGGCGATGGAATAATCCCCGGCCAGATAGTCGGTCTGGCTCAATTGCCGCTCCATCACGCCATAAAGCCGATTGACTTCATTGGTGTAACGGGTCTGGCCATATTCAATCAGCTTGGGATCGTCGACCAGATTGGGGGCATAAAGCCGGAAGTGGCTGGCTTGGCCGGACATCGGACCAAGGCCGGCCATTTGCCACATCAGCCATTCATCGACCTTGACGCGGGCCCGCTCCTCACTGGGGTAGAATTGACCCGTCTTGCGGCCAAGATATTGCAAGATGGCCCCGCTCTCAAACACCGAAATGGGCTCTCCATCCGGTCCATTGGGATCGACAATCGCGGGCATGCGATTATTCGGGCTGATGGCCAGGAAGGCCGGGGCAAATTGCTCACCCTGACCGATATTGATCGGCTTGAGGTCATAGGGCAGGCCCATTTCTTCCAGCGCAATGGAGATTTTCCAGCCGTTTGGCGTGGGCCAATAATAAAGTTCAATCGGGCCTTGAGTGGGCTGGGTCATGCTTTAACGTCCTTCCTCTCCGCGCAACGTGCGCGCGTGGTGGCACACAGGTCGTGTCTCTCCATCATAAGCACAAGGTCAGAAAATCAAACAGAGCTGTTGAGAATTGCGAACACAGGAAGAGGTCACTCCGGATCGAAGCGGAAGACGGTTTCGAAGGGCTGGTTGAGCGCGCGGGCCATGCGAAAGGCCAGTTCAAGCGACGGGGCGTATTTCTCAGCTTCAATTGCGACAATGGTCTGGCGGGTGGCACCGACCATCTCGGCAAACATTTGCTGGGTCAGGCCTGCCTGAGTGCGCAAATCCCGGATCAGATTGCGCACGCGGCCCTTCTGCACACCCCCGCCCTGCCCGCTCACGCCAGCCGCCCCAAGCCGAGGATGGCGAGTTGCTTGACCACTTGGGCGATAAACAAAACCCCCATCAGCACCACAAACAAGGTCGGCAGATGCTGCACATTCAAGGTCCAAGCTGCCGGCGTGGGATAGGTCGATTGCAGCAAGATCTGCCAAACCAGAACATTGATCGCCCCAAAGCCGACCAGCAGGCCCAGCCGATCCGCACGCGCGATGATGTGCTGATCACGCTCATCCTCCAGCGCCCCGCGCTGACGCATCCAAGCCGCCCAAGTCGACACCCCATATTCGCCCACAGTCGCCAGCGCCAGCACCACAAGCCACGTCCGCCACAGGTGACGCGGCGCTTGATCCGGGATCGACCAGCCATGGGTCATATTGGCAACCAGATAGGCAAAAATGCAGATTGCCAGGATCAAGGACAGCCCAGCCCGTTTTTCAGTTAAGGTCATATGGCCCTCCTCGACATTGCCGAAATGACAAACATGTTTTACATTTCCCGGGTAAATCATGGAAGGCGTCACGTCAAACATGTTTTACATAGCCGATAATGTGCAGACCGATCCCAACCCGATTGAGGCACTTTGCCGCCTTGAGGTTTTCCAGCACCTCCAATAGAAGCGCTCCACACATTGGAGTTTTGCCTCATGCCCAATTCGGTCATCCAACCGGTCTCTATGAAAAGCTATGACAGCGATTTTGCTGGCTTTGCGCGGGAATTGGGTTTTTGGTTTGAGAAGTTTGGCTTTGCCATCGTCGCAGACCATGGCGTCGACCAGAATGTGATTGATAAGGCGCTGCAAAAGGCCAAAGAATTCTTTGCCTTACCGGTTGAAGTGAAAAAATCTTACAAATCCCCTGTCGGCGCTGGCCAGCGCGGCTATACCGCTTTTGGCGTCGAAACCGCCAAGGATCACACCATCGCGGACTTGAAGGAATTCTGGCACCATGGCCGGAACCTGCCTGAGGGGCATCGCTTTGGCGCAGTCATGCCACCCAATGTGCCCATGCCAGATGTTGCTGGCTTTGACGCCAGCCAGCAGGCGATGTTTGAGGACTTTGACCATCTGGGCAAACGCATCCTGCAGGCCATTGCCACCTATCTGGAACTGCCGCGCGATTATTTCGATGCCAAAGTCGCTGAGGGCAATTCAATCCTGCGCACCTTGCATTATCCTGCCGTTGGGCCAGAAGCCACACCCGGCGCAATCCGGGCCGGAGCCCATGGCGACATCAATGTCATCACCCTGTTGTTGGGTGCCGAAGAGCCTGGCCTACAATTGCTGGACAAGGCCGGCCAATGGCAGGCAGTGACTGCACCGGAAGGCTGTGTGGTGATCAATATAGGCGATATGCTCTCGCGGCTGACCAATGACCGCCTGCCATCAACCATTCACCGCGTGATCAATCCAGAACCCGAGCGGGCGCGCTTTGCCCGTTATTCTGCGCCATTTTTCCTGCATTTTTCACCTGATGTCCTGATTGAAACCCTGCCGATGAATGGGCCGGTGAAATATGAGCCGATCAATGCACAGGATTTCCTCGAACAGCGCCTGCGCGAGATTAAGCTTGCCTGATCTGTCAGCACACCGATCGACCTGCCGCTTTTTGGGGCAGATTTGCGCCTCAAAAGCGTGCTAGCCCCCGAAACCGACAGGGTTTTTGCGCCTTTCAGGCAACACCTCGCCACCCAAATGCCAGACCTTGCAGTATTGGCCTCTAAAAACGCTTTCCATCTGTTGCAGGTTGGCAGCGAGCAGTCTAACGATAGACCAGACCAAGATGGGTTCATCTTCGGACACCAAAGGCCAAAACCTGTTCTGCAACAGGCAAGGCATAAGAAAATTATTTGGGGAAACACACATGCGCTCAATCACCACATCCAGACTCCGCCGTCTGTCGCTGCTTTCGACCATCTGCTTGGCTGGTTTCGGCTTTGCAGGCTTGGCTCAAGCACAGACAGCACCGGCCGCCGACGAACCCGATCAAGCCACCGACGTCGTCATCGTGACGGCAACCAAGCGCGAAACCACGCTGCAGTCGATCCCGGTTGCTGTGTCGGTGACCTCGGCAGACACCATCAACAAGGCGCAGGTGCGTGACCTGAACGACTTGCAAACACTGGTTCCCTCGCTGCGCGTCAGCACCAACCAAAGCTCGTCAAACGCAACCTTCATCATTCGCGGCTTCGGCAATGGTGCGAACAATGCCGGGATCGAGCCTTCGGTGGCTATCTTCATCGATGGTGTCTACCGCTCGCGCGCTGCAGCCGGTATTGGTGATTTGCCAAACCTGCAGCGGGTCGAAGTCTTGCGCGGCCCTCAATCGACCCTGTTCGGCAAGAACGCCTCTGCCGGTGTGATCTCGGTGGTCACCCGTGAACCTAAGTTTGAGTATGGCGGCTCGGCCGAAATCAGCTACGGCAATTTCAACGCGATTGTCGCCAAAGCCGATGTAACCGGCCCATTGGGTGAGAATGCTGCTGGGTCGTTTGCTTTCGGCATCAACAAGCGCGACGGCTATGTCGACAATCTGGCCATCGGCAAGAAAATCAATGACCGTGACCGTTATTATGTGCGTGGCGATTTGCTGATCAAGCCAAACGACCAGCTGAAGGTTCGCGCGATTGTCGATTATGACCATCTGGAAGAATTGTGCTGCGCGGTTGTCAACGTAAAGGACGGCCCGACGGGAGCCATCATCCGCGGGATTGGCGGCAAGATCGTGTCCAACAGCCCCTTCACCGATCAGGTCTATTCTGAAATCGCGCCCGTGAACGAAATCTCGAACCAAGGCGTTTCGCTGCAGATCGATTATGATTTCGGCAAATGGCAATTCACCTCGATTTCGGCCTATCGCAATTCGAAGAATTTCTCCGACGGCGATATCGACTTCACCAGTGCCGCATTGGCCAGCGCTTACAACCGCTTCTCGATCGACACACTGACCCAAGAATTCCGCTTGGCATCGAGCTATGAGGGGCCGCTGAACTTCCTGCTCGGTGGTTATCTGTTCAAGGAAGAGATCGATCAACAGCAAGGCGTTGTCTATCAAAAAGACTTCCGCGCCTATGCCAACGGCCTGACTGGTGGGGCATCCTCGCCACTGGCTTTGATTGAAGGCGCTTTGGGTCTGCCCGTGGGCACCACCTTCCAACGGCAAGGGACAGGCACCACCGAAGACATGGGGATGAAGAACGATGCTGCCTCATTGTTCGGCACGCTCGACTATAAGATCACCCCATCGCTGACCTTGACCACCGGCTTCAACTATACCGATGACATCAAGAAGGCCCGGATCAACATTCTCAGCACCGACACCTTCTCGGGTCTGGATCTGAATGCGTTTGGGGCAGCCTTTATCACGGGCCAATTGACCCCATTCGTCGGCGCAACCACGGCTGCTGCCATCGGTCGCAGCATTGCAGGCGTGCCCTGCTCAGCCACGGTTGTGGCGCCCAATTGTAACCCGTTCCTGGCTTTGCGGGGTCTGCAGTTCCAACCACCGTTCCTGAACATCCCGAACGCAGTTGAAAGCGGCAAGACCAACGATTCCAAGACCACCTATTCGGTACGTCTGGCTTGGGAAATCAATGACAATTGGAATGCCTATGCCAGCTATGCGACGGGCTTCAAGGCAACCTCGTTCAACTTGAGCCGGGATTCACGTCCATTCGCCGCTGACTTCATTCCCGGCAACCCAATCTTGAACCCAGCCCCATCGCGCATCCGCAACGCGGGTCTGGCTGTGACCAACCTCAGCACTGGTACGCGTTATGCTGGTCCTGAAGAAGCCACGGTGTCGGAAATCGGCATCAAGGCACGTTTCCCAACCGGGGCTTTCAACCTGACCTTGTTCGATCAGCAGATCGATGGCTTCCAGTCCAACGTCTTCACCGGCACGGGCTTCCAATTGGCTAACGCAGGGACCCAATCGTCAAAGGGCGTGGAATTTGACGCAACCTATCGTCCGATCCGGCCTCTGCAATTGTCGTTTGCTATGACTTATCTGGATCCGAAGTATGACGACTTCAAGCAAAGCGCCTTTGGCGACCTGTCGGGCGTGACCCCTGCCGGTATTGCGAAGTTGAGCTATACACTTGGTGCCACCTATGTGCAGCCACTCGCCAATGGTGAGCGTCTGACCATCCGGGGTGATTTCTTCCATGAAGACAAGACCCAGATCGCCGATGGCCTCGAAGGCAATCGTGCGGCAGCCATCCCCTACACACGTGAGGTCAACACGCTGAACGCAGGTGTTCTCTACACCATGAACAATGGCTGGGAACTCACCTTGTGGGGCCGTAACCTGACCGATGACCGTTATCTGACCACCATCTTCGCGGGTGTGGCGCAGGCCGGTACCGTGTCTGGCTACCCAAGCCAACCGCGCACCTATGGTGTATCGGCCAAGTACATCTGGTAAGCACCAGACAGACACGGACGATAAAGTCTGAAATGGGCCCCCGACTTTCCAGTCGGGGGCCTTTTCTTTTGCTTCAACCGCTTCTAACCCCTTGTGGATGACTTCCGCCAAGGACTTGCCCGATCTCGACCCGGATGGCGAACGTGACCTGCCCTATCGGCCAGGCACAGATGATGCGCCGCGCCGTGCTCCACGGCCCAAGGATGCGGCCACGTTGATTCTGGTCCGCGATGTTGCACGAGCGCCCGAAATCCTGATGGGGCGGCGGGCAAGCGGCCACAGTTTCATGCCCGACAAATATGTCTTCCCCGGTGGCAAGGTTGATCGTTGTGACCGTTTCATCGCCAGCCATGATGAGCTCTCCCCTCGTTCGGAGGCGCTGCTGCGGCAAGAAAATCCCGGCCGACACCCTCGCGCCTTTGCCCTTGCGGCCATACGCGAAACCTGGGAAGAAACTGGCCTTGTGGTGGGCCGCCCCGGCAGGCTGAAAGGGCGGATGTCGGATGCCGGCTGGGCAAGCTTCATGGCCAGTGGTCATGGCCCTCATCTGTCCCCTTTGCACTTCTTTGCCCGCGCCATTACCCCACCACAGCGCCACAAACGCTTTGATGCCCGCTTCTTCATTGCCCATGCCGAAGAAGCCTTGGTGGACCAACGCCCGGCACGTGATGGGGCAGAGATGGAAGATTTGCGCTGGTTTAGCTTGGCGGATGCCTTCAAGCTTGATCTACCCAATGTCACACGCTTCATTTTGGGTGAGGTGCAGGCCTGGGTGCAGGCCCCAGAAGCCCCACAAGCACCTGCCTTCTTGCGCTGGGGCCGCCAAGGCCCGCGGATGGACCGGCTATGAATGATGCCCGCATGACACCGGCCATCTGGGCTGGCATTGGTACCGCCCTCAGCTGTGGCCTGATCGCTGCGGTCGGCATCGCCATCAACGCGCCCTTGTTTGCATTGACCTTGGACGATGCCGGGCTGTCGGCGACCGAAGTTGGTTTTCTGATGACATTTGCCGGTTTGGCCGGTCTGCTGTGCACCCCACTTGTTCCTTGGTTGATGGGCCGCTTGCCGATCAAAATGGTGCTGGGGGGCGGCCTATTGGCCAGCAGCCTGATGTTTTTGCTTTATCCCACCACGGACAATATCTGGGTGTGGACCGCGATCCGCTTTGGCTTTTCCACCTCATTGACCATCATCTTTGTGGCCTCAGAAGCCTGGTTCCTTGAATTGGCTCCGGCTCATTTGCGTGGCCGTCTCTTGGGCCTTTATGCGGCAACCTTTGCGGGGGGCTTTGGCATTGGCGGCTTCATCATTGCCCAATTGGGCCATCAGGGGCCTGCGACACCCTATGCCGGGGCGCTGATCATGGCCGCGGCCACCCTGCCGCTCTTTGTCCTTAAAGCGCCACCTGCCACGCGACCGGAAGGCGATGAGGCCAAGCCCGGCGCGCTCCTTGCCCGCCTGATGATCGCGCCAGCCCTTTTTGTCCCGGCTTTTGCCATGGGCGCGATTGAGACCAGCGCCTTTAACCTGTTTCCCTTGTGGGTGCGGCAGGTGGGCTTTGAGGATGCTGCAGCGGGTTATCTGATTGCCGCCAGCGGGCTCGGCAATATCCTGCTACAAGGCCCAATCGGCATCCTGGCGGACCGCTATGGCCGAACCCGTACCTTGCTCAGCGTGGCTGTGATTGGCTTTATCGGCCCATTCCTCTTGATGATGGTGACTGCGCCGGCCCAAGCCTATGCCATCTGCTTTGTCTGGTCGGGCTGTGTCACGGGCTTTTATACGTTGGGTCTGATGGGACTGGCCGAACGCTTCGGCAAGGGCGAGCTTGCCGGCGCCAATGCGGCCTATGGCGGCAGCTATGGGGTTGGCCAATTGATCGCGCCATTGGCTGGGGGTACGTTGCTGCAAAGCCTCGGCCCGGCTGGATTCATGGCAGGGCTGGCATGTATGGCCCTCACCCCCATTCTGGCGATTGGTCTACAGTTTCATGCGCAGAGAAAGTCTTGACCTTTAGGCCGGTTTAAGGTCTAAGCGCCGCTCCAGTTTCACCAGACCGCCAGTGCGGGAGATTTACCATGGCCAAACCGGCCTCCATCAAAATCCGCCTCAATTCCTCCGCCGGGACCGGCTTCTTCTATGTCACCAAGAAGAATGCCCGTACCAAGACCGAAAAGCTGCGCATGAATAAGTACGACCCCGTCGTGCGGAAGCATGTCGAGTTTGTCGAAGGCAAGATTAAGTAAGCATCTATTTGGCTTTGTCCAAATGAAGGGCGCGCTCTGGCTAACCGGGGCGCGCTTTTTCGTGTGTGCTCTCTTCGTCTGAAAGCCCCTGCCCTGTGCTGGCGGTTGGGTGGGGATGACGCCGTTTCGTTTTGTCAGCCTATAATATCGGGTGTCATCCCGGACGGCGATAGCCGATCCGGGACCTTGTGCCGCACAAGCGCGAGGAGGTCCCCGCTCTCCGCTATCGCTCCGGCGGGGATGACATCGTTTAGTTTTGTCGACCCATACAACAGCCTGTCATCCCGGACGGCGATAGCCGATCCGGGATCTCAGTACGCACATGCGCGAGGGGGTCCCCGCTCTGCGCTATCGCTCCGGCGGGGATGACATCGTTTTGAGAAGGTTTTTGTCTGGAAGCGCTTTGGTGATCCCTATGGTCCACCAAACCGCAACCTCAATTGTTCTTGCGACATCTGGGTGGTCAAGTGCGCAGCTTTGCTGCGTCGCGGTGCGATCGGTTTTCAGAGAAAACCGACACTTGACGACCCAGATGTCGCGCTCAAACTCGACCATCCGTTTTGGTGAAACACAAGTTTCACCAAACGGGTCCAAGTAGAAAAGCCAAACCCACAACGCTGTCATCCCAGACGGCGAAGCCGATCCGAGACCCTGTTCCACCAAAACCCATGGCCTGAGTCTGACCACCCAAGCCCCTACATCCCCAACTCCTGCCGCTCCAGTCGCTTGATCTCGTCGCGCAAGCGGGCCGCTTCTTCGAATTCCAGATCCGCGGCGGCGGCGCGCATGCGCTTTTCCAGATCAGCCAAGGCCGCCTTGAAATTATGGCCCGGTGCACCGGGGGCGGGCACAGCCTCCTGCTTGGACTTGGAACGGCCTTTGCCCTTGATATTGGCTGTCGCATCGCCGCCCTCACCCAGCCCCACTGTGACGCCTTCCTTACCATAGGGGCTGTTGAGAATGTCATGGATATTGGAGCGGATGGACTGGGGCGTGATGCCATTGGCTTCATTCCAAGCAATCTGTTTGGCGCGACGCCGGTCGGTTTCTTCCATCGCGCGCTTCATCGAGCCGGTTATGGAATCCGCATAGAGAATGACCCGGCCATCGACATTGCGCGCCGCACGGCCAATCGTCTGGACCAGACTGGTTTCAGAGCGCAAGAAACCTTCCTTGTCGGCATCGAGAATACAGACCAGTCGGCATTCTGGAATATCAAGACCCTCGCGTAACAGATTGATCCCGATCAGAATATCGAAATTGCCCAAACGCAGGTCCCGGATGATTTCAATCCGCTCGACTGTGTCGATGTCACTGTGCATATAGCGGACCTTCAAGCCCTGCTCATGCATATATTCGGTGAGATCTTCGGCCATTTTCTTGGTCAATGTGGTGACCAGAACCCGCCCGCCCTCGGCAATGGTGGCGCGCGATTCGGCAATACAATCATCGACCTGGGTAAAGCCTTGGCCCGTCACGGGGCGGATCTCAACCGGGGGATCAATCAGGCCGGTGGGACGGATCACTTGTTCGACGAAAACCCCGCCTGTCTGGTTCATCTCCCACGGACCGGGCGTCGCCGACACACAAATGGTCTGCGGGCGCATCGCGTCCCATTCCTCAAACCGCAATGGCCGATTGTCCATGCAGGACGGCAGGCGGAAGCCATAATCCGACAGCGTCTTCTTGCGGTTATAATCGCCACGGAACATGCCTCCGATCTGGGGAATGGTGACGTGGCTTTCATCGACAAAGACCAAAGCATTGTCGGGGATATATTCGAACATGGTGGGCGGCGGTTCGCCCGGATTGCGGCCCGACAAATAGCGCGAGTAATTCTCAATACCTGCGCAGGACCCGGTTGCCAGCAACATCTCAAGGTCAAAGTCCGTGCGCTGTTTCAGGCGCTGGGCCTCTAGCAACAGTCCGTTTTTCTCAAACCAGTCGACGCGCGCCTTGGCCTCGGCCTTGATCTTCTCAATTGCCTGGCTGAGCGTTGGGCGCGGCGTGGTATGGTGGCTATTGGCATAGACTTTGATGGCATCGAGATCGGCCGTTTTCTTGCCGGTCAGCGGGTCAAATTCGTGGATCGCCTCGACTTCATCGCCAAAAAACAGGATGCGCCAGGCCCGATCTTCATAGTGGGCGGGGAAAATGTCGAGTGCATCGCCGCGTAATCGGAAATTGCCCCGCGCGAAATAGACATCATTGCGCTTATATTGCAAAGCAACGAGGTCGCGCGTCACCATTTGCGGGTCCACCCGATCACCGGGCGTCAAGACAAAGGTCATGGAGGAATAACTCTCCACCGAACCAATGCCGTAAATGCACGAGACCGACGAGACGATGATCACATCATCCCGCTCCAAAATCGCCCGCGTGGCCGCGTGGCGCATCCGGTCGATCTGCTCGTTGATATTGCTTTCTTTTTCAATATAGGTGTCGGTCCGCGGCACATAGGCTTCAGGCTGGTAATAATCATAATAAGAAACAAAATATTCCACCGCATTATGGGGAAAGAAGTTCTTGAACTCGCCATAAAGCTGGGCCGCCAGCGTCTTGTTATGGGCCAGGATCAGAGCTGGACGTTGCAGGCGGTGAATGACTTGGGCCATGGTGAAGGTCTTGCCCGACCCAGTAACCCCAAGGAGGACTTGATCCTTCTCCCCCTCTTGAGCCGCAGCACAGAGCGCATCGATGGCGGCAGGCTGATCGCCAGCGGGCTGATAATCACTGACCAGCTCAAACCGCCGCCCCCCCTCGAATTTGTCGGGCAAAGCCGGTCGATGCGGCTGCCAGGTAGGGGCGGCCTGACTGCCGCGGGAATCAAGCTCCGCATAATCGAAATCATAGACAAACGGGTCCCCGGCAAATGCCACACCTGAGACCGTCTGCGCGCCGGGCCTTGGTTCGTCCAGCGCATCGGCCTCCGCGCGCAGGCGCTGAACATTCTCCCACGCCTGTTGTTTGTCCGTTGTCGGATGGCTGGGAGGCCTGCGGGATCGGGAGGAAGGTGGACGCGCCATGATGAGAACATAGGGGGAATATCGGGCTTTGGGTAGGGGTATTCGGGCAGGATTGGGGGGAATTGGCAGGCTGTGTTGGGGAGACTGACTCAGATTTTTCCAGAACCAACGTTTGTAAGCATGAAGATTTCTATACGGAAGTTAGCCACTTCTTGCCCTGACCATATCAACGAACGCTGCAAGCTCCTGTATCGATACTCTCTGACTAGGAATATAGGTTTCATGTAATTTTCGTGGCACAACAAGCTGTACGTTGCTATCAAACATTTGATCGGTTTGGGCCACTGATATGCCAGTATCGATTGTGAAGAGGTGCTTCTTTGTAATCCGATCCGCTTCTGCCAATATTTGGCGCCATCGATCCTTTAGGCTTGTTTTCGAACCTAACATGGTTAACTTGGCGTCTGGGAAATCAGAATTATGATACGCAGCGCCACTTGGAAATAAAAAATCAGGTCGGTTATTTCGCTCCGTGATAACTCCTTGTTGAAACTCCAGATTATGAGCACGAAATACTTGAGCCAAGTGATGTTCTAATGACTGTCCGGCTCGAGATTTGCGTCGATTCATTGCACTTATTGCGAACGCAAAGAAAGCATCAACATCGACCGCGCTTTCTTTGAAAAATCCATCGCGAATGCGGTCCTCCACAATCACTCTTTCCAATCGTCTGAAAAGCCGTTCCTCAAAGTCCACCCATGCCAGTATGGCATTGTCAGGGTCAATGCGTGCAGATGGCGCGGATGCGTGTTTCCAAGCAAGCTCCGCCATAACTTTTGTTGAGGGAAATGTTCTGGCAAACGGCCTTATCAAGCCATCGAGAAAATCTTCATCTGGCTCAACAAATACAATGCCAAGCTCATCCAATATGAACCTAGCCGCGAAGTCGATTTCAGAAGTTGAAAGGACCTTTTGATCTTGAGCAAATAGATCATCGCTCGGAGTTCGATCGAGTTTGAACAGCCACAGCAGCTGGCGTTCTATCGATGAGCCAGACGGAGCTACAATGAAGTAGAGCTCACCGTTTTCATGCATCGCGAGTAACAACGTATCGCCGGGCTGCATCGCATCTGTAACTGCATTTCCGGAGTAATAAAGACGCCACTCCCGGGACCTGTGAGGTTGATCCCTTCTTGAATCATACCAAGCCAAACTTCCTATTTCTGAGATGCCTTCCTGCTCGCCAGACAAATAGATGAAACGCCCAACAAATCCGCCAAGACCATTGGAAGACTTTTTTCGACGTTCAGTCTCTCCAAGCATTTTCATTAATTGGCTGGCTTTATCGTTTATTTCATGTTGATTTGATACCTTTGGATTTGCTTCAACATTGGAAAGGCGCTTAACCGCAACGGCCACGAAATAATCGCTTAAAAAACCACGGGCTGTAGTCATTTGCTTTCTCTATCAAAAAATCTTTGGCGCGGTCACGGTGCAAAAAGAATTATCCGAATCTCTTCAAGAGCCCTTGTACCGCCGCGCGCGTTGTGGTTGGCAAATGCTGAGCCTCAATACTGGCTTCGGATAACAAAGCTCTTCGCAAGCTACCCTCCATATGCGCAGCAACCGCTTTAACTACAGGCACAACAACAGAATTGCCGAATTGGCGATAAGCTTGAGTATCTGAAACCGGGATATGGAAGTCGTCGCCATCAGGGACATCAAACCCCATTAGGCGTGCGCATTCGCGCGGGGTTAATCGACGTGGGCGGGTCCCCTCTTGGGCCACCAAGATTTCGGAACCATCCTTGTAGTATCGGGCAGAAAGCGTCCGTGCCACATCGTTTGGTCCAACCAATCCGAAACCAAAACCATTGCCTGCCGCTGCGTGCTTGTCCTTATATGCTTGCAAATAATCCCACAAATGTTGGGTTAGGGTATATTTGGAATCCACTTCATTATGTGACTGTAGGATTGATCCAAGTTTTGGCCCCGATCCGGGCACAGGGACCATCAAAGAGGAGAAATCAAAATCCGTTTCGTCACGAAAGCCTACGATAAAAATTCGCTCTCGTTTCTGCGGAACCCATCCCTCTGAACTAATTACCCTGTGCTGAATGTGGTAGCCGAGTTCTTGTTCAAGCACCGCCTTGATCGTCGCGAATGTCTTGCCTCCATCATGTCGCTCTAGGTTTTTCACGTTCTCTAGAAGAAAGGCGGCGGGGCGATGGTGCGCAATAATCTTAGCAGTGTCGTAAAACAAGGTACCTTGTGTATCATCCAAAAAACCATGCGGGCGACCTAGCGCATTTTTTTTTGAAACCCCTGCTATAGAAAAGGGCTGACAAGGGAAGCCGGCCAACAATACATCGTGCGATGGTATCCGCGCTGGGTTTGCAGAATACTCGCGGATATCCCCACCAAATTCATGATCGACGGGGAAGTTTGCAGCATAGGTCTTGCGGCTATAAGCATCCCATTCAGAAGTAAAGACACACTCGCCGCCAATTGATTCAAAACCACGCCTCAGCCCGCCGATACCAGCGAAAAGGTCTATAAACTTGAACCAGCCATCTGTCTTCTTTTCGGCCGCAGGCGCATCGCGCGCCAACAGCCTTAGAATGGAGGCTGGAGCAACTGATTGACCGCGATCGTAGCGGTAGGCGGTACGCGCATCGATGCCACACTCGGTCGCAGCTTGGTCAACGCTCAGTCCCTTTCTCTCTCGCATGACCCTAAACTCCGTCGCATTCAATAATTTCATTTCGGGCCCTAACTCACATCCGGCGGGACTATTTTTGACACCATGAATTGATTCGAATTGCAAGTCTTTGTTGCCGTTTTGTTCCAAACTCCGTGCTCTTGGCTTCCGCACTTTTTTTGCTCAATTGCTTCCCGCACATTGTAAAGCGCTTTGGTGATCCCTATGGTCCACCAAACCGCTGTTTCAATTGTTTTTGCGACAACTGGGTGGTCAAGTGTCGGTTTTCTGTGAAAACCGATCGCACCGCGACGCAGCAAAGCTGCGCACTTGACGACCCAGATGTCGCGCTCAAACTCGATGAGCCGGTTTGGTGAAACGGAAGTTGCACCAAAGCGGTTCCAGATGAAAAGCTACCCACACCCCTGTCATTTCGGACACCCCCTCACCCCCGTCCCCTCTCCCCCATCCCCTCTCCCCCTTAGGGGGCGAGGGGAGAGCGCAAGATACCCTGAGGTCCCCGCTCTGCGCTTACGCTCCGGCGGGGATGACACCGTTTAGTTTTGTCTTTCTAAACAAACACCTGTCATCCCGGACGGCGCAGCCGATCCGGGATCTTGTACCGCACATAAAAACGCCCCGACCGTGTGGGTCGGGGCGTTCTTGATCATGAGGCTGTCGCCTCAAGTCTTATTCGATCACGCTGGCCACAACGCCGGCACCAACGGTGCGGCCGCCTTCGCGGATTGCAAAGCGCAGACCCTGGGTCATGGCGATCGGGGTGATCAGTTCAACCGTGATCTTGATGTTGTCGCCAGGCATCACCATTTCCACGCCCGCTGGCAACATGCAGATGCCCGTCACGTCCGTCGTCCGGAAGTAGAATTGGGGACGATAATTGGTGAAGAATGGCGTGTGACGGCCACCCTCTTCCTTCGTCAGGATATAGGCCTCAGCTTCAAACTTCTTGTGTGGCTTGATGCTGCCAGGCTTACACAACACCTGACCACGCTCCACACCCGTCCGGTCAA
>NZ_BFBR01000007.1:0-96238 GCF_003112735.1 Candidatus Phycosocius bacilliformis
ACGCTCCGATGCCACCGCCGCTGGGGCCGCACCCCGCGCCAATCCCAACGCTTGGTCCACAAACCAAGACCGCAACATCGCCTCCGCCCTGCGCGGAACACGTCAATAAACCTGTCGCGCTTCACGGGCAGGTCTGGGCCAAGTTGATCCCTTCAAAAGCGCGGGCATTGACACGGCTGACGCCTTGCCGCCAATAGCTGCCCGGGGGTTCATCTCCCAGAAAGGGCTGTGAGGGAAAGGGCAGGATGTCAGTGGATTGGTCAGCTTGCGCCGACGTGCCCAGCTTTGAGCGCGTCACACCGGCAGTGTTCCGCGAGGTGATCCAACCAACACAAAAGCCTGCGGTTTTGCGGGGCCTCGTCGCCGACTGGCCGATTGTCGATGCGGCCAAACGCTCGGATGACGCTGTCTGCGACTATGTCCGTGGCTTTGCCAATGAGGCCCCGGCCAATTGCTTCTTTGCGCCACCGGAGGTCAAGGGTCGCTATAGCTATGGCCCCGATTTGCGCCAGTTCAATTTCGACATCCGATCCGCGACAATTGAGACCTTGTTATCGATCCTCTTACGGCTGAAGGAGGTTGACGACCCGCCCAGCATGTATGCGGGCGCCTTGCCCTTTGCACATTATTTTCCAGATCTGGTGGCCCGCTGCCCGATGCCGCTATTGCCGGCCGAATCCCAAGTCAAAATCTCATTGTGGATCGGCAATCAGACCCGGACCGCCGCCCATTGGGACCTGCCCCAAAATCTGGCGGCTGTGGTGGCCGGCCGCCGTCGCTTCACCTTGTTTCCGATTGAACAAGTCAAAAACCTTTATATCGGACCACTCGATCATACATTGGCCGGTCAGCCGATTTCCCTCGTCGACTTTCAAAACCCGGATCTGGTAAATTTCCCCCGCTTCCAAGAGGCTGTCAAAGCCGCCCAAGTGGTCGAGCTTGAGCCCGGCGATGTGCTTTATCTGCCAAGCCTATGGATACATCATGTGGAATCCCTCACCCCGGTTGGCATGTTGGTCAATTTCTGGTGGCGCGCAGGACCTGAGCATCTGGTAACCCCCAGTCTCACCCTGCAACATGCCCTTCTGACCTTGCGCGATCTTCCCCCAAGCGAAAAGCAGGCTTGGAAGACCCTGTTTGACCATTATATCTTCCAAAGCGCGGAAGACCCCATGGCTCATATCCCGCCTGAAGCGCGCGGCGTCTTCGGCCAGTCAACCCCGGAGGTCCGCGCGCAAATCAAGGCTCGGCTTCGCCAAGCCCTCGATATGGATTGAGCAAAGCCAGCCTCAATCCCCGCTCTGCCAGCAGCCCAACCTGCCCGCTGGCGCATTTCCGGCCACTATTCGTCCCTCACGCGAAAACCCTCTGGCGGCATGTCTTGCTTGGCATGTAATCCGCACTGCTGCCCCCACGACCGGCCAAGTGTGCCGGAAAGAGACAGATCTCGAGATCGTGGAGCACGACATGGCACAACTGAAGACCCTTCTTGCCACCGCTGCCGCTCTGGCCTTGGTGCCAGCGCTCGCCAGCGCGCAACAAGCCCCCTATGAAGTGCTCAATGGTCAGGTCCATATTGGTGATGCCATTTCCGGCTTGCGGGTTGAGTTCCAGTCCAGCCATGGCTCGACAACCAACAATCTCTCTGTCGGCAATACGATGTCTGCCCGTGCGGTCGAGCAGAGTATGAATGTCGATAACAGCCAGATCCTCAAAGGCCGCGTGGCGGCAACCAATGTGGTGACCGGTGGGGAGGCCCGCGGGGTGACCCAAAGTGCAGCCGTCGCCCATGGCAATGCGGCGCAGGTTGAAGGCTGCTGCGGAACGACAGATTTAACCTCCGAGCAAATTGTCCATGATGGTTCAACCATTCAGGCAGGCTCGGCCATTACCGTTGGCTCTGCGGACTATCTTGTCTCAGGCGCGCAAGCCACCGCCAACGCCTTTGGTGGCTATACCAACCACGGCTATAGCGACAATGCTGTCACCCAAGTCAGCGGCGCGAATGTGACTGCCTATTCCCAAGTGGAGGCCTGCTGCAACAATGGTGCGACGACGTCCAATGCGATCGCAGCTGCCAATTCAGCACGCTGGTCTGGCGAATCGGCCACCATTTTTGCCAACGTGACCCAAGCCAATCGCGGTGCCGTCGCGGCAAGCTCTGAAGTGCGTGAAAAGAGTGCCACCAATGTCTCAAGCGGGGCATCAGCGGGTGGCAATCTGGCTGAAATCCAAAACAAATGGGGCTATGCACAATTAAGCGGCGAGCAGGATAATGCCGGTGCGATCAGCTCAAGCTCTGAAGTCACGCTCGACATATTCAATGGCTTTGCCATGTCGGGTGCCAATTCGGTCGGCAATTCAGCACTTCTGTCGAACTTGGGCTCGGATGTGTCGTTGTTCATGGACCAAAATAATCGCGGCGACATTACCGCCTCGGCCAGCTTATCAGCCAGTTCTGCAACCGGGGGCGTTGGCCAAGTCAATGCATCTGCAGTTGGCAATGCCATGACCGCCTATAGCTGCGCCTCTTGCGGCAACGAAAGCGTCTTGGTTGAAGGCCGTTCCACCCAATATAACAGCGGCAATGTGACCGCCAATGTCAGCTTCCAAGGCGGCAATATGGGCATGATTTCAGCCAGCGGTTCAGCCATAGGCAATAGCGCAACCTTTGTGGCCCAGCGCAGCCAGTAAGTCGAAATCTGATCTCTCGAGAACACAAAGGGCGGTCCATCGGGCCGCCCTTTTGATTATGTCAATCACGAAGCCTGGGCCTGCTCACAGCAATTCTTCGGGGCGAACGTCGAAGCTCTTGTTGCAATATTCGCAGCGCACCCGGATCAGGCCATCAGCCTCGACCATTTCAGCGGCAGCTTCGCGCCCAAATTGGCGCAATAGGGCGAGGATCCGCTCACTCGAGCAGGTGCAAGCCGTCTCGATTGGCTTGGCCTCAAACAAGCGCACACCATCTTCATGATAGAGGCGGAACAAGACCTCACCTGCCGACAAATCTGCATTGACCAATTCGCGGTCTTCGAGTGTCTCAAACAGGATGGCGGCATTTTCCCATGCCAGAGCCGTATCTCCGCGCGCGCTATCGCCAGCCACCTGCTGGATCAAGGCACCGCCCGCCCGCCACAAATGACGCCCGCCAGGTCCATCCTTGCGGCTGCACGCCACCCGAATGCGGGTTGGAATTTGTTCGGACTGGGCAAAATAAAGGCTGGCAGCTTCCGCCAAAGTATCGCCTTCTAAGGCGACAGTGCCCTGATAGCGGTCCATGTCATCGCCTTGATCGACCGTCATCACGAAGAGACCCTGCCCAATCAGGTCAGGCAGGCCGGGTGCAGGATTGTCCGACAGCAATTTGGCCAGAGCCACATGGTCGATATTGGCATAGCCGCGAAGCGCGCCCGCAGTGCGATACTCCGCCACCATGAAGCGGACGGCCCCCTCAAGCCCCTCCTCGCCTTGGACCTGAATGATCAGCTTGCCGTCAAACTTCAGGGATGCACCCACCAAGGCCGCCAGCGTCAGCAGTTCGCCCAGCAATCGGGCAACACAATCAGGATAGGCGTGGCGCTGAAGAATCTCGTCCACCGTCGCCGGTCCCAACCGGACAATACGGCCACGCACGGGCTCACCATCAATCTGGAAAGCCGCAACAATGTCATCGGCCGCCGCCATCGGGTCGGCATCGGGATCGGCAGGATTGGCGTCAAAACTCATGCATGTGTTCCTTGGCCGAGGCACCAGGTCAATACCGCCTTTTGTGCATGGATTCGGTTTTCGGCTTCGTCAAAAATACGGCTTTGCGGGCCATCCATCACCGCATCGGTGACTTCTTCGCCACGATGGGCGGGCAGACAATGCAGGAAGATCGCCCCAGAGTTGGCCTTGGCCATCAAGTCCTCATTGACCTGATAGGGACCTAATGCTTGCATACGCTCACCGACATTGGTGTCACCCATCGAGACCCAGGTATCGGTCACCACACAATCGGCACCAGCCACGGCCTGGGCGGGATCATCATAAAGATGCACAACAGCCCCAGCAGCCCGCCCCTTGTCGACAACGGCAGGATTGGGCTGGAAACCCGCCGGGCAGGCAGCCGCCACTTCAAACCCCAATTTGCCGGCTGCATGGATGAAGCTTGTCAGCACATTATTGCCATCGCCCGACCAAGCAATCCGGGCCCCTTTCAGCATGATGCCCGCTTCCTCCAGCGTCATGAGATCCGCCAAAATCTGGCAAGGATGGGAAAAGTCGGTCAACGCATTGATGACAGGCACGCTGGCATAATGGGCCAACTCCACCAGGCTTTGATGGGAATGAGCGCGCAGCGCAATGACATCAACCATACGCGACAGCACACGGGCCGTATCGGCAATCGACTCACCGCGCCCGAGCTGGCTCGTGGCCGCATCCATGGTCAAAGTCGCCCCACCCAATTGCCGCATGGCCGCATCAAACGACACCCGCGTCCGGGTCGAATTTTTCTCAAAGATTGCTGCCAGCACATGGCCTGAGAGCGGGGCGTCGCGGTCGACCCGGCCTTTCGGCCAGCCCTGTCGGGCCGCCTTGCGGGCGTGGGCTTCATCCAGAATCGCCCGCACATCCTCGGGTGCGAGGTCATCAATATCCAGAAAATGGCGCATCAGATTTTCCAGTCAGGCAGGTAGGGTCAGGCCGCTGCCTTCATCTCATCCCGGGCCGCCGCAAGGGCTGCATCCAGAATTGTGATGGCTTCAGAAACATGCTCGGGTGTGATGATCAGGGGCGGCGCCAGACGCAGCACATTCTGCCCCGCCGTGCCCACCAGCATGCCGCGCTCAAAGCACAATTGGCGCACTTTGAGGGGGTCCATGGTCAGCTTGAGACCACAGAGCAGGCCTTTACCCCGCACATCCTGCACAAGCTCTGGATAGCGGTCCTTCAGCCCTGCGAGTGCTTGATGCAGGTGGTTGGCAACATCGCGGACATGCTCAAGGAATTCAGGCTTGCTGATTTCATCAAAAGTCGCATGACCGACGGCCATCGCCAGCGGATTGCCGCCAAAAGTCGACCCGTGCACGCCACGCACCATGCCGCTGGCCGCTTCGGCGGTCGCCAAACAGGCCCCCATGGGGAAGCCGCCGCCCATGCCTTTGGCAACTGCCATGACATCAGGGGTGATGCCCGCCCACTCATGGGCAAACAATTTACCCGTCCGCCCCGCACCGGACTGAACCTCGTCAAAAATGAGCAGAATGCCCTCTTTGTCGCACAGTTCCCGCAGGCCTTTCAGGCATTCTGTGGGCACGGCGCGAACCCCACCTTCGCCCTGAACAGGCTCGATGATAATGCCTGCAGTGGTGGGGCCAATCGCCGCCTTCAGCGCATCATGATCGCCAAATGGCAATTGGCGATAACCTGGCAGAGGCGGGCCAAATCCGTTGAGGTAATTCGGATTGGCAGCCGCATTGATCGCCCCATAAGAGCGGCCATGGAAAGCACCCTCAAAGCCCAGAATATCAATGCGCTCTGGATTGCCTTTGGATGAATGATATTTGCGGGTCAGCTTCAAGCAGGCTTCGATCGCCTCTGTGCCCGAATTGGCAAAAAAGACCACATCGGCAAAGGAAGCTTCTGTGTATTTCTGAGCGAGTGAGCGTTGCAGCTCCGTCTGATACATGTTGGACATGTGCCAGATTTTGTTGGCCTGTTCGGTCAGGGCAGCCACCAGCTTGGGGTGACAATGTCCCAAAGAATTGGTGGCAATACCGGCGATGAAATCCAGATAACGCTTGCCGTCTGCAGAGAAGACCTCCACGCCTCGCCCTTGCACGAAGTCCGCTGGTGCAGGTGAATAGACAGGCATCAAAGGGGCGGCGCTCATGGATTACTCTCCAAACTTTGGTTAGGTCCGGGTCGGCTGAATCGAAAAAGGGCCTAGCTGCCGCCAGGTCCCTCGTTCGCTGCTACGTCGGACGTCTGCCTTTTACAGCTTTATGCGCGCATGCGCCACCCCGTCTTGAACACACGCCAGCACAGAAACACCAAAGCAAGGCTGATGAGGCCGGAGGACACAGCACTGATCATGACGTCGGCATCGGCATGGCCGGTAAAGCCATAGCGAAAGCCATCAATCAAATGAAATACCGGGTTCCACATCGACAATGTGTGGAAGGGTTCGGGAAGGACTTTGATTGAATAAAACGTGCCAGACAAAAAGGTCAGAGGCGTGATCAGGAAGCTGGTCACAAAGGCCAGATTGTCAAATTTATCGGCCCAAATGCCCCCGAGTACGCCAAATGCCCCGAACATGATCGCCCCGGTCAGGCCGAAATACAGGGTCCAGCCCCAGTGCTTTGGGACAACATTGGCGAAAACCACAATGGACAGGGCCATCGCCAAGGCCACCAAAAGCCCGCGTGTGGTCGCCCCGGCGATAAAGCCGGCGGTTAATTCCCCGGCCGATAAAGGTGGCATCAAGAAATCCACCGTTGTGCCTTGGACCTTGGCCACAATGAGCGAGGAAGAGGAATTGGCAAAGGCATTCTGGATGATCGACAGCATGATCAGGCCCGGTGCCAAAAAGTCAGCAAAAGGAATGCCGCTCATCATGCGCTTGTCGGCCCCAAACGCCATCACAAACACCACCATCAACAACCAAGTCGACACCACCGGTCCAAAAATCGTCTGGACGGCGACTTTCCAAAACCGGCGCACTTCGCGCAGATACAGGGTTTTGAGGCCAAGCCAGTTCAGGCCGCCATATGTGCGGGGAGCGGGAGGAATTGCTGCGTGAGTCATGAGCCCAGTGTGCCGCGCCGGGCCAGCGATGAAAAGGCCTGTCTTGCCCCCTTTCGCACACGCCACCCTGTGCAGCGGTCTCAAAATTGACTAGGGAGCGGGCCATGAATCGGTTTCTGCAAGCTCTCAATAACCGGGCGGGGCCGCTCATCATGGGCGTGATCAACACCACGCCTGACAGTTTCTCCGACGGTGGTCAGTTCATCGACCCCGCGGCTGCGATTGCCCATGCCCATGCCTTGGTCGCAGCCGGGGCAGACCTCCTCGACCTTGGCGGGGAGAGCACGCGTCCGGGAGCTGAACCCGTCGGAGCCGATGAAGAAATCGACCGCGTTTTGCCTGTGCTTCAGGCTTTGGCCAAGGACTGCCCGATCCCCATTTCGATTGACACCCGCAAGCCAGAGGTGGCGCGCGCCGCCATTGCCGCAGGTGCCTCATGCTGGAATGATGTCTCGGCATTAGGTTTTTCGCCAGACAGCCTAACGGTTGCCGCGGCCCTTGATGTCCCAGTGGTGCTGATGCACGCCCAGGGCGAGCCCAAGACCATGCAAGTCCAGCCCAGCTACCGCGATGTCACCAGCGAGGTTTTGAACTTCCTCGTCAGTCGCCTCAGTCAAGCGGTTCAAGCGGGGATCAAGCTTGAGCATATCATTCTCGATCCCGGTATCGGCTTCGGCAAAACCCTTTCCCATAATCTGACCCTGATGCGCGATCTGCCGCGACTGGTCGCTTTGGGTCGGCCCGTTCTGGTCGGCACATCGCGCAAGCGCTTCATTGAGGCCCTTGACCCCGGTGCAGCGCCTGACAACCGCTTGGGTGGATCGCTGGCAGCCGCTCTGTTCGCCGCCCGCCAAGGTGCGGCGGTCTTGCGCGTGCATGATGTGGCTGAAACCCGCCAAGCCTTGCGGGTACAGGCTGCCCTTTTCGAAGAAAGGCTCGATTAGCATGACACCTCCAACCCCCAAGGGCCGCGTCTTGATTGTGGCGGGCAGTGACAGTGGTGGTGGGGCCGGTATTCAGGCCGATATCAAGGCCGTCACGGCACTGGGTGGCTTTGCCATGACGGCGGTCACCGCCATCACGGTGCAGAACACGTTGGGTGTGTTCAATGTCCATCCCATCCCTTTGGCGGTGATCAGCGAGCAAATCTCGTGTGTAACGAGCGATCTGGGCGTGGATGCGGTCAAGACCGGCATGTTGGGCAGTATTGAGACCGTCGAAACAGTCGCCGAAGCGCTGGAAACCCATACCAAAGGCATTGTGCGGGTGGTGGATCCAGTGATGGTGGCAAAGGGTGGTCACCCGCTTCTGGAAGAGCGCGCCGTGGCTGCCGTGAAAAGCCTGATGATCCCGCTGGCGGGCCTTCTGACCCCCAATGCGCCCGAGGCCGAACGTCTGACCGATCTGGACGTGGATGGCATTAATGGCCAGCGCCGGGCTGGTGAGCGTCTGTTGCGACTGGGGGCTGAGGCTGTCCTCGTCAAAGGCGGGCATATTCCAGGCCCCCGCTTTACCGATGTTTTGGCAACCCAAGCCGGTGAGGTTTTCTTCGAGGCCGAGCGGATTGAGACTGCCTCCACCCACGGCACCGGCTGTACATTGGCCAGCGCCATTGCTGCCTATCTGGCCCAAGGTGTCGGCCTGGAAGAAGCTGTCGAGCGGGCGCGGGCTTATTTGTTGGAGGCGATCCGCCGCGCACCGGGATTTGGCAAAGGCCATGGGCCGCTCAACCACGCATGGACAGTCAGCAAATGACCCAAGCGCTGGAAACCCGTCTGATCCACATGGTGCAAGCCAGTCCGCGTGTGATGCAGGTGTTGGATCTGGTGCGCGGCGCAAACCTGCCCGATTGGCGACTGGTGGCAGGGTCGGTCTATGGCACAGTGTGGAACAGCCTCACCGGGCGCGCACCTGATTATGGCATCAAGGATTATGACATTTGCTATTTCGATCCCGACATCTCCTGGGATGCCGAAGATCGCATCATCAAGGCGGTTGATGCCCTGCTGCCGGAGGATTTGAAGCCTTTGGTCGAGGTGCGCAATCAGGCCCGCGTCCATGTGTGGTTCGAAAAACGCTTTGGGAGCCCCTATGCGCCTTTGTCCTGCACCGATGAATCGCTTGAACGCTATCTGTGCTTTTCAGATGCGGTGGCTGTGCGCCTGGAAGCCGATGACAGCATCAGCCTTGCCGCCCCGTTCGGTTTGCAAGATTTGTTCGACATGGTTCTGCGCCCCAATCCCAATCGCGGTGCGACCCACAATACCAAAGCCAAAGTGGCGGGCATTCAGGCCCGCTGGCCGGAAGTTCAATTTAAGGAAGCCTAAGATGAAACAATATTTGATTGATGCCTTTGCCGAGCGCCCATTTACCGGCAATCCGGCCTGTGTGGTGGAGCCCTTTGATGTCTGGCCCGAGGCAGGCTGGATGCAGACGCTCGCGATGGAAAACAACCAGGCCGAGACAGCCTATCTTCTGAAAACTGCCGACCCTGCCCGCTTTGGCTTGCGCTGGTTCACACCCGCACTTGAAATCCCGCTCTGCGGCCATGCCACTTTGGCCTCGGCGCATGTGCTCATGACTGAATTGGGCGTGACGGCAGAAATTCTGACTTTCGACACGCTGAGTGGGCCACTGCGCGTGCGTCGGGATGAGGCTGGCCTTTATGAGCTTGATTTCCCGGCCCGCCCGGCCCGACCTATCCCCACACCAGAAGGTCTGGAGGCCGCTCTTGGTGCCCCAATCCGAGAGACGTGGGCGGCGAGTTATGGTGTGGCCATCGTCGAAAATGAGGCGATCCTGCGCAGCCTGAAGCCTGATTTGGCCGCCATCAATCGAATCTGCACCCAGGACATGGCCCAAGAGCGCGGTAATTTAATCGTGGCTACTCTGGCCGATAAAGAGGCACCTTATCAGGTGGTCAGCCGCTTTTTTGCCCCCGGTTCAGGCATTCCAGAAGACCCCGTCACCGGCTCCGCCCATTGCATTCTCGCCCCACTCTTCACCGAGAAACTGGGACAAAACCCGCTCACCTTCTTTCAGGCTTATCCCGGTCGGGGTGGGGGCATGATTTGCGAGGTTAAGGGCGACCGTGTGCTGATGCGCGGGCGGGCCGTGACTGTATTGGAAGGCGAGTTGCGGGTTTAACCCCCTTCCCAGTCAGCGCACATGCCCCTAAACCCGACCTATTGATTGGAGACACACAATGGCAAATCCGGAATGGAAGCGTGTTGAGGCCCATATGAACCGGGTTTTCCGTTCACGCGACATCCTTTTAAAGCCACGCGCTGGCGTGAAGGATTCCATGGAAGTATATATGGGCCCTGAATTCCTCGGCACCGTCTATATTGACGAGGATGAGGGCGAGACGTCCTATATTTTCGAAATGGCCATTCTGGACATCGATCTGGAAGGCTGAACCAGCCGACGGATTGTCGGGGATGCCATGGCGCAGACTTGAGGAGCAAGCCTGCGCCAAGAATGCGATTAAAGCACGCTGAGCATGCTGGCCACCAGCGGGTGGCGCACGATGTCTTTCTCGGCCAAGCGTACCACGGCGACATCATCCAATCGATCAAGCGCGTCGGCGATTTGGCCAAGGCCGGACAATTCTGGCAACAGATCGGTTTGTGCTGGGTCACCGGTCACCACCATGGTGGAATGCCAGCCCAGACGGGTGAGCAGCATCTTCAGCTGGCCATAGGTGCAGTTTTGCGCCTCATCAATCACCACAAAGGCATTGTTTAATGTCCGCCCACGCATGAAGCCGATGGGCGCAATTTCGATCTGGCCTTCCATCATCATCGTCTTGAGCCGTTTGGGGCTGAGCCGGTCCGACAATGCATCCATCAGGGGACGCAGATAAGGGGCAAGCTTTTCTTCCATATGGCCCGGCAGGAAGCCGATGGATTCACCGGCCTCAACCGCAGGGCGCGAGAGAATAATCCGCGATACCCGGCCGGCTTCAAGTGCCTCCACCGCCTTTGAAATCGCCAGATAGGTCTTGCCTGTCCCCGCCGGACCGATCGCCACCACCAATGGATTGGCATCAATTGCATCAAGCAGTTGTTCTTGGCCTGCTGTGCGCGGCTTGACCTTCTTTAGAAAGCTCTGATCGCGCTCAATCCCATCATCTTGGGCCGTAGGGTGCCAGCCAAACAAAGCCCGTACATTAGAATCTTCCTGACCATGATGACCGTGTTTACCCTGACCAAAACCATGTGGATGACGGCTTTGATCGGCTTGATCACGGGTACGACGGGCTGCTGGGCGTTTCGCCATGGACATGCTCCTTCAGGTCGGAAGTCGAAAAATGAAAAAGCCGCAGACCTAAGGGCTGCGGCACAAAACAACTGGCAGGACTGATACAGGCTGCTCGGAGAACCAACCCGAAGGTCGGCAGGGTCCGGTTCAGGCATGGCCGCGTGTGCGATCACATCACCCCCTTTCGCGCGCCTGACACAAAGCCATCTTCGGACCTGCCGCGAATCTCTGTTGCGAGTTCATCCTAGCAGAGTAAATGAGTTGTTAATGACGAAAACTCTTTTTGGAGGACATTTTTCCATGGGCTTCATCCCAGGTGCCTATTCTTTAGGCGATGCGACCCCGACATTGCCGGCCCAAGGTGATTATTGGATTGCGCCCAATGCCACCGTCATCGGAAATTGCGTCCTGCACAAGAATGCAAGTGTTTGGTTTAATGCGGTTTTGCGGGGGGATAATGATCCCATCACCATCGGCGAAAACACCAATATTCAAGACGGGGCGATCCTGCACACCGATCTGGGTGTCCCCCTCACCATTGGTGCCAATGTGACCGTTGGCCATCTGGCCATGCTGCATGGATGCACAATTGGCGATAATTCTTTGATCGGAATTGGTGCAGTGGTGCTGAATCGGGCCGTGATCGGCAAGAATTGTATCATCGGGGCCAAGGCGCTGATCCCCGAAGGCAAGGTGATTCCCGACAATTCACTGGTGATGGGTGCACCGGGCAAAGTGGTACGCGAGGTGTTGCCCGATCAGGTCCAGTTTCTGATCGGCTCTGCCCTGCATTATGTCGAGAACTGGAAGCGGTTCGCCGCTGGCCTCAAGCCGGTCTCAGCCTGAGGCCATGACGTCTTAGACTGCGCCGTGGCAGGCCTTAAACCGCTTGCCGGAGCCACAGGGGCACGGTGCATTGCGCGGGGTATCAAGCCAAGCCCGCGGCATGTCGCCCAAAGGTGAAGGGACAAGGTCGTCGGCCACATCACCCATTTCATCCAAGCCCGTTGCCGGAGCTGGATGGCTGGTGACCCAATCAGGATTGCTGCCAAACCCATCGCCAATTCCCGATCCAAAGCCCGCATCAATCGTGGCCATGCTGGGATCAAAGCTTGCAGGAAACTGCTGGGAGTCGGGCGCGATCAGCTGGATGTTCATCAAAACGCGGGTGACATCGGTCCGCAGGTCCGAGCGCATCTTTTCAAACATCGAGAAGGCGTCAGTTTTGTATTCGATCAGCGGATCGCGCTGGCCATAGCCGCGCAAATGGATAACCGAGCGCAAATGATCGACTTGGACCAGATGCTCGCGCCACTTGAGGTCGATGGTCTGCAACAGGACCTGCTTTTCGATGTAACGAGATTGGTCCTCACCCATCAGAGTCACTTTTTCAGCCCAAGCCTTGTCGGATGCCTCCAGAATGGCTTGGCGAATGTCATTGTCATCCACGCCTTCGCGGGCCGCCATCTCGCGGGCCGGGATTTCCAGACCCAGGGTCTCACGCACATCGTTTTCAAGCCCCTCTGTGTCCCATTGTTCGGGCAGAAGACGGGCCGGCATATAATACTCACACAATGTGTCGATCACTTCATGGCGCATATCGCGCACTGTGTCCTCGACATTGTCGGTGCGCATGAATTCCTTGCGCTCTTCAAAGATCTGCTTGCGCTGATCATTGATCACGTCGTCATATTTCAAAAGGTTCTTGCGGATCTCGAAATTGCGCGCTTCCACCCGCTTCTGACTAATCTCCATGACCTTATTCATCATGCGATCTTCCAGAGGCTCATCCTCATCGGCGGAGGCCACTTTGAACACACCTGCTAACCGGTCTCCGCCGAAGATGCGCAGCAGATCATCATCGCAAGAGATATAAAAGCGGCTCTTGCCGGGGTCGCCTTGCCGACCGGTCCGGCCACGCAATTGGTTGTCAATCCGGCGGCTTTCATGCCGTTCGGTTCCCAACACATAAAGGCCCCCCAATTCCAGTGCCTTG
Source organism: Candidatus Phycosocius bacilliformis (assembly GCF_003112735.1). GTDB lineage: Bacteria > Pseudomonadota > Alphaproteobacteria > Caulobacterales > Aquidulcibacteraceae > Aquidulcibacter > Aquidulcibacter bacilliformis. Next base: position 13,055 of record NZ_BFBR01000007.1, read on the forward strand.
GCCTTTTTAACGGCAATATCTGCTTCGATTTCGCCCTTGAGCGTCTGAAGTTCCTCTGAGGTCATCGCCCGACCCCAAGCCGCCTCACGCGCCCGCTTTTCCTTATCGAGGCGCATTTCCACATTGCCACCCAATTGGATGTCGGTCCCCCGACCAGCCATATTGGTTGCAATCGTCACAGCACCGGGCACACCAGCTTCGGCAACGATCTCGGCTTCCTCGGCATGTTTGTGGGCGTTTAGAACCGAATGGGGAATGTTTTCGGCCTTGAGCAAATCTGAAATCAGCTCTGACTTTTCGATCGATGCCGTGCCGACCAGAATGGGCTGGCCACGATCATAGCAATCACGAATATCGCGCAGGATCGCCCGATGCTTGCCGGCTTGGTTCTGGAACACAAGATCATTCTCGTCGATCCGCGCCACTGGCCGATTGGTTGGGATTTCCACCACCCGCAGGCCATAAATATCTTCAAATTCTGCCGCTTCGGTTTGGGCTGTCCCCGTCATCCCGCCCAGCTTTTCATAAAGGCGGAAATAGTTTTGGAAAGTGATTGACGCCAAGGTCTGGTTTTCCGGTTGGACGGGAACTTGTTCTTTGGCTTCGATTGCCTGATGCAGGCCTTCCGACAGCCGCCGCCCGGTCATCATCCGGCCGGTAAATTCGTCAATCAGAACAACCTCATTGTCCTTGACGATATAATCCTTGTCGCGGGTGTAGAGCACATGGGCCCGCAGGGCCTGATTGGCATGGTGCACAACTGTGGTGTTGACCGCTTCATAGAGCCCGCCTTCCAGCAATCCACGCTCGCGCAGAAGCTCTTCAATGCGCTCAGAACCCTTTTCGGTATAGACCGCTGAACGCTGCTTTTCATCATGCTCGTAATCGTCCTTGTCGAGCAGATAAATGAGCTCATCCATCGACCGATAAAAATCAGAACGGTCATCGGTCGGCCCGGAAATGATCAGCGGGGTGCGCGCTTCATCGATCAGAATCGAATCGACTTCATCGACGATGGCAAAGTGGTGATCGCGCTGGACCATTTCGTCGAGCGAATATTTCAGATTATCGCGGAGATAATCAAAGCCAAACTCATTATTGGTGCCGTAGGTGATGTCCTTGGCATAATTGATCCGGCGGGTCGCATCATCGAGATTTGGCACGATGACGCCGGTTTCCATGCCGAGGAAAGCGTAAATGCGGCCCATCCATTCAGCATCGCGCTTGGCCAAATAATCATTGACCGTGACCACATGCACACCACGCCCGGTCAAAGCATTGAGATAAACCGGGGCCGTTGCCACCAGGGTCTTACCTTCCCCGGTGCGCATTTCTGAGATCGCCCCAGAATTCAACACCATGCCGCCGACCAGCTGCACATCATAATGGCGTTGGCCAATCGCCCGCGAGGCAGCCTCGCGGACAACGGCAAAGGCCTCATCAAGAATATCATCCAGCGTGGCACCAGAAGCCAGACGAGCCTTGAACTCGTCCGTCTTGGCGCGCAGGGCGTCATCACTCAAGGCCTTGATTCCGGCTTCAAGCGGATTGATCCGCTGCTCCACGCGCTGGATGAGGGTTTTCACGCGGCGCTCGTTCGAGGTGCCAAACAGCTTCTTGACGATCTTCAACATGGACTTCCGGCCTGACCTGTTGCCGGAAATTCCGGCTCTTCTGGGGCCTTGTCCGCCGGTTCATCCAGACGGGCAAGGGGCGCTACACTGGCACCACAGCAAAACATTTGGCCCGTGAGGTAAGAACGCGGCGAAAACATGTCAACGCGCGTCCATGTACTGCAAGCCAAATTGCTGCTTTGTGGTGTCCCTTGCCTCAGTTTTCCTGCTAGATCATGAAAAAACATCCGGGAGAGCGCCATGAGCTATGAATTTTGCAGCACTGCCATCGACGGCAAAGTCCTGACTGTCACCATTAACCGCCCCGAGGCCATGAATGCCTTGCATCCCCCGGCCAATGCCGAATTGGCTCAGGTGTTTGACGACTTCGCCGCCAATCCCGATCTGTGGGTTGCCATCATCACCGGGGCGGGTGAGCGGGCTTTCAGTGCCGGCAATGACCTGAAATATCAGGCCTCAGGTGGGAAGATGTATATTCCCGATTCGGGCTTTGCTGGGCTGACCAGTCGATTTGATCTGGCCAAGCCCGTAATTGCCGCGGTGAACGGCATTGCCATGGGCGGTGGGTTCGAGATTGCCTTGGCTTGTGACCTGATTATCGCCGCTGATAGCGCGGTCTTTGCCTTGCCTGAGCCAAAGGTCGGTCTGGCAGCTTTAGCCGGGGGATTGCATCGCTTGCCCCGTCAAATTGGTCTCAAACAAGCCATGGGCATGATTCTAACCGGGCGGCGGGTCAGTGCCGAAGAAGGCAAAACACTGGGCTTTGTCAATGAAGTCACAACCCCGGCTGATCTGTTGACCCGTGCGCGGGCTTGGGCCGACATGATTGCCGAATGCGCGCCCAGCTCGATCCGGGCGTCGAAGGAGGCGGTCTATCGCGGGCTGGACGAGCCATCCCTGGCTGCCGCCTATCGCGGGCAGAATAATTATCCCGAAATTCGGGCCATGTTCTCCTCACCCAATCTGATCGAGGGGCCGATGGCCTTTGCCCAAAAGCGCAGCCCCAATTGGGTTGGGTGAGCCCTGTGCGGACCGGGGACTGAATCCACGTGCCCGAGTCCACTTGCCCAGTCTGCCTCTTCGGGTCAAACATGGCGGCAGAACAAGAAAATCCAAGGACGGGGAGTTCCTGAATGGCCACAGCGGCAGCTGAAGACCGGTTTGACTATATCATCATTGGGGCAGGCAGTGCAGGTTGTGTTCTGGCCAACCGTTTGAGCGAAGACCTCAATGTGCGGGTGCTGGTGCTTGAAGCCGGCGGGCGCGACAATTCGCTTCTGGTGCGCATGCCCGCCGGTGTCGGCACACTGATCAAAGGCAAGAATGCGCATAATTGGGCCTTTACCACCGAACCCCAAGGCCAGCTTAACAACCGTCCGCTCTATTGGCCACGTGGCAAGGGCTGGGGTGGATCCAGCGCGATCAATGGCATGATCTATATTCGCGGCCATGCCCGTGACTATGATCAATGGGCCCAGATGGGCTTGAAGGGCTGGAGTTTTTCAGAAGTTCTGCCCTATTTCAAACGCTCTGAATCGCTTGAGACAGGCGGGGATGCCTTTCACGGGGCCAGCGGCCCTTTGCATGTGTCTTGGGGCAAATCATCCAATCCGCTCTATCACGCCCTAATCGAGTCAGCGGTGCAGGCCGGGCACAAGAAGTCAGCCGATTTCAATGGTCATGATCAAGAGGGTTTCGGCTCCTACCAATTGACCATCAAGGATGGTGAGCGGTGGTCAGCATCCTTTGCCTATCTCAAGCCCGCATTGGCGCGGCCCAATCTGGCTGTGCGCAGCCACGCCCATACCACCCGATTGCTGTTTGAAGACAAGGTCTGTGTCGGGGTCGAATATGCCCATGATGAGAAATCACCCCGCTCTCGTGTTTATGCCAATAAAGAAGTGCTGGTGTGCGCTGGTGCGGTTCAATCGCCCCAGATTTTGATGGTTTCCGGCATCGGCCCGGCTCAGACTTTAAGCCAGGCCGGGGTCGAGGTGTTGGTCGACAGCCCTGATGTTGGCCAGAATTTGCAAGACCATCTTGACGTGCTCTTGTTGCAGAATTGTACCCAGCCCATCACCGCCTTCTCCCTCAACCGTGGGCTGAAGCAATATATAACGGCATTGACCTATTTGTTCCGCAAGGAAGGTCTTGGCCGGGAAAACTTCCTCGAATCCGGCGGTTTTGCCAAATCGCGCGAAGGCCTCGACCGGCCTGATTTGCAATTCCACTTCGTCAATGCCTTGGTCCAAGACCATGGCAATGTGGCGGCCACCCAAGATGGTTTCTCGCTGCATGTGTGTCAGCTGCGACCTGAAAGCCGCGGCCAGATCAGCATTAAGAGCGCCAATCCGTTTGCGGCCCCGCTGATTGATCCCAATTATTTGTCGGCCGAGGAAGATCGTCGTGCCTTGCGCGAAGGCCTCAAGATTGGCCGGAACGTCTTGGCACAGCCCGCCTTAGCCCCCTATCGGGGCGAAGAATTCAAACCCGGTGCCCATGTCCAATCCGATGAGGAGATCGACGCCTATATACGCGCGACGGCTGAAACCATTTATCACCCAATCGGGACCTGCCGCATGGGCACTGACAAGGCGTCTGTGGTCGATAAGGATTGCAAAGTGCGCGGCGTGAAGAATCTGCGGGTGGTGGATGCCTCGGTGATGCCCACTCTGATTGGCGGCAACACCAATGCGCCGACCATGATGATTGCGGAAAAAATCTCAGACCACATTCGCGGCAAGAAATTCCTGCCCGCCGAAGAGGTCGCCGTCGCTTAAAGCAGAAACTGTCTCTCACTTTTGCCCCTCACCCGATTGGGGAGGGGCGGTGGGTAAATGCTGCACCGCCAGTCACGGCGGCTTCTTGTGCACTCAATCGAGAATATATCCATTCACTTTCAGAGCATTACAACACTGCCAGCCCCAAGCGGATGGCAGCATATGAGTCATGATTGAAATCATTGATGACAACCTAGTTGACAAAATCAGCCCCGCATCTTAATTGACAATAAAGTTGTCAATTAGGAGAATGGTGAGTGATAGCCGAACATATGCGCGCCGTGCTTGAGATCTTACCCACCGCCTTCCATCGGCTTTCCGCCGCGGGTGACCGCCTCCACGCCGCCGCGGGGCTGTCATCGGGTATGCGTGGGATATTAATGTCCATCCACTATCGCGGACCACTGACAGTACCACGACTGGCGGCCATGCGGCCCGTTTCACGTCAATTCATCCAAAAACTCGTTGACGATATGATCACCAGTGGGTGGCTAGAAGCCTTACCCAATCCGTCACACAAGCGCTCTGCCCTCATTGGCCTGACCGCAAAAGGACGAGCAGCGGTCAACCAGATCCACCAGATTGAAGAACCGCACATTGACGTATTGAGCCAAGGCTTAACGGCCGACGAGTTATTGAGTGCAGCCAATGTGTTGCGGACGATCGCAGCGCGCTTGAACTCTGACCAACAAGAAGGCTTCGCTGAAACTCAGCTAAAGGCGGTGGGTAGAGGCGCTGCCCATGTCTGAGCTAATCTTTTCGCAACAGGCGCGCAAGCCAGCGGGTTTTCTCGGCCGATTGATGGGGGATATTATGGCCGCCACCAACCGGCCACGCAACAGATGGCTGTTAGATCAGCTCGACCTTCAAGCGGGCCAGACTGGCTTTGAATTTGGCTTTGGCAACGGTGAGACCTTGGCCGAATTTCTGAGCCGGGATACCAACAATCGAGCACTCGGGCTCGATTGGTCACCAGCAATGGTTATATCGGCCCAGTATCACAATAAATCGGCCCTGGCAGAAGGCAGACTTGAGCTGCGTTGTGGGAATATCGCCGATCCGGCTTGTGTCATTGACGGCCGGTTTGATCGCATTTGGTGCTCCAATGTCATCCAAATCATTGATAATCGGCCTGCCCTATTCCGTCGACTTCATGGCCATGTCGCAGAGAAAGGCTTGTTTGCCATTTGCTTTCAACCCAGAGGCCCGCGAGCCCCTGTACCGCGTCTTTTTGCAGAAACCTGTCGGCGGGAACTAGAGAACGCAGGATTCAACCGCGTGGATGTGCGTTGGATGGAGGAAGCGCGCCCAGAGGCTTTCTGTCTGCTCGCGCATCCGTGATCCTATTGTATCGCTTCTACCGAAAACAATGTTCTCATTTTGATCCGTAGCCCTATTTGGGAGTTTTATGATGTCAGTTCTTTTGATCGTCGCAATCGGCATGTCGTCCACTGCTGGCCCAATATCAGGCCGCTGGCACACGCCGGAGAATAAAGCCATCGTCGAGATCGCCCCCTGCGGGGCACAATTATGCGGAACTATTGTGAGCGCGGTTCCGCTCCCTAGGACGACGACACCACCGCTTGACACGCATAATCCGGACCCGGCTCTGCGGAACCGCTTAATAATAGGCATGCGCTTATTGAGCGGCTTCGTTCCGGGCCGCGGTAATTGGACGGGAGGGACGATTTATAATCCAGTCAATGGCAAGACATATAAAGCTGTCCTGACTCTTATGCCGGATGGACAGTTGAAGGTTTCCGGGTGCGTTGCCTTCCTCTGCCAAGACCAATTCTGGCGGCGGGCGAAGTAAGTGGCTGATATTATCGCATGAGCCCCGCTGCTGAATTGCCAACATATCCTACCGCGTATCAACCTAAACGGCAAAGCCGCTCGGGGATCTTATTGCGCAGATGCGCGAGGAGGTCCCCGCTCTTCGGCGGGGGTGATGCCCTCATGTCCTCCCCCGTTTACGGGGGAGGTGGCAGCGAAGCTGACGGAGGGGGCATTAGCGTGGCTGAGCTTTCACAACACCCCCTCCACCCTGCTGCGCAGGGTCCCCCTCCCCCGCACGCGGGGGAGGAGAGCAACACATCCACAACACGCTGTCATCCCGGACGGCGGTAGCCGATCCGGGATCTTGTGACACAAGGACGCGAGGAGGTCCCCGCTCTGCGCTTCGCTCCGGCGGGGATGACACCGTTAAAAAAGCTAAATTATACAGAGCACTGTCATCCCGGACGGCGGTAGCCGATCCGGGATCTTGTGCCGCTAATACACAAAAAGGTCCCCGCTCTGCGCTTCACTCCGGCGGGGAGACACCACAGCACTGGCTCGACGCCCTGCCCTATTGTTTGGCGATGCGGCCGCCGACCATGACGAACTCAACCTTGCGCAGGACCGACACATCGCTCAGCGGATCACCGGTGACGGCAATGAGGTCGGCGGCTTTACCGGGTTCCAGAGTGCCGATCTGCGATGACAAGCCCAGATGCGCAGCCCCGCCTACAGTCGCGCTGCGCAAGGCTTCTGTCGGGGTAAATCCTGCCTGCACCATCAATTCGAACTCACGCGCATTATCGCCATGGCGGGAGACGCCTGAATCCGTGCCAAACACCACACAGACACCTGCCTTGCGGGCTTTGGACGCCATATCGATCATCAAAGGCCCCACAGTCAGGGCTTTGGCGGCTTGAGCACCCGTCAAGGTACCGCCCACCTTCGCCATTTCGGTCACCGTGGTGCCTGCCAGCAATGTGGGCACCATGCAGGCGTTTTTGGCCTTATAGAGGGCAAAAGTCTCGGCATCGGCATAGCTTGAATGTTCAATACTGTCGAAGCCCGACCGCAAAGCAGCCTCGATCCCGCCTTTGCCATGGGCGTGGGCGGTGATGGTTTTGCCAAGCAGATGAGCCGTATCGGCAATGGCTTTCAACTCATCGTCGAAAAATTGCTGGCTGAGGCCGCTGGCAGTGTTGCTTAACACCCCGCCGGTTGCCGTGACTTTAATGATGTCAGCCCCGGCCTTGACCTGTTCACGCACCGCGCGGCGGCAATCATCGACCCCATTGCAGACGCTTTCAGGGCCCAGCACATGCATAATGTCTTCCCGGTAGCCGTGAATATCACCATGCCCGCCCGTTGGACTGATCGCCGCCCCAGCGGCCAGGATGCGCGGCCCCAATAAGCGACCCGCGGCAATCTGATTGCGCAGCGCAAAGATCGTGTGATGGTCACCAGCGCCCAAATCCACCACCGTGGTAAAGCCTGCCTGCAAGGTCTTCTGGGCATTGATCAGCCCATCCAGTACCAAATCGCTTTCTTCCTTGGTGACCGCATCAAGCTGACTGCGCGGTGACAATTCCGACAACAGATGCACATGGCTGTCGATCAGGCCAGGCAAGACTGTTTTGGTCTTGAGATCCACCAGTTGCGCATCGCCAACCGGCGCGACATAGCCATCCCGGATCGCCTCAATCTTGCCGTCCCGAATAATCAGGGTTTTGGCGGTTGCTGGCAGCGCACCGGGCTCCGCGATCAGCCGGCCAACATGGATGTAGGTGACAGCAGCTTCGGGTGCGCCGGCTTGTGCGCTGGTGGTTGCTTGTGCCTGCGCCGGATCGACGGCCAGAATGGCCGCGCCGGGAAGCCCCAGACCTGAAACAGCCAGAATGGTTGAAAATAACAATGCCCGCATCGTGTCCCCCACTCAACTTACGTTTGATGATCCTGCGACCGCTGCAAGAGATTGGCAAGTCAGTTCACACAATTAACAGCCGCCAATCACGACCGCAGGAGGAGGGCCTAACCTCCTGAAACATCGCTTGCCTGTTCCCAAAAGTCATTGCAGCTTGGCACTATTGGAGGTGGGCATAATGGGGCTTCATAAATATCTGGTGGCGAGCGGCCTTCTTGGAATGGTCTGGATGTCGCCCACCTTTGGGCTGGCTAAACCGCCACCCGCGGAGGCTTTTGCAGCAACCCAAAAAATCACCGATGTTGCTATTTCTGCAGATGGCAATCGGATCGCCTTTGCGTATTCAAGCGATCTTGGCGAGACCCAAGTCCGGGTGATGGACCTGAGCACGCGCAAAGCTGTGGGCGTCTCAGTCGGCGACAAAAAACTGCGGGACATCACGTTTGAAGATGGCGGCGACGTGCTGATCACAGCCAGCGACACCACCCAAGTCGATACGTTTAAGGACGAGATGTTTCGCACATTTTCATTTGATTTTGAGACTTCGACCATCCGCAATCTGTTGGCCGAAGGTGGTGTCTTGCGGGAGTATAATTATGGGGTCGGCTTGGTTTCGATTCTGCCGGACAAGCCGAACCGGGTGATGATGGTCGCTTATGATCTGAATAATGCCGACCGGGTATCGCTCAATCTCTATGAAGTGGCCACCAATGGTACCCAAACCGAAATCAAGGCCTTCGGCAACCCAAATACATATGATTGGATGGTGGATCGGGCGGGCAATCCAATTGCGCGACTGGATTATGATGCCAGCCGCAAGACGACCAAAATGTTCGTTGGCGCAGCCGACAAGCAATTTGAAGAGGTTTTAAGTCTGGATGACAATGTCACGCGGGCTATTGGGTTTAGGGGGCTGACCAGAGGCGGCAAAATTGTCTTTTCTCAGGATACAGGATCAGAACTTGGGGAAATCCATGCCATTGATCCGACCACCAAAGCCATCACCACATTCTTGCGCGTCGAGGATGTTGAACTGTCCTATGTGGTCACCGACCAATGGTCCAGCTCTGTGGTTGGGGTGGTTATGGGGGGTCTGGAACCCACAACCCAGATGATCTCTGCTGATCTCCAAGAAGCCCAAGCCATCCTCGAGAACACGTTTCCCGGCAAGATTGTGTCCATCGTGGATTTCTCGCGTGACAGAAAAAGCGTCGTGGCACGCATTGAGACGACATCAATCCCGCCTGAATATGTGCTGCTGCGTGTGGATGGGCCCAAACTCGTCAGGCTGGGTGAAGCCTATCCCCAGCTCAAAGACGTCCCGATGGGGCGGCTGCAGGCGACAAGTTTCAAAAGCCGCGACGGGGTGGACATACCTGTCTATGTCACCTTGCCGCCGGGCGATGGCGACATCAAGAATGCGCCCACCATCATCTTCCCCCATGGCGGGCCGCAATCGCGCGACTGGCCACGGTTCGACTATTGGGCTCAATTCATGGCCACACGTGGCTATGTCGTGATCCAACCCCAGTTTAGAGGCTCAACCGGCTTTGGCCGGGCCTTTTCTGATGCCGGTTTTCGCCAATGGGGCAAACGCATGCAGGATGATGTGTCCGATGCGGTGGCTTGGGCCGTCAAGGAAGGCCTCACCGATCCTGCCAAGGTCTGTATTGTCGGGGGAAGCTATGGTGGCTATGCCGCACTCGCCGGGGCCACCTTAACCCCGGACCTTTACCGCTGTGTGGTCTCCGTGGCCGGTGTTTCAGACTTGCCGCGCCTGATCGAGACAGAAAAGAACAATGCCGGCAGGTCGCGTGCGGCCAATGTCAATTATTGGACCAGCCATATCGGCGACAATCAGTCCGAACTGGCCGCAGCCTCACCGCGACGGCTGGCCACCGCGGTACGTGCACCCATTCTGTTGATCCACGGCAAGGATGATACAGTGGTGCGGTTTGAGCAAAGCGTCATGATGGCCAATGCGCTCAAAGCGGCGGGCAAGCCTCACAAGCTGGTGGAATTGAGCGGTGAAGATCATTGGCTGTCGCGGACCGAAACCCGCTTGCAAATGCTCAACGAACTTGAGGCTTTCCTGCGCACACATTTAGGGCCTGGGGTGAAATAGAATGAGTTGGGCTATCCTTATTCAGAAGTCGTGCGTAAGGTGGATCGCTTAATAGGCGTGCCCGTTTTGTTGTGGAGACCAAATGATGTTGTTGCCGATTTTGGCCTTGATTGGTTGGACCTGTGTCATGTGGGTGTGGATGTATGCCACCCGACTACCAGCTATGCAAAAACACAAGATCGACCCACAAGGTGCAGCAATTCCGGGTAGTTTGGACGTTTTGCCGCTAAAAGTGGCCCAAGTCGCCCATAATTATAACCATTTGCACGAACAACCGACCCTGTTTTACGCCCTTGCCCTGACCGCCCATGTCGGAAATTGGGCCGATGGGCTTTCAATTCAGCTCGCTTGGGTCTATGTGGGCCTTCGTGTGCTGCATTCCTTGGTGCAAGCAACCAACAATAAGGTTGCGCTGCGCTTTGGTGTGTTTGCCTTGGCTTCACTCGTTCTCATGGCTTTGTGCGTGAAGACGATCCTGGAAGCACTCGGCAGCTAAGACAGGTGTTTGCGGCTTCTGCCCGCCCGCTCTGCCCGAGTTTTCATGCACATCCCACAGTTGAGACGTGAGGGTCTGGTTCTATCCGAACCGGGCTCGACCGCTCATTCATCGCTATCCGCCGTCTGGGCGTTGCACGTGACCATGATTGATTTCGCGGGGTCACACCGGGCGAAGGTTGGCCCCTTTTGGCGTGCTGGACTGCAAGCAACAAGCAGTCGCGTGCGCCCTAGAGCGCGCTTGGTTCTGTCAGAGCCAAATCGGGCGTCTAGTACCTCGATAAACAGACCCCAGGCGCGCATGCTGTCTGATGACCAGAAGCATGACGGCCCATTGTGACGTGCGAAAGATATAAACATGACCACCTTTGCCGATTTCGGCCTCAGTGACCCCATTTTGAAAGCTCTGGCGGGGGAAGGCTATACAAGCCCGACGCCGATCCAGGTTCAGGCCATCCCGCCCGCGATGCAATCGCTTGATATTCTGGGTCTGGCCCAGACGGGCACAGGCAAGACCGCCGCCTTTGCCTTGCCTTTGCTGCACCATTTGTCCGAGCGACGCGTTCACGCCGGGGCACGCGCCTGCCGGGCACTGATCGTGACACCCACCCGTGAGCTGGCTGGCCAAATTGCCGACAGCCTGCGCACCTATGGCCGCTATCTCGGCCTTTCGGGTGCCTTGGTCTATGGCGGAGCCAATATCCGCAAGCAGATCCGCGCCATGGAACGCGGCGTGGATATTCTGATTGCCACCCCCGGTCGTTTGATCGACCTGATGAAGCAGAGGGCCATTCGCCTCGATAAGATCGAACATCTCATTCTCGATGAAGCCGACCAGATGCTGGACATGGGCTTCATCAAGCCGATCCGGCTCATTGTGGGCGAGACCCCGTCCAGCCGTCAGACCAGCCTGTTTTCGGCCACGATGCCGAAGGAAATCACCCATTTGGCTGAGGAATTGCTGACCGATCCCAAGCGCATCCAAGTGGCCCCCTTGTCCTCGGCAGCCGAGCGGGTCGACCAACGCTTAATCATCACCACCCAGACGGCCAAGCAGGAGCTCTTGGAAACCCTGTGCCAGCAGGAAGACGTTAAGCGCGCCATGATTTTTGTGCGCACCAAGCATGGCGCAGAAAAAATGACCCGCAAACTGGAGCAATTGGAACTTTCAGTGGATGCGGTCCATGGCAATAAGAGCCAAGCCGCGCGTGAACATGCGCTCGACCGGTTCCGCAAGGGCCATACACGGCTCTTGGTCTGCACCGATGTGGCAGCGCGCGGCATTGATGTGGATGGGGTGACCCATGTATTCAACGTCGATCTGCCTGATGTGCCCGAGGCCTATGTTCACCGGATTGGCCGGACTGCCCGGGCCGGGGCAGAAGGCATCTCCATTTCTTTCTGTGCCCCTCACGAGCGGGATAATCTGCGCCAGATTGAGCGGCTGATCAAACGGCCGATCGCGCGGATGGAAGCCCCGGCCAACAGCGCCTCACCGCGCCCCATTGCGCCCCCCATCGATATGGCGGCCGCCCCGTCCCCCGTGATTGAGCGCCCCCCCGCCAACCATCGCCCTGCCGCGCCAGGTGGTCGTGGGCGCCCTGCCCCACGTGGGCAAGCCCGGATTGAGCCACGCCAAGATGTCCGCCCTGCCAAGCCCGGCTTCAAAAAGCCAGGCCCGCGCAAGCCAGAACGCGCCGCTGCCAACCGTGATCAAGCCCGCCCAGCAGGCCGGGGTGGGGAAAGCAGCTTCGTGCCCCGCCGCAAGGGCAGATAAGCCTCACCCCACCTCCAACGGGGCGGTCAAACCCAAATTTCCATGACCAACCAGATGCGCAATCTTAAGAGAGGGGCCTGCCCCTCTCTTAAGGCTAGGCCTGTGGGCCTTCGCGCGCCCAAAAGCGGGCCAAGGCAGACTCCACTGCCTCTGCCCGGGCGCGGGCAACGTCGGCAATGTCGTTGCCGTGGGTGAATAGAAAGAATTCCCCCGCCTCAATGCCGCGCAAGATGCGATCTGCGGCCAGGTCAGCAGACAGGCCTGCACGGTTTTCAGCCCCCGCGGCCTCATCCAAAAGGCGCGGTCCACCAAAACGCGCATGGCGATTGCGGAAACCATTCCAAATTTCTGATGCCACCAAGCCCGGACACAGGACCGACACCGAAAGCTGGGTATCGCGATAATCGCGCGCCATGGCATCGGCCAAGCCGACTAGGGCATGTTTGGAGGCCGTATAGGGGGTAGCCTGACCACCGCGACTGGGCAAGCCCAGCCCATGTTCTGAGGCGGTGATGATCAATCGCGAGGGGTGATCTTGCTCCAGCAAGCGGGGGGCAAAAGACCGCACGCCAGCAATCGTGCCCATCAGATTGACCTCAAAAGTCCATGCGATATTGGCGATGGACGCCTTGTGTATCGCCCCGCCGGCCCCGATCCCGGCATTGAGAAAGACCAGACTGACCCGACCAAAGCGCTCGAAGGCAAAATCGGCCAGTGCTTGGTTGGACTGAGGGTCGGCGACATCGACAAAACAGCCAAGTGCGGCCCCCCCAGTCTCGCGAATCTGGGCGGCAGCGGCCTCGGCTTTGCCCCCTTCTATGTCTGCTAACACAACAGCCGCGCCCCGCGCCGCCAACGCTTTTGCCAAGCCCAAGCCAATCCCCGAAGCCCCACCCGTAATCACGGCGACATCGGCTGCCCCAATCTCACAACTCATCATCATCCCCCTCATCGCCGCGCCATGCTGTCGCAAAGGGGCACCAATGGCAATTCTTGCCGGAAATTAACTCGACAACACACGCAGAAACGGAGATGACGAAATCGTGATCGGAGCGAAAAATGATCGGGCTCCAGCCGAAGGGGGACAGATTTGGCCATGAATAGACGCGCTTTTCTCGGTGTTGGCTGCAGCAGCCTGGGTTATGCTTTGGTTGGCCAGTTTGGACTAACTGGCTTGGCACAGGCGGCCGCAAGCAAAACCGCTTTGGGCAGTTTTGGCCTGGATTTGGCCGGTCGCGACCTATCGATCCGCCCCGGTGACGATTTCTGGAAGCACGGTGGCGGCACGTGGATGGCCAATAATCCAATCCCGTCAGATCGGCCAAGCTGGGGTGCTTTTGATGCACTGGCTGCCAAGGCAGAAGAAGATGTGCGCGCTTTGGTGGACGAAGTTGCCGCCAAGACCGGAGCGCCCGGCTCGCTTGAACAAAAGATTGGCGATTTCTACCGCAGCTATATGGACATTGAAGCGATTAACGCCAAAGGCCTCGCCCCTATCCAGCCAGAACTGGACCGGATTGCCGCAGCCAAAACCCATCAGGATGTTGCGGCCATCATGGCCGCCCCCGATATCCCAAGCAATGGACCGATCAGCTGGGGCGTGACCCTCGATGATGGCAATCCCGACCGCTATTTGGTGGCCATTGGCCATAGCGGCATCTCATTGCCGGACAAGGAATATTATCTGGGCGATGATGCCCGTTTTGCCGAGCTGCGTGCCAAATTCCCCACCCATGTCAGTCGTTTATTGACCCTTGCGGGGCAAAGCGATGGCGACGCCAAGGGCAAAAAGATTCTCGCTCTCGAAACCGAGATCGCCAAATTGCACTGGGACATTGCTGAACGGCGTGACAGCACGAAAATGTACAATTTGCGCAAGCGGGCGCAGTTGGACGAACTGGCACCCGACTTCCCATGGTCCACGGTCTTCCAACAGGCCGGCTATGGGGACATTCAGGAATGCATTGTCCAAGAGATCAGCGCGATTGGGCCCTTGGCCAAATTGTTCGTGGCAACACCGGTTGAGACCTGGCAGGCCTATTTGACCTATCATGCCGTCAACAGCAGTGCCGGGATTTTGCCCCAACCCCTCTATGACGAACGCTTTGACTTTTATGGTCGCACCTTGAATGGCCAGCCCGAGCCACGACCTCGTTGGAAGCGTGCGATCCAAGCCCTCGACGATGCATTGGGCGAGGCCGTTGGACAGCTCTATGTCGCGCGCCATTTCACCCCAACTGCCAAAGCGAAAATGGTCGATCTGGTCGAAAATCTGCGCAAGGCTTTCGCCGTGCGGATCGACGGCCTGACCTGGATGACCAAGGAGACCAAACTTAAGGCCAAGGCGAAATTGGCAACCTTTAGGCCAAAGATTGGCTATCCCGATCAGTGGCGCGACTACAGCGGACTTGAGGTTAAAATGGGTGACGCCATTGGGAATGAGCGTCGCGCCATGGCCTTTGGTGCAGCACGAGATGCCGCAGATTTGGCGCGCAAGACCGATCGTGGCCGCTGGTTCATGACGCCCCAGACGGTCAACGCCTATTATAACCCTGTCTTCAACGAAATCGTCTTCCCAGCAGCGATCCTTCAGGCACCTTTCTTTGATGAAAATGCCGATCCTGCGGTGAATTATGGCGGCATTGGCGGGGTGATCGGCCATGAAATGGGTCATGGCTTTGATGACCAAGGTGCCAAATATGACGAAAAAGGTGTGCTGCGGGATTGGTGGACCCAGGCCGACGTGACCGCATTCAATGCGCTTGGGGCCAAAATGGTCGCCCAATATGGCGGGTTTGAAGCACTGCCGGGGGTCAAGCTCAATGGCGAACTGACCTTGGGTGAAAACATCGGCGACCATTGCGGTGTCGTGGTGGGGCTGACGGCCTATCATTTGTCATTGAAAGGCAAGCCCGCCCCCGTTTTAGACGGATTGAGCGGTGATCAACGCTTCTTTTTGTCCTGGAGCCAGATCTGGCGCGACGTCAGCCGCGATGAAGCCTTGCGCAATCAAGTCCAGTCCGACCCACATTCTCCCGCACAATTCCGGGTCAATGGCACGGTTCAAAATGTCGATGCGTGGTATCAGGCATTCAATGTGCAGCCCGGTCACAAGCTCTATGTTGCCCCCGACAAGCGCGTCCGCATCTGGTAGGCAGGCTCTGCGACCTGCCTGTGTGTGGCCAATAGTGTTCAGTCTGCGGCCAGACTTCATTCTTTATGACAGGGCGCGGGCGTGCATGCGCACCCCATAGAGCGGTTGCGGCGTGGCCTGCGACCCGGTCCCATTGGTCAGACACGGGCAAGGCGCGACCAGGTCACACAGCGGATGTCCCAGGAAATGCTGTGCCGAGACAAGTCGCTAGGCTGCCTTGACGTGACGGGATGACACAAATGTCTTGCGAGCCCAGGACCGATTGCCTCGGCTGACCATCGAGATATTGGCAGACTGATGCGGCCTGTTTGCTGGTTGTCGGCCTCTCGGCCTGCGGACTGAATGCCCGCCAGATGACCCCGCGCGCCTTGCCGGGCGACCATCGCCGTGATCTGCTGATGCCAACGCACGCATCACAATAGGCCGACCATGGCAGAGGAAAACATCATGACCTGGCTTGGTCGCACGCAGGATGTGCGGCAAAAGCTGGACCTAGGCCCTGCTCAAAGCCTTGCGGCAATCCTCGACCTTGATCCCGATGCGTGTGCAGTTGAAGGCACCCCGCTGCCACCTCTGTGGAACTGGGCCTATTTTCTTGCCCGCGCGCCAACACGCCAGATCGGGCCTGATGGCCATCCGGCGCGCGGCGGCTTCCTGCCGCCCATCGACTTGGCCCGGCGCATGTGGGCAGGCAGTCGTTGCCGGTTTCACCGTCCCCTGATGATTGGGGCCACAGCGCAAAAAACCTCCACCATCACCGATATCCGCGAAAAGCAGGGTCGCGCGGGGCCAATGGTTTTTGTCACCGTCCATCATACCATCACGACCGATCTAGGCCTTGCGTATGAGGAAGACCAAGACATCGTCTATATGGACATCCCCAAAGCGTTTGCGGTCCCAGAAGCGGTTCGGTTGTCAGAGCCTGATTGGAGCCACCCCGTAGTGCTTGATCCGGTCTTGTTGTTTCGCTTCTCAGCCGTCACTTTCAACAGCCACCGCATCCATTATGACCGCGATTATGCCAAGTCGGTGGAAAACTATCCGGGCCTTGTGGTGCATGGACCCTTACAAGCCATTCTGGGCTTTCATTATGCCTGCCAGGAACAACCTGACCGTCAGCCGCAGGCCTATCGGTTCAAGGGCGTCAGGCCTTTGTTTGACTTTGACGGCGCACAGGTCGCGGGCCGCCGCATAGGACAGGAAGCGACCGACATCTTCACAGCCACAGCCGACGGCGCGATCACCATGGAAGCCCAGATGACTTGGGACTGAAAGCTCACTCAACAGACAAGGCGCGCATCTTGGGTCATCACAAACCAAACGCGCTGGGGCCGGCATCAGCAGGCCTGCGGGGGAAACATATGAACACCATTCTCGACGGCATGCGCGTGGTTGAAGGATCAGCCTTTGTCGCAGCCCCGCTGGCCGGCATGACCTTGGCGCAATTGGGGGCTGATGTCATTCGGTTTGACCGCCTGCAGGGCGGCCTTGATGCTGAGCGCTGGCCCATTACCGCCGATGGCCGAAGCCTGTTCTGGGCGGGTCTGAACAAGGGCAAGCGCAGCTTGGCGGTGGACATGACCACCCCAGAAGGCCGCGAAATCTTAACCCGATTGATTTGCGGGCCGGGGCCGGACGCTGGTATCTTCCTCACCAATCTGCGCTTACGCGGCTGGATGTCCTATGAGGGGCTGAAACAGCATCGCGCGGACCTGATCATGATGGCGGTATTGGGCGACCGCCATGGCGGGCCACAGGTGGATTATACGGTCAATCCCGCGGTTGGTTTCCCCCATGCAACTGGCCCGGAAGGCAGTCTTGAGCCTGTGGGGCATGCCTTGCCTGCATGGGATTGCATTACGGGCCAGCAGGCGGCCATGGCGATTATTGCGGCAGATCGCCACCGCCGCAAAACCGGGCAAGGCCAATTGATGGAACTGGCCCTCAAAGATACTGCGCTGGCGATGCTGGGCAATCTTGGCATCATTGCAGAAGCCAGCATCAATGGCCATGATCGGCCTAAAATGGGTAATTCGCTCTATGGCGCTTATGCGCAGGACTTTATCTGCCAGGATGGCGCGCGCGTGATGGTGGTCGCCCTGACTGACCGGCAATGGCGCAATCTGAAGACCGCGACCCAGTCTGACGCAGATATGGACCAATTGGCTCACCGTCTTGGAACCGACTTGGGCCAAGAGGGCATGCGCTTCATTCACCGCCACGCCATCACCGCGCTTTTGAAGCCGTTTTTTGAGGAGCGATCCTTGGGTGAAGTCGCGACTTGCCTCAGCGCCGCAGATGTCACGTGGAGCCAATATCGCAGCTTTCGCCAAGCGGTGCAGGAGGATCCAGATTGCAGCCTCGACAATCCGATGTTTGCCATGGTCAATCAGGCTGGTATCGGCAGCTATCTGACCCCCGGCAGCCCAATCAATTTCATGGGACTGGAACGACTACCTCCCGCACCTGCGCCCACTTTGGGACAGCATACGCAGGAAATTCTGACCGAAATCGGCTTTTCCAACACCGAAATTGCCGGGTTACATGACAAAAAGATTGTCGCTAGCCCCCGTTGAGCGTGAAGCCATTGATTGCCGGATGCCATCCCCGCCGCAGCGAAGCGCAGAGCGGGACCGTTTGGGACTTTGCGTCACGAGATCCCGGATCGGCTAACGCCGTCCGGGATGACACCCACTTTTAGATGCAGATAGTTTAAACCACATGACAGCCCTCATAAGGAATGAGTTGTCCTCATGGGGTGGGCTTGGGAGAAGATGTGTACGTGCTATCTTCACCCAAAGCCCGTCTAGTCCGCTTTGGCTTTGCGCTTACGGAAGGCGGGGTTGAGTTCCATTTTGCGGATACGGATCGACTTGGGGGTGATTTCCACCAATTCATCATCATCGATCCAAGCAATGGCCTGTTCCAGCGTCATGCGGCGGGGAGGTGTGAGGCGCATGGCCTCATCCTTGCCGGCCGAGCGCACGTTCGACAATTTCTTCTCTTTGAGAGGATTGACGTCGAGGTCCTCGGGCTTGGCATTTTCACCAATAACCATGCCTTGATAGACATCTTCGCCACCATCGATGAACAAGACGCCACGCTCTTCAAGATACCATAGGGCATAGACCACCGATTTGCCGGTATCGTTGGAGATGAGCGCCCCATTGTGGCGGCCAGCAATCGTGCCTTTCCATGGGGTCCAGCTGTGGAAGATGCGGTTCATGATGCCCGACCCACGCGTGTCGGTCAGGAACTCGGAATGATAGCCGATCAGGCCACGTGCGGGTGCATGGAAGGTCACCCGCGTCTTGCCACCGCCAGAGGGCCGCATGTCCTGCAGCTCAGCTTTGCGGATCGACATTTTTTCCACCACCACACCGGCATATTCGTCATCCACATCGATCACGACTTCTTCCAGCGGTTCCATTTTCTGGCCCGTGTCTTCGTCAATCTTGGTCAGAACGCGCGGGCGCGAAATCGACAATTCAAAGCCTTCCCGCCGCATGCCTTCCAGCAAAACACCAATCTGCAACTCGCCCCGGCCCTGAAGCTCATAAGCGTCCTTGTCTGCGGTCTCGGTAACTTTGATGGCCACATCGGTTTCAGCCTGCTTGAGCAGCCGGTCGCGGATCACCCGGCTTTGCACCTTATCGCCATCGCGACCGGCAAAGGGGCTGGAATTGACCATGACGGTCACCGACAATGTGGGTGGATCGATGGGAATGGCGGCAATGGCTTCGGCCACATCCATGTCGCAAATCGTGTCAGCCACCGTTGTGGTCGACAGGCCAGCGATCGAAACAATGTCACCGGCTTCAGCCTCTTCGATCGGCTGGCGGCGCAGGCCCCGGAAGGCAAGGATTTTCGACACGCGCGAGCGCTCAATCGTCTTGCCGTCAATGCTGAGGCCTTTGACGATGGTACCGGCAGTGAGGCGGCCACTTTCCACCCGCCCGGTGAGAATCCGACCCAGGAAAGGGTCTGAATCCAACATGGTCACCAGCATGCGGAATGGCTCATCCCGACGCAGCGCAGAGTCAGGGGCAGGAACATGGCTGATAATGGTGTCAAACAAGGGACCCAGATTGTCGCGCGGACCATCTAGCGTCAGGCTTGCCCAACCATCACGACCCGAGGCATAAACGGCGGGGAAGTCGAGTTGTTCATTGCTGGCATTGAGCGCCATGAACAGTTCAAACACTTCATCGAGCACTTCGTCAGGCCGGGCAGTGGGCCGATCAACCTTGTTCAAAACCACAATCGGACGCAGGCCGAGGGCAAGCGCCTTGGTCAGCACGAATTTGGTTTGCGGCATCGGGCCTTCGGTGGCATCGACCAGCAACAAGCAGCCATCCACCATCGACAGCACGCGCTCAACCTCGCCACCAAAGTCGGCGTGACCTGGCGTGTCGACAATATTGATACGCACTTCATCGGCACCTTGGCCGTAAACAATGCTGGTACATTTGGCGAGAATGGTAATGCCGCGTTCTTTTTCCTGCGGGTTGGAATCCATCGCCCGCTCGGCACGGGCTTCATTTTCCCGGTAAGCACCACCTTGGGCAAGCAATTGGTCGGTTAAGGTGGTCTTGCCATGGTCAACGTGGGCGATAATCGCAATATTGCGCAGCGCCGCCGTTGCCACTGGCGCGTCAGAAAGGATGGTCACGGGTCAGGCTCCGGGAGGAAAAAATGGGTCAGCCCCATCTGCACCGGGACCGAATCCCGCGGCGGAGGCCAATGAGTGGCCCGCCTATAGCAGCAAGGCAGGGGGTGCGGCAAATCACCCGCTGCGCAAAGGCGCATCAGCTGGCTAAAGTCGGCGGATCGCAATGTCCCAAATGCTCGACAAGCAAGACCCTATCAGACTATGGCGAAAGCAGATTCAGGGGAAAA
This sequence comes from Candidatus Phycosocius bacilliformis, assembly GCF_003112735.1. Lineage (GTDB taxonomy): Bacteria > Pseudomonadota > Alphaproteobacteria > Caulobacterales > Aquidulcibacteraceae > Aquidulcibacter > Aquidulcibacter bacilliformis. The sequence goes on from NZ_BFBR01000007.1 coordinate 33,616, forward strand.
CCATGTCCAATGATGTGATCGTCGTATTTGGTGGTTCGGGCTTTGTAGGCCGTTATGTGGTGCGGGCCTTGGCCAAAGCAGGCAAGCGGGTGCGGGTGGCGATGCGCCGGCCACATCTGGGCCAGGATCTTCGCGTCATGGGCGATGTGGGCCAGATTCAACTGGTTCAAGCCAATGTGCGCAATGCTGACAGCGTCGCGCGGGCGCTCGAAGGAGCCACAGGCGTCATCAATCTGGTTGGCATTTTGTATGAGTCAGGCAAGCAGACGTTTGCGGCAACCCAGCTTGAAGGTGCGCAGATTGTCGCTGCTCAGGCCGCCAAAGCCGGGATCACCCGCTTTGTCCATATGTCTGCGCTTGGAGCAGACCCCGCCTCGGCGTCCAAATATGGCCGCACCAAGGGCGAAGCCGAAAAGGCTGTTCTGGATCTGGTGCCACAAGCGACCATTTTGCGTCCTTCCATCATCTTCGGCGCGGAGGACAATTTCTTCAACCAGTTTGCCGCCATGGCGCGCGTGACCCCGGCCTTGCCTTTGATTGGGGGTGGCCAGACGCGATTCCAGCCGGTCTATGTCGGCGACGTGGCAGAAGCGGTCGTTGCTGGCCTTGATTGCGGAGGTGGCGTGTTCGAACTGGGCGGACCTCGTGTTTATAGCTTTAAAGACTTGCTGAGTTTTATTCTAAAAGAAATTGAACGGCCGCGTCTGTTCGCACCTTTGCCTTTTTTCGTCGCTCAGCCACTAGGTGCAGTGATGAATACTTTGTTCAAACTCTATCCGTTTGCAGGTCCACCGCTCACCGACGATCAAGTTATTATGCTGAAGACTGACAATATCGTCAGCGGCAATGCCAATACACTTAAAGAACTTGGGGTAACCAAACTCGAGAGTATTGAATCAATAGTACCGACCTACTTGTATCGTTTTAAGCCATACGGCCAGTTTCAAGTCAAAAGACGAACTTAATTGGTAAATAAATTAAGGGATCATTGTGTAATACCTGTTCACAAGGAACTATGCCTCTGATTTAAATAAATAAATTTGTGTGGCACGCTGCTTGCTTCCGTTCTATTAACAAACAATTAATGGAATGGGTGTTCCACAATGGTACGAGTTCAAGCTAGCCCAACGACAATCCGCCAGCTTTTGGTGGCCACCGCCATCAGCATGACGATCTTGCCCTCCCTGGCAGTGGCTCAACAAAACGGTGCTGACCAGATCCGGCGTACCTACGGGATGACGCCCGATGTTGAGGCGAGCCCCTATCGGACCCCTGCCCGCGATCAGAATGGCGTGCGCCTAATCGTCAATGGGCGCCCTGTTGATCTGGGTGGTCCGCGTCCTGCTGGGCCCGCACGTTTGGCCGATCCCAATTCATCGGCTGGGCAATTGTCGCCATCGACCCGAAGCGGTCGGTTACCGAGCAGCACATTGGGCAATTCGACTGCCATCGGCAATATCGTGTCGATCAACAATGTTCGCAACTCCACCATCAATGTCACGCAGATCAACAATGGTCGTGTGACGGCGGCCGCAGCTCCCCGCTAGGCCCGACACTTCAGCATTTGGTGACCCTCATGACCCGTGTTTTACGCCCCACTCGTGCTTTGATGATCTGCACGGCCCTGTCTTCCTTGGTAGCCGGCTGCGCCAGCACCTCCGCCACGCAAGCCCCCGTTGCCCCAATCGTCCCGCTGAAGGGAAGTGCGGTGGCACAAACTCAGACAGACTATACCCCTGCTTTGAGGTGTGTGGCCAATATTGCTGCCAACCAAGCCTATCCTGCACCGCGGATTGCCGTCGGCCATATCACCGACATGACCGGCGCGGATGACCTCTATCTTGGCCGTCGTTTGACCCAAGGGGCGACATTAATGGCCATCACGGCAGTCTCTAATGCTGGGATGCGGGTGATTGAACGCTTTGACACAGGCGTGACGCAGGTTGACCTCGACTTTGCGAACAACCGCCTCTTGCGTGACTCCCCCACTGTGATCCGGACCCCGCAAGAAGGCCAGATCCAAGGCGTGGATCTGTATATTGTCGGCGGTATCAGCGAGTATAACCACAATCTTCAATCGCGCGGGCAGGATGCTTCATTCTCCAAGTCCGGCACCAAGGGTGGCTCGGCCTATTTCTCCAACGGCGACTATGTTGTCGATGTCGGGATGGACCTGCGTCTGATCGATGCCCGGACCACGGAAGTCATCGCGGTTAAATCCTATCGCAAACAAGTACGCGGAACCCAGAAGGAATTGGGCGCGGCCCTGAGCAATGGGTCTGAGTCGCTCGACTTCGGCCTGGGTGGACGCAAGAACGAACCTATCCAGATGGCGATCCGCAGCATTATCGATCGCTCAGTCTTTGAATTCACCGCCAGCCTCTATGGCAATGATGCAGCCCCTTGCCTTGCCATGGGACAGCAAATTGAATCCGGTACGGTCAGAACGGCCCCCGCCATGCGCTACACAACGAGCGCAATTCAGCCGACAGCACCGACTTCCAGAATGGAACCTTTCGCGATGGCGCCTTACAGCGTCCAGCCTGCCCCGTGGCTACAACCAGCGCGCGGCATGCAGGGCCAGATGCAGCCAGTCCAGCCGCAATCCAGACCACAGTCGCCAGAATGGGCAGACGGTCAAACAAACTCCGGGCAAACCCAAATCAACGCACCGATGCGGGGCATGAGAGCGGGTCAGTTGGATCAACCCTTCGCGCCCGGAGGCAGGTCAAACACCGAAACAATGCAGGAACGGCTGCGTCGTGAAGGAAACTAGAAAAATGCTTTGACCCGGTCGATCGGGATGGCTTGTGACCAAATATGGTCTGATTTGAGATCATTAAGGCCGCAATCCACCCGTCGACCAAACATTTGAAACCTGGATGGCCAATTCCGGCCCATCTTTAACGAAGAGGGAAGTACCCGTGAAAAAGCAAACTCTTTATGTGACTGCTGCGGCTTTGGCTTTCAGTGCAATGATGTCGTCTTCGGCGATGGCTCAGCGCATGTATGTCAACACCAATCAGAACAACATCGCCCGCACGATTGCTGAGACCAATGTTGGCATCAACAGCACGCTGGCGACGACTGGCGGCAAGGTGAATGTCACCACTGCAGCAATCGGCAACTCGGTGTCGGTTAATGTCGAGCGCGTTGCAACTGTCAGCAACTCGCAAGTCAACACCAATGTGGTGTCCTCGACCTTGAACCTGGGCACGGCCACCAACCCAGTTGGCAATGTGAAGGATGTGTCTGCTACTGCTGCTGCCATCGGCAACTCAGCTTCGGTCACCATCAAGAACCTGTCAAACGTCAACTCCGACATCAACAACTACCAGTTCCAGTCCGGCAACGTGACATCGGAACTGAACAGCAACCTGAACGGCGTGGTTGGCAAGGTTGACCAAACCTCTGCAGCGATTGGCAACAGCTTCTCGGCTGACATCACTGGCCCAGTCGGTGCGATCAACAATACCCAGCGCTATTGGGGCAATGTTGTTGCTGAAACCAACACCCGCATCAACAATGTCAGCGGCAACGTCACCAACACCACTGCTGCGATCTGCAACAGCGGTACTGTGACCGGCCGTAGCGCAGCAAACCTGTACATCAACAACAATCAGGCTTGTAACATCGACCCAACCGCCACCACCAATGCTGTGATCAGCAATGTCGGCGGCGCTGTGAACCTGACCACTGCGGCGATCAGCAACAGCTTCTCGGTGACCACTCTGCCAACCACCACGCTGACCCTGAACAACCGTCAGATCAACGCGGCTCAAAACATCGCCACCGACAACCTGTCGCTGTCGAACATTGCTGGGGACATCGCGGTTACCACGGCTGCCATCGGCAACAGCCTGAACGTCACCGGTGTGACCGTTCAATAAGCCTAAGACAGGCTGTTGATCAGCCTGCCTTAAACAACGAAGGGCCAATCTGCTTGACAGCAGGTTGGCCTTTTTCGTCGCCATCACGTGGGATGATGCGATCAGGTGGATGATTGGGGATGTGTCATGCCTGTCTTAAGAAGAGCGCCTTGGCATGCCAGGATGACCAAACATGCCACAGGTAAGTCATTGAACCCGATCTTCTCGGGTTTTGCAGGCTCGCTAAATCTACTGAAACCCAAGCCTGCCCGCGTTTGAAACCTGTTCGAATTGGTCAACCCCTGTCATCAGAGCGGCGACAAGTTCGCGCTCTTCGGCTGTCAAATCCGGGTGCCATATGTTGAAGATCAGAACCACGCGGGTGCCGGTACCTTGATTGCGGGCTTCATGTTCGATGGTGTCATCAAAGACCCAGGCGCGGCCACGCTCCCACAAGCGGACTTGGTTGCCGACCCGAAACCAACAGCCATCCGGGACGAGAAGTGGTAAATGACAGACCAATCGGGTGTTCAGGAAGCCTGTATGCGGCATGATCCAAGCGCCGGGGGTCAATCGCGAAAACAAGGCGAACGGGGCTCGACCCTGAATGGTTTCAAGTGGCACATTGGCCAAAGCCGCCATGGTCTTGGGGCATTGAGAGGCTAAAGGTTCACAGACCTTACCGTCGCGGATGAGATAGGCCGCCGTCCAGTCTTCTGGAGCCGATACGCCATTGCCGCGTGAACTGCCGGCAACATGGGCAGACTTCTCAGCCTCCACTTCAATATAGGGACTGAAATGGCGGCCATCGGCTAGGATGGGGACAAGCTCCTCACAGATGTCGTCGGTGGCCGCTTCGAGGGCCTCAAGCCAGTCGAACCTTTGGCGATCAAAAAACTCAATAACTGGCAATTCTGGAAAGAAATATGCGCGAGGCGTCGAGACATAGCGCTGTTTGCGTCCGCTAAGCAGGTCGAGACTGTCTGAAAAACGTCGACTTGACGTTGCCGGGTTAAAACCGGCCGCTGCCAGAGCGCGTTGCAAATGGGCGTCCATCTCTTGCTTAAGGCGCGCGTGATCCTGCCGGGCACGTTGGAGCTCAGTCGCGATCGGGGTAGGCACATCCGCAAGGTCGGGAACAAGTGTCTCCACATGCTGATAAAAGCCCATGGCGGCGCGTTTAGAACCCAGATGCAACAATGCATCTGCTTTGATTAGATTAGCGCGAATATTGTCAGGATCCCGGTCGAGAAGTTGCGTAACAGCCGCCAATTCAGCGGCGCGATCACCAGCCCCTTTGCACGCCATAGACAAAGCGAGCCAAACCGCCGCATCCGCCCCACCCGCGGCCACAATGGCTTCAAAGCACTCTCTTGCAGTCACAAAATCTTGGGCGCGGAGCGCACTCATTCCCGCCTGCCCCCAGCGATCAATCTCTACCGGTCCGATCAATACACGACTCCAATCAGGGCCACTCAGGCTGAAAAGTCGTTTGCTAACAGGGTTTAGTCTTTGTGTCTAACGAGTAAAGTACATTACTTGCCACCCGGAGGAGCATAGGTCTCCAACCATTTTTTGACTTCCCCATACCAAAAGAGGGAGTTTTGCGGCCGCAAAATCCAATGGTTCTCATTGGGATAGTAAATCAGCCGCGAGGGTACGCCTCGCTTCTGCAACGTATTGAACAATTCAATCCCGTGATTAACAGGCACGCGCAAATCCTGCTGACCGTGGATCACCAAAGTCGGTGTCACAAAATTGGCCGCCATCATGTTGGGACTAATGGCCTGAAACCGGGCAGGATCCTCCCACGCTTCGAAATAGCGGTTACGGGTCGCACCATAATCGGCCCCGATCTGGCTATATTGGTTATAGACAGGGGCATGGGCAATCAGCGCTTTAAACGGATGGGGGCGGCCCAACAAAACAGTGGCCAAATATCCACCATAGCTGCCACCCGCAGCAATCATGCGATCACCATCCACCCATGGCTGCGCTTTCAGATAATCCGCACCGGCCAATGTGTCCTGATAGGGCAGCGTAACCCAATCAGGCTGAATGGCGTCAGTGAACGCATCTCCAAAGCCCGATGAGCCGTGAAAATTATGCCATGTGGTCACATAGCCCCACCCCGCAAACACCTGCGCATTCCAGCGATAGGACCATTGATCTGTGATCCCAACATGGGGGCCGCCATGCAGCAGGAACATGACAGGATATTTCTTGCTGGCGTCAAAGTTTGGCGGCTTAACCACCCACATCTGTATGTTGGCGCCATTGCCCCCGCGATAAGATACCGAGTCAACTTGGCCCATTTTTACATTTGCCAGTAATGCATCATTGAAGCGCGATAATTGGTTGGTCTGCCCTGTGGCCTGATCAATACGCACAAGCGTTGGCGGGCTTGAGAAACTGGCGTGCAGACCAACTAGGCTGCGCCCGGCACTGGCGATCCCGGCAAAGTCACCCTCCCGGGTTATCCGGCGAGGGGTTGCACCCGTAAGCTCCATGCGAAACACGCGCCGCGTTGGGCGGTCCTCAGCCACGACCCAAAGCGCTTTTGAATCTGGATTCCAAATCACTTCGGCAGCCGACCAATCCCAATTGGCCGACAAATCACGTACCCCAGCGCCTGTAGACTCACGGTCGAGCAACATCACACGCAGCCGATCTGCAGCCCCCACGATGACATTGGACGTCCAGCTCAAATAGCGGCCATCTGGACTGTAATGGGGCTCTTGGTCAGCGGCCAGATTTGCGGCGGTTTGATTTCGGACAGTTCCTGTCGTCAAATCGAGCACATAGATATCCGCATTTGGTCGAATACCGCTGGTGTCGCTTTCCCCGACAAAGGCGATTTCCTTGCCATCAGGGGCAATGTCATAATCCTCAGCCCCCGGCGTCCGAAACTCCAGCGGCACACCCGCGGGTTGGGTCAAGGTGACAGGGGCTTCCCCCGACAGCGAGACGGCATACAGATGAGGCTGGCGATCATCAAGAAAGCGATCCCAATAAGAGATTGGCGCCTTGTCCCAGACCTGGGCCTGCATCGTGCTTGTGGCACGCTCCTTAAGGCGCTTGGCCTGGTCATCCCACGTTGTCAGATCCTTCCAGACCGATGTGATGAAAGCGATCCGCTGGCTATCTGGAAACCATTTGGGCGCTGAGACACCGGTTGGAACCGCCGTGAGGCGACGGGCCTCACCCCCGTCCGGGGCAATCACATAGAGCTGATTTGCGCTGTCACTGCCGCGTTTCGAAACAAAGGCAATCCATTTGCCATCCGGGCTCCAGATCGGTGCCAAATCATTGCCATCGCCGCTGGTTAGCTGCCGCGCAGCGCCGCTTTCAACCGAAACAATCCACAAACTGGTAAAGCTGCGATCACCGTCCGCATCAAAGCGCGTGACAGGTACCACCGTCATCTTGCCGTCAGGCGACAGGCTGGGTGCCCCAACACGCTGGAGCTTCCACATCAACTCAGGCGTCATTGGGCCTTTGGCGTCGGCAGCCTTTGCTGTTTGTGCCAATGCTGGCTGAACCAATCCAGCAAAACCCATTATCAAGCCCATTAGGCCCAGAATCGCGCTTTTCCGCATGTGCATGCCCCCTAGACATCCTTGATCTAGTCGCAATTGCAACGTCCGACAATTGCCTCTTGGGGCTCGTTTCAGTCGCCTCCCACTGCACACAATTTCGTGAATGCCAAATTCATCTGAGCTTGAAAACAGCAGAGCCGATGGCAGAAAAACGGCACATCCAGCCTGATTATGGCAAAATTGAGATATGCTTACCACCCATTAACCCAAAAACTGGGCTATAGCAGATCACTTCATCACCAAAGCCACTGGTCTGATCTTGAAAATTTAAGCGATCTTTGAACTAAAAGCAGCTTTGGCGGGCCAGAAATTCTATGCCTTGTTTCAAAATTCCTCTTTAAATCATCGGTTTTAAGCCTTCTCCCATGTTCCACTTTGGGGAAAGCCAATGAAAACCGCTCTCTTGTCCATGACCGCCTTGGTTGGTCTTCTACCAGCCGGTGCCGCGCTGGCTCAAACTGTCCCAGTGCCGACCGGCCAGGAATTGCAATGGTCGTCTGCTGCCCAGCGCGTGGGTGCCTTGAAGCCGCGCCCATGGGCGGCACGGGGAACCGGGGTGACCATCGCCATCATCGACAGTGGCATTCGCCGCGATCACATCGACTTCACCGGTGCCATTGTCGGCGGCTATAATGCATTCACCAACCAAGCTGGTATCGCTGCGGTGTCCGACACCAATGGCCATGGCACACATGTCGCCTCGCTGGCTGCAGCGCGCGCCAACGGCGTCGGCATGGTTGGCGTGGCATCAAATGCCCGCATCCTGCCTGTCCAGGTTTTCCAAGGTTCCTCAACCTCCGACTTTTTTGTCGCCCGTGGCATTAATTATGCCACCAGCCAACGTGCTTTTGTGATGAACTTGTCGCTGGGTGGATCAGGGATGAGCCCAACCATCCGCACGGCATTGCAAGGGGCGCAGGCTGCAGGCCTCTTGATGGTGATTGCGGCTGGAAACGAGGGCCAAGCCAATCCATCCTGGCCCGCTCGCCACGCCTCAGAAGCTTGGGCCAAGGGCCAGATCATCGCGGTGGGTGCGGTCGATGCCAACAATTTCATTGCCAGCTTCTCCAACCGGGCAGGTGATGCACGCAATTTCTATCTGGTCGCACCGGGCGTTAATCTGATTGGTGCCTTCCCGAGCGGGACCAATACCTACGCGATGATGAGCGGCACCTCGATGGCAGCACCCGTGGTTGCTGGCGCGGCCGCTGTGGTCAAAAGTGCGTGGCCATTCTTGACCGCGCCGAAGGTGGCCGAGGTCTTGTTCGTGACCGCCACAGATCTTGGTGAAAAAGGTATTGACCCCATTTACGGCCGCGGCCTCTTGAACCTTGAGCGCGCGCTTTTGCCTGTGGGCACTGTCACCACAGTCAGTTCAGCTGGCACCACACCGCTGGCACTGGCACCAACAGGCAGTGGCGGCGTAACAATTGGTGCCAAGTCCTTTGCTGGGGCCAATGGTGCCTTCGACGGCGTCGTGTTTGACGCCTTTGGCCGCGATTTTGCCTATGATTTTGCGGCCGGCGCGCAAGACTTGCGTCCTGACAGTGTCTCGATCCTTGCCAGCAAGCTGACGGCGCGCATGCAGACCAAGCTTGCCGCCATTCCAACCCCGACCGGCACGTTGTCACTGGTCGCAAGCCCTGCCCAAGCAGAGGGCAGTGCGGCCAGCGGTGGCCTGCACTTCATTGGCAACACCGGCAATGCCTGGGCTGTGTCGATTGGCCAAACATCGCCCATTTTGGGGGCCAGCGCGGCGGTTGGCCCAGCGCCCAAAGCGCGCCTGCTTGGGTTTGCCGATCATGGCGGGCTGTTTGAAGGCACCACTGCCAGCGTGGCAAGTCAAAACCTCTTGGCCAATGGCATCACCGTCACCTTAGGCGCCCGCTTGCAAGGTGAGCAAGCCCAAAGACGCGGTCTGAATTGGACGCCACAAGCCACAAGCCAAGCCGCCAGCATCGAGGCTGGTCTCAGCCGCCAGTTTGATCGGGTGAGCTTCGGGGCTAGCGTTGCGGCTATTCAGGAGGCCAATGGTCGACTGGGTGATGTCGATACAGGTCTTTTTGGCTTGAATGGCCCGGCCCACACCTTGGCACTTCAGGCCGACATGGCGCTGGCATTGACAGAGGCAACCTCGCTGAGTGCTCGCCTCAGCCACGCCAGTGTGGCAGCCCAAACCGGCGGTCGGGCCAGTCTTGTAACCTCCATGTCCCGCACGGAGGCAACCGCCTTCGCCGTCAATCTGGCCCATCGTGATTGGCTGGCAGCCGGCGATCAGGTCGATTTGGCCATCGGCACACCACTGACCAGTATCTCTGGCAATATGAACCTTTTGCTGGCAACCGGGGCTGATCCTGAGACCGGTGCCCCAATCATGACGCGCCGGGCAGTCAGCCTGTCTAGCAAAACGCCCGAGCGGCGGCTGGAAGCGGTCTATACCCGTCCGATGGGGGCGGATGCTGCCTTGGCGTTGGCCGTAATGGCGCGTGAAGATGCCGATGGTATCGCCGGCAAGCAGGATCAAGCCCTGATGATCCGCTATCAAACCAGCTTCTAAGTCACACCTTTGGCTCCCAAACCTCAAGCCCCGCGGCTGGCAGGTCCAGTCGCGGGGTTTGATGTTCTTGGGCTCCCAATAAGGTCCCGCGGGCCGAAGTTCTATACTTCGCTTTCGAAGAGCTAAAGTGGCAAAACAAAAAGCGCGCACGGCGCCTGAGGCTCAGCACCCCAAAAATTACCAACTATCTTAATCATGTATTTTGCCTGATATTTTTCTAAGGCAGCCCTCCCTTGCCAGAACCTAAAGCCTAAATTATAGCCTGATGGTGAGATTTTATGGTTTGGGTTGCGATCAACTCAACCACAGAAGTGCGAGTCATAGGATGGCGCTACACGAAAATGATGGCGAGTTTCTGAGTTACACCGCATCTCTTATCACTCAAGGTAAGCATCGATTTTACAGCCTCACAATACCATCTGACGTTCTGGCGCGAACTTGTTTTGTGATTGACAGAGACGAAGACCCTGTCGAGGGATTTCAGAGGCTGCTTGACAAAAGCCGCGCACAACAAATTGCAGACTATATCGATGCAGGCCTAGGAACCATCCCGACTTCTGTTGTTCTCTCCGCACAGGAGATCTCAAGTTTTACGTACGACAGCAAAAAAAGAACGGTTAGATTTCGAGACAACTTAAAGTCATTTTTGGTGCTCGATGGACAACATCGTATATATGGATTTCATCTTGCGACTTCTGAACTCCGGGTACCTGTTGTAGTTTATAATGAACTTACTCGTATCGAGGAATCGAGACTATTCATCGATATAAACACCAAGCAAAAGCCAGTGCCAAATGAGTTACTTTTGGATATCAGGAAGCTCGCAGAATATAGAAACGACATAGAAACAAAAATAGGTGACATTTTTGATTTGTTTGATACCGATACGCAAAGTCCACTCTTAGGCTATATGTCAGCATCAAAGCGACGTAAAGCATTGATATCTAGAGTAACGTTTAATGCGGCGATGAAGCCCATTCTCAATATTTTTGGCGACGCCACCTCCTCAGAGGTATACGTAGTGTTATCCGCCTATATCCGAGCATTTATTTCCGCCTCATTGGAAAATGATATGAAGATTGAGATGACTCAGCCGGTAGTGTTTCGATCAGTAATGGCTGTATTTCCAGATATTGCGCAAAGAGTGAGCGACAGACACGGCAAAAACTACTCGGCTGACAATTTTCTAGATGTAATTGGTCCAATGATGCATAAAATAAAACCCTCTTCTATTAAAAATATTGGAAATAGTGTTTCAGTTTACTCAAAAATTTTCACCGACGCACTAAGAACTAAATCAATTTTCTGATGTCTATTAGCCAATCGGAAGCAGCCCGGTTATTGTGGTGCCCGGGGCTAGAGAAGCAAAAAGGCCGACCTAACGGCACTGTACATGAATGGATCACGAAATCAAATTTCAGCCCCAAAGCGTCTGAGAAGGAGATAATACTTCAAGGGGTGGATAACAATTCTTTTTTGACTGCCTTGGCGAGCGATATCAACCGCCTTTCCTCCGCCGCCTCTGAGACCTTAAAGAACATCGCAGAAGTGAGCAAAATTCCAAAGTCGCTCGGTTGGCCATATGTAAAGCTCTATTATGCCGCACTGTTTTACGCCCATGCGGTGCTGAGAATTTGGGGTAAGTCACCAAGTTACTTGAGAACTTTGGAATTGATCAGAATAAAGGATGCTTATGCGGCATATGAAGTACCGCTCCCATTTAAACTTAATTCAAATCAGTACCTGATTGAAGCGAAGCCCCAAACAACCGAAGTTGTAATAATCAGGAGTTCGGATGGTGGATCACATGAGGCGGTCTGGCGAGAGTTTTACAACTCGTTAATGAACCTGAAGGTTAAAATTAGCGAATCGCAATTTCTAAAAAAGGACAAAGATAAACTCAACGAGGGTTTAACGGACTTTATATCTTTAATATCAGATAATGAAGCGAATATATCTTGGCCCTCTCAAATGCGGAATAATATTCAATACAGACAAAACTATGGAACTTGGTATCCTTATCATGGCAGGTCAAAAACGTCGAATTTTTTGTCAGAAGTTAACAGAGTGACTTCGGATGCTGCCTCTTTCAGTTCGTTCACCCACATACCGGGTGATGATATTACGAACTTTAAGCACGCTTGCTTGGCAATCATTGTTTATTCAAAGGGTGTAATTGCTGACCTACATAGGATTGGCGGGGTTGATAATTTTCTAAAATACGGTCCCTCTAGATTCGAGAATGCCACAGCATAACCGAAGACTGCAAAACTTCGCATTTTCGACCATCAGCTTAGCCAATGAAACTGGGGCTAGATTTTAGACGTTACAGTTTCCAATGTGCCAAACATACTCGATTAACGTCCATAAAGCAGCCAAACAACTATCAACACTGGTAGGGACGGCCGGACTTGAACCGGCACGGATTGCTCCAACGGATTTTAAGTCCGGTGCGTCTACCTATTTCGCCACGTCCCCATTGGGCTGCTTTGTGCGACAAGCCTGCTTTCAGGGCAAGGGCTTGATGTCGCAGGCATGAAGGTTTGTGCATGCGATCGCATCAGCCTTTGCCCTCGCGCGTCTTTGCGCAGGCGGATGCTTGCCCCACGACACCGCTGCGTCCAGATTATGCCGGCAATGGATAAAACCCCAAGGCGGCCAGACCGCCCTCAGCGAAAGATGCCACCATGTCAAAAGCCTTGATCATTCTTGCGGCGCTGCTGGGAGGGCTTTTGGCCGGGATATGGTTGGGCGGGGTTAGCCTCTTGCATGACAGCGCCGACATTATCGGCTCTGTCTGGCTCAATGCCCTGCGCATGACAGTGGTGCCGCTGGTGGTGGCGCTTTTGATTACTGGCATCGCCCAGACCGCCCTTGCCGCCCGGGCTGGCCGACTGGCGGCGCGCGGGGTTGCCACGATGCTGGTCATCCTTTGGTGCTCATCCATCATGGCCGCTTTGGCCATGCCCGCCATATTGGCGGCCTTTCCCATGCCAGAAGGTTCGGCCGAGGCGCTGCGTGAGGCGCTGAGCATCACCGAAAAGCCTGGCCCGGTTCCGCCCTTGGGCGATTTCCTGCGCGCCATCATTCCAACCAATCCGATTGCTGCAGCGGCCAATGACGCCATCCTGCCATTGATCATCTTCACCGCCGCTTTCGGCTTTGCCCTCACCCGCTTGCCCGAAGCCAAACGATTGCCGGTGACAGGCTTTTTCGAAGCCACTGCCGAGGCCATGATCTTGATGATCGGCTGGGTGCTGGCTTTGGCCCCGATTGGGGTGTTTGCGCTGGCCTTTGTCGTGGGGGCTAAAGCGGGGGCCGAAGCCTTTGGTGCCTTGGCCCATTATGTCATCGTCTTGTCCAGCCTTGGCGTTATCGTGTGGCTGGCCTCTTTCGGTTTGGCGCTGTTTGGGGCGCGCCGCGGCTTGGGCGAATTTTTCAAGGCCGCCATCCCCGCCCAAGCTGTGGCAATTTCCACTCAATCCTCGCTGGCATCACTCCCCGCCATGCTCAAAGGGGTACAAGCCCTCGGCGTGCCAGCGGCAAAGGCGGATGTGATCCTGCCGATTGCTGTTGCCATCTTCCGGGCCACAGGACCTGCCATGAACCTTGGCGTGGCGCTTTATATTGCCAATTGGTTTGGCGTTGAGCTGGGGCCCGCCCAACTTGCCTTGGGGATTGCAGCCGCCGCCACCACCACATTGGGCGCGGTCAGCTTGCCAGGCTCTATCAGCTTCATCAGTTCGATCGCCCCCATCTGCCTTGCCCTAGGCGTCCCGGTAGAGCCCTTGGCCCTTCTGATCGCGGTGGAAACCTTCCCCGACATCTTCCGAACCTTGGGCAATGTCACCATGGACATGGCCGTTACGGCGACCGTGGCGCGGCAGGATGATGATGCGGCCAGCCAAACTTCATCTGCCCCCCTGCCCAAAGCCTGATTTCAGGGCTATAGGAAGCTTATGTACATCGACGCCGACACCGCACCTGACAGCCGCAATGATCAGGCCATTAAACTGCATGGGCCAGAGGCCTTTGCTGGCATGCGCGCGGCCGGCAAAGCAGCAGCCCAAGTCCTCGACATGCTGGTGGGCGAGGTCAAGGAAGGTGTGACGGCTGAGCGGATTGACACGCTGGCACGTGATTTTGTGCTCGATCATGGCTGGATCCCGGCCTGCATGGGCTATCGCGGCTATCAGCACACCACCTGTATCTCGTTGAACCATGTGGTCTGCCACGGTATTCCGGGGCCTCGGGCGTTTCGGTCAGGCGATATCGCCAATATTGATGTGACGGTGATTGTCGATGGTTGGCATGGCGATCACTCGCGCATGTATGGTGTGGGTGATGTCTCGCGCAAAGCACGCCGCTTGATGGATGTCACCTGGGAAAGCCTGCAGCGTGGCATTGCAGCGGTCAAACCCGGCGCGACTCTCGGCGATATTGGCCATGCGATTCAGAGTTTTGTGGAATCCCAACGCTGTTCAGTTGTGCGGGATTTCTGTGGCCATGGCTTGGGGCGCGTGTTTCACGATAACCCCAATGTGGTTCATTTCGGCAAGCCCGGTCAGGGCCCCGAACTTCGTCCGGGCATGTTTTTCACCATCGAGCCGATGGTGAACCTGGGCAAGCATGCGGTATCCATCCTGCCTGATGGCTGGACCGCTGTTACGCGCGACCGTTCCTTATCCGCGCAGTTTGAACACTCCATCGGTGTGACTGAGGACGGTTGCGAGATTTTCACCCTCTCCCCTCTTGGCTTGGACACACCTCACACTCTGTCTGATCCAAATTGAGGTTATATGGCGGCACTGGATAAGTCGAACGCCCATCTGGCAGGCCATCGCGAGAGGCTGCGCGACCGGTTTGTGCGTGCAGGTGCGGAATCGCTGGCTGATCACGAATTACTGGAGCTATGGCTCTTCGGTGTGATCAAACGGCAAGACACCAAATTGCTCGCGCGGAATCTTCTGGTCCGCTTTGGTGGCATTAATGAAGTGCTCCACGCACCACTCCATGATCTGATGCAAGTCGATGGCGTGGGCCAAGTTGCCGCCATTCATCTGAAGTCTATCCATGCGCTGCACGTGCGCGGCACCCAGACTGAGATAAGCACCAGACCCATCTTGGGCTCTTGGTCGAGTGTCTTGGCCTATCTCAAGCTCAACCTGGCCGGAGCCAAGCGGGAAGAGTTTCGCGTGCTGTTTCTGGACAAAAAGCATCGCCTGATTGTGGATGAAAAAATGGGGGAAGGCACGGTTGATCATGCCCCAGTCTATCCGCGCGAGATTGCCAGACGTGCCCTCGAACTTGCCGCCAGCTCGGTCATTCTCTCCCATAATCACCCCTCAGGTGACCCAACACCCTCGGGAGCCGATATTGCCATGACGCGCGAGATCATTAGTGCCCTAAACCCGCTTCGAGTAACGGTGATTGATCACATCATCGTCGGCGGCCAGAATACACAAAGTCTTAAGGCTCTTGGCGTAATATAAACAAGCTGTATATTTTATCAAGTACGCGTAAGTATCCCATAATAATCACAAACAATGACGGGTAATTTTGCGTATCTGAAATTACTCATAGGGAATATTTTCTCTATGAATATGCACACAGGCCACGCCATCCGGGTCAATACGAACGGTATCCGCAGTCTCGCTGCTTTGGCCAAGACTGCGTCGACCAGCCGTGTTCTCAATCTCAATGCGGTTGCTGCATCTGGCTCGGGCAACAAATATGACGCTCAGACGCCATTTTTCTCTGATCGGTTGCTCAATTGCGCCATCATCACCAAACATCGCCCGCGCCCGGAAGAGATTGATTTTTTCAACGAGAATGTCCCCATCGCCACCAAGATCATCTTCCCGATTGATGGCGAAGACCTGCGACTGGGCGGACGTTCCATCTTCGTCAATCAGATCGGTTACCTCAATGCATTGTGCGATTTTCTGGGCAAAGACCCAATCGAACTCGACAATGACTTGACCATTCTTGAGCTTCTGAACGAATTACCATCCTTGGACCCCTTCCTGGTGCGCGAGCAGTTGCGTCGGCACAATTTCGATCCATCGGACAATTATTTTGCGATCACGCCAAGCGATACCGCGCGGCTGGAAAAATTCGTTTACCGCGAATTGCGCAGTCTGGTGATGCTGGCTTTTTCCACGGGCGGGGACACCAATACAGAACTGATCAAGCGCATGTCGAACGCCATTTTGGCCACCAATGCCGATCACAGACTGGCTCCGCTCCAAGAAACACTTGGCCTTGAAGGCGAGGCATTTCAGCGGGGAATCTTCAGCTGGAAAGGATTTTTGTATTACAAGTGGCAATTTGCTGAAACCAAGCCTGAACTCCAACGCGTTGTCACACATATGCAAGGCATGCGGGTTCGCGGTCGGATGGATTCATTGGATGGTTATGCCATCGCCTCAACGCGCAATTCAATCCGCTCGCGAATCCAAGAAACTGTCAAACGCGCTGCCGACATTCTTGCCTTGTATGATGAAGGATTGGCGGGGCTGACCGAAAAGGGCAATGCCGCCGATTTCCGCAAATTCTTGCTGGAAGCCCCCGCCCTGTTCATCGAATTGGGCTATGCCATGGGCATGATGTCGCACATCGTCTCGTTCTGGCGCTTCCGGTTTAAACAGACACAATCTGAAGTCAGCAATGTGGATGAATTCTTAGAGATTCTGCGCGATTTCGACCTTGGACTTGCCCCACGCGAGCCTGCCTGACTTTTCAGTAATTGCAGGTTTGGGCGGAAATTTAGGTCATTTTCTAATCAAGGTTTACGAATTTTCAATTGGACCGAGAGTAAGGAGACAAATGCAAGGTGGAATTACAGCCTTGTGCGCCAATCATTGTTGTGGAGTTTATAGCCATGAGTGGCGTTCGAAGTCTTGCAGCCTTAACAACCACCGCGTCGACCAGCCGTGTGCTTAACTTGCATTTGGTCTCCTCGGAATTTGCCGATGACCCTGCACGGGTCAATTCACCGTTCTTTTTTGACGCAATGCTCAATCGAGCCATTATCATCAAGCATCGTTTGCGCAGTGATGAAACATATTTGTTGAACGACGGCACCGCAGTTGCCACCAAGATCATGTTCCCGCTTGATCGCGAAGACCTCAAGGCTGGCGGTCGCTCCATTCTGGTCAATCAGACCGGGTGGAAAGGCACATTGATGGAAGTGCTGGGCGCCACAGAATATGAAATCCAGAAGGATCTGGAAATTCTTGAAATGCTCAACGAGCTGCCCTCGCTCGATCCGTTTCTGGTACGCGAGCAATTGCGTCGTCACCAACATTTTCCAGCTGATTGCTATTTCGCCATTTCACCTGCTGACAGCAATCGGATGCAAAGCTTCACCTCCAGCGAAATGTCACCTCTGATCCAAATGGCGTTCGGCCAGAAGAATGGCTCGATTGACCCAGAGCTGGTGAAAAAGCTTGCCGATGCGCTGTTGTCGACCAATGCCGATTCCCGGCTGGAGCCGCTTCGTGCCACCCTCGGGCTTGAGGGTGAGCGCTTTGCACAGGGCATTTTTAGCTGGAAGGGCTTCATCTATTACAAATGGCAATTCTCTGAGACGTTTCACAAGCTCTCGCGGATTGCCACTGAAATGGACCAGGTGAAGATCAAAGGCCGGGTGGACAAGAATGTACGCGAAGAAATCGACGATCTGAAAAAGTCGATCCGAACCAATATTCGCGACAGCGCCAAGCGATGCCAGTCGGTGTTGCAGCTTTATGATGATGCTTTCCGCGATCTGGTTGAGCGCGGCAATACTGCCGCTTTCCGCAAGTTCCTGCTGGACGCGCCTGCCCTGTTCATTGAACTGGGACACTCGATGGGGATTATTTCCCACATCTCGTCATTCTGGGCGTTCCGGTTCAACAAGGATAAGGAAAAGACGGTGGAAGTGTTGGAATTCCTCGATATTCTGCGCGAGTTTGAAAGCGGCCTTGCGCCAAAGCGCGCCACCATGGTGACCTGGTAAGCACCCAATCAAGGCTGGCCCACTGCACAGCGGGCCCAATTCAGCCCTAGAAGGTTAAGCCTCGCCGCATAAGCTCAGCGCGATGTGCGTTTGTGCGCGTCTCTGGGTGCAATCGCCAAAGCGGCCCGCAGGGCATCGCCTATGGCGGCCTGAGATACAGGCTTGACCAGATGCATATCTGCCCCGGCGGCCAATGCTTCGCGGCGGTGATTTTCCCCGGCATTGGCTGTCAGCATGATAATGGGTGTCCGGATAGCCTTCCGGGCCGTCTCAAGTGCGCGGATTTCACGCGTGGTTGCCAGTCCATCTTTGACAGGCATCTGCATATCCATGAAAATCACATCAAACTTGGCTGTCTCAAAAGCCTCAATCCCCTCAACCCCATGCAGGGCTGTAAAGAATTCTGCCCCAAACGGCTCCATCATAAAGCCAAACACCTGTTGGTTCAGCACCTGATCTTCAACAAGCAGAATGCGCAAGTCCCGTGGGATGCCCTGGCAAATTTCAGCCAAGTCATCACAGTGCGGATCGGTTTGGATCAAACTGGCCGAGGCCAGAGGCAGGCTAAGGGTAAAGGTGGAGCCAGTTTTGGGCGTCGATTGCGCCGTAATCGTGCCCCCCATCAGTTCGGCGAGCGATTTTGAGATGGCCAGCCCGAGACCCGTACCGCCAAATCGGCGCGTAATGGAATTATCGGCCTGCGAGAACCGCTCAAACAGGCGAGAGGCTTGGGTTTCATCAAAGCCAATTCCAGTGTCCTTAACCTCAATGACCACGCCCGCACCGGCCGTCGCGGGCAAGACATTGATCTGCACATAACCTTGCGCAGTGAACTTGACCGCATTGGAGACCAGATTTGTCACAATCTGACGGATACGACCTGGATCGCCCACAAAAGTTCGTTGCGGTGGCAGAGCATTGTGGAATCGCAAGTCGAGTTGCTTTTGCGCACAAGCCTCAGACATCAGGCCGGAGACTTCCTGCACCAATTGGCCGATATCGAGATTGACCGATTCCAATTGCAATTCGCCGACTTCGACCTTGGTCAGATCCAGAATGTCGGAGAGCTGACGCTCCAAATCCTTGCCCGAGGAGCGGATCAACTCCACCATCCGCTTTTGACGCGCGTCGAGAGCCGTATTGGCCAGTGCTGAGGCTACCCCCACCACACCATTGAGCGGGGTCCGCAATTCATGGCTCATATTGGCCAAAAACTGAGTCTTGGCATCATTGGCCTCATTGGCCTTGACCGACAATTCCTTGAGATGTTCCTGCTGGGCTTTCAGATGTGTGATGTCGGAAAAGGTCGACACAACATAGGCAGGCCGATTGTCGAATGGCTCAAACAACGGGCTGGCGGACAGATGTAACCAGCGGCAGCTGCCATCATTTTGGGGCAGGCCGACAACGACATTGCTGACCGGCACCCCGGTCCGCATGACCTCGGCGGCAGGAATCTCATGCGGCAGAAAAGCCGTACCGTCCTCGCGCAAGCGACGCCAAACTGGATCATTGAGCGTGGTTTGAAGCAAAGTTTCGCGGCTGAGCCCCAGAATTCGACAGGCACTGGGATTTGCCTCCACAATTTGGCCCTGGCGATTCTTGATCAAGACACCTTCTGACATGGTTTCAAGAATGACGCGCGCATGATCGGCCTCGCGGTTCAAGACTTCATTGGCCTCCGCCAATGCCAGTGCATCCCGGGTAGAGCGGGTGTTTTCCATCTGGCGCACCACAATTTTGGCAAGCGCCTGCATCTGCTCAATCTGTGCCGGAGTAATTGTGCGTGGCACCTGATCGATCGCGCATAGGGTCCCCAAACGCAGGCCCGCGCTGACAATCAACGGAAAGCCAAAATAGGCCCGTATCCCCAGATCACCGAGCACAAGCGGATTGTTGGCAAATCGCGGGTCCTCGAGGGCATTTTCCACCAGCAACGGCGAATCATCGAGAATAGCATGAGCGCAAAAGGCGCTTTCCCGATCTGTCTCACAGGCATCAAGTCCAATCTTGGCCTTAAACCATTGCCGTTCAGCATCCACTAAGGAGATCAGCGCAATCGGCACATTAAGAATACTGGCGGCCAAACCGACAATCCCATCCAGAGACGGGTCTGGTAATGTGTCGAGAATGGCAAGATCGTGCAGTTCCGCTAGGCGTAATGCCTCATTGTGGGGGACAGGCGCAGACATAAAAATTCCTCACAACATACCTGATAGGCTGTCGCACATACCGCTTAAGGAATTCCTAGTGCGAGACGTCCGCCCCTTGATCAAACTGTTGTGGGGTGCCCAGAGGAGGCCTTTGGTCCCACCTCAGTTGGATGAACCCGCTGTATTGGGTGCCCGCTGGCAGAGAAAGAGCGATAACGTCAGGAGTTGAAGGCACAGAAGTTGGCCAATTTCCCAAGAGATCGAGGCAATTGCCGCGGTTACTCCCTGACCAAAATTGCTGTCAAGGAAAGGGGGAATAGCCTCAATGACGTGACCAGAAACATAGGTGCATCCATATATCACTGCCAAGAGGGCCAAAATGGTCAGCCGCCGCCCCTCCATCATGTTCCAACTTTGCTCGATTGCCTCCGCGACATTGGATCGATTGGCAACCAAGAGCGGGAGAGCCAGAAATGTGCCGAGCATGAAGAATATGCCTGGCAATATGAGCAAGGCGAGGCCGATTGATATGCCAACTGCAACCACAAACGAGAGCAGCACCGCTTTACCAGCCTGTTGCTTTACCCGGTCCATGGCGCTCTCGCCTGGTGCCAACAAACCGGGCAGGTAACGGCTTAGGATGATGACTGCACAATAAAGGCTCACAATCGCCTGAAAGCTCACATAGGCCATGATCGCTAAGAATTTGATCATCCCGGCAAACAGACCCTCGGCCTTGAGAATACCGGGAGAAAACTGTTCCACCACGAACCCAACAAAAACCGACGCACAGGCAATCATGCAACATGTAATCAGCAGCATAGGCAGATGATGGCGCAAAAGATCTGCCGACTTGTGCCACATTCTTTTCAAAATAGGATAACGCCAGACTTCGCCGTCAACAGGATCATAGCCCAGAAACTCTCGCGCGTTGAAGCGATAAAGCGCGGAATAGGACGAGGCTTGTTGCATGAACTGGGCCTTTCACATGACTAGAATTCAAAAAACCTGACGAGACCAAATCTGTTAGGCTGATCAAGCTGTCGTCTTATCACAATCACAGCTTGAATCTTATCCTAGACATCTTCTGTAACATGCCGATCGGCATACCTCAAGCCGAAGCGATTCCAAGATGGCGCGGTCGATGATCACCTTCAAGTGATCACAGTTCTCAACCCTGCCTCCAAAAACTCTCCACATTACCTCCATCCAACTGGCTATCCTGACGTCATCAACCGACCGGACCCTGTCCTTCCGGCGCTCCTGCAGGGCCCATCGACCCTGCCGCCGGACGGTGAAAAGAAAAGAGAAACGACCATGTTGAAGCAAACTCTTCTGATTTCTACCCTGATGGCTGCAGGCCTGTTGAGCGCGCCTGCCTATGCAGAAGGCACGTTCACCGGCTTTTATGCCGGGGCAGAAGCTGGCGCAGTGCGCAGTGATTCCAAGTCCACCGTGACGCCTGTTACCGGGGCAGCCGCCAGCCGCACCAACAAAAAGACTTCAGCCGACCTCGGCCTGTTTGGTGGCTACGGCTATCAGTTTGACAATGGGGTATATTTGGGTGGTGAGGTGAGTGTGAACCGTCCGACTACACAAAGCAAAGCGGTTACCTTGGCCGGTGTGTCGGTGCGCGAACGCGCCCAATATGAAATCGCCGGCAAGGGTATTGCAGGCTTTGGCGTTGGCGAAGACACTTTGGTCTATGTCAGCGCTGGGATCACCCAATCGCGCTCGAAATTCCTTTTGCCGAACAATGTCACCCGCAAATCCAATAGCGATGGCAAAGTGTTCGGGATCGGTGTGGCACAAGCCTTTGGCGATAATCTGATCGGTCGGGTCGAATATGAAAAGACCACCTATGACCGCAAGACTTTCACCACGACTGGTGCACCGACTGTGTCCTACAAGCCAGGCTCAAGCCGCCTGACCGTGGGCGTGGCCTATAAGTTCTAATCCGGCCTATGGCCTGATCTCACACCATTCTTGCGATAAATGGTATGAGCCTAATGTGGAGATTGGCAAAGAAAGTGGCAGCCCCTGGTCGCTCTCTCCATCCAATCTCCACATTTCTGCGTTAACGGAACGCTTCCGGCAAACAGCCTTCAACCACAATCCTACAGATGATGGGGGAGCAAATGGAAAATGCGCTAATCCTGATTGTCGAGGATGAAGCCGCCATTGCCGAAATTCTTGAAGCCTATTTTCGTCGGGAAGGCTGCCGCACAGTGCGGGCAGCCGATGGCGAGACAGCCGTTACCCATCATCGGATGCTGAACCCGGATCTGGTGGTGTTGGACGTCAACCTACCCAAAAAGAACGGCTATGACGTGCTCCAAGCGATCCGTCAGATTGCTGATACGCCGGTTTTGATGGCCACAGCTTTGGGCGAGGATGCTGAAAAACTTGGGGCTTTGCGTTTTGGGGCCGATGATTATGTCGTCAAGCCATTCAACCCGCTGGAAGTTGTTGCGCGCGCTAAGGCCATCTTGCGCCGCGCCCAGGCCGCAAGTTCGCGCAGCAAAGTGCTGCGGGCGGGGGTGATTGAGGTCAATTTGGAAACCCATGCCGTGGCCATTGTCCATGAAGACAGCCCGCCCCAGCGCCCGGATCTCACACTGACTGAGTTTCGCCTCATTGCCCATCTCGCGCGGGTACCCCAAAAAGTGTTTTCTCGAGCCGAATTGCTCGACGCTTGTCTGCCAACCGATGGCGACGCATTGGAAAGAACCGTCGACAGCCATATTAGCAAGGCGCGTCGCAAACTCGAACTTGCCGGGGCCAAAGGCTATCTCGAAGGGGTGCGCGGCATAGGCTATCGCCTCATGGCGCCTTGAGGAGCATATGACATTTCTGTCCAAACTCAGTCTGCGCGCACAATTGGCCCTTGCGATGGCCGGCTGCGTCCTGCTTGCCATCATCTTTGGCTATGTGGGCCTGACCCTCTTTGGTGAGTTTCAGACCAAACGGGCAATCGAAGCACTGCCAAGCGCCGCACAAACTGCTCTGACCAAGCTCGAACAGCAAAGGGCACCGACGCAGGAAGAAATCAAAGCACTGTTACAGGCCGATAGCGACTTGGGCTCTAGTCTTGAGGACGAGCAGAATCTGGTCCTATTGGGCTTGACCATTGTTGCGTGCATCGTGGGTGCGATTGGTGCCATCACACTGGCCAACCGCATTGCTGAGCCGATGGAAGTGGTTGCTGGAGCCATTCGAAAGATTGCCCGAGGCGATTTGTCGGCCCGTGCGATCCCCAAAGCGACAGGATCACACGAAGCTTCCAAACTTGTGGTCGACTTCAACACCATGGCCACTGCGCTTGAGCGATATGACCGGGAACTGGTTGAGGGTGCGGCTGCCATTGCCCATGAATTGCGCACGCCTCTGACCATCCTGCGGGGGCGGCTTCAAGGCATGTTGGATGGTGTTTTCGAGGCCTCACCGAGCGAAGTCAGCGGCCTGATCAAGCAAGTGGAAAGTCTAAGCCGCTTGGTCGATGACCTACAGACCATCAGCATGGCCGAAGTTGGCGAATTGGCCCTTCAAAAAGCACCTGTGCACCTAGATCAGCTTTTGGCCGATCTCAGCCAATTCTTGAACCCGGATATTGAAGCTGCTGGCATGCGCCTTGAGCTGACCTTGCAACCCGTGCTCGTCCAAGCAGACCCGATCCGACTGCGCCAAGCGGGGCTGTCGCTGATCAGCAATGCCTGCCGTTATGCCAAGAGCGGCGGTATTGTGGAGATTGACTGCGGCATGGTTGGGTCTTGGGCCGTGATCCGGGTGATGGATCGTGGGCCGGGCTTAAGCGATCTGGCGGTGGAAAATATCTTTAGGATGTTTTGGCGCGAAGATCCGTCGCGCGCGCGCGAACTTGGTGGCAGTGGGATCGGTCTGGCCGTCGTTGACGCCATTGCGCGCGCCCATGGCGGAACCATTTCCGCAAGCCAACGCAGCGGGGGTGGCGCTGCTTTCGAACTTCGCCTGCCTCTGGTGTGTCCGGGCTAGAGGCGACAGCGCATCTTGACGCCGCGTAAAGATTGAATAATTCATCTGTAGACGTATCATAAATCACGTCAAGTGCCGACAGGCATGTGGCTTAGCAACACCTCCATGCCATCTCCATTTTCCCTCCACAAAAGTCTGGCATTTCCCGTTTCAAGGCAGTCTCCTCCCCGGTGTCTGTCGTCGCCACCAAGGACCTCACGGTCTTGTCCATTTCTCCAGATGCGCACCGCGACCAACAGGTCTCGATCGCGCACCCAGCCAGGAGCCACGTTATGTTCAGCTTCTTTTCCCTCGTCGCGCTCAACCCGGCCCGACCGGCAAATACCAACAACAAAACGGCCCAAGCAGCAGACCCGATCCGTCGCCCAGAAGTGAGACTTTTACCAGCCAAATCCGCGCCTTTGGCAACCCGCGCGCTGATGGCTGCCCTGGCAATTGGTCTGTTTCAGGTCGCGGCACCCGCACTTGAAGCTGCCCCCGCCTCACCCGCCGCGGCACAATCCTTCAGCCTGCCCGGTGATTGGCGCGTTGATGGCGGGGTTGCCGTCGCGCGCGTTGCAGCCTGTGCCCATGATAGCCGCCTCATGTGTGCAACCGTGATCAGCGAAGTGCTCGAACCCGGCGAGGAAAGCGTGAAGGGCAAGGTTGTCCTGCGCAACATCCGCCTGACCAAACCCGGGCAATATGCTGGCGAATATCGGCTTGAGGAAAACCGCTTCCTGCCGGCAACCCTG
The DNA here is from genome assembly GCF_003112735.1 of Candidatus Phycosocius bacilliformis. Lineage (GTDB taxonomy): Bacteria > Pseudomonadota > Alphaproteobacteria > Caulobacterales > Aquidulcibacteraceae > Aquidulcibacter > Aquidulcibacter bacilliformis. The sequence continues at coordinate 58,541 of NZ_BFBR01000007.1, forward strand.
AAGGTTCACAATCCCGGACTTCTGGAATTGAAAGTGTGCATGGGTGTGTTTTGCGACCGGCTGCGGCTTGAGCGGATGTAAGGCCGGAGAGCCAGATTTGACAGGTATGATCATCCAAGAAGCAGCATCCAAAGACCATCAGATGCCCGATAATTCCATCCTCTCCATGCGTAATCTGGGCCCCGTAATGGCGGCCCAGCTTGCCGATATTGGCATACTGACCCGCGCGGACCTGCAAGCTGTCGGGGCGGTAGAGGCGTTTCACCGCCTGCGCATTACCCAAGGCCGCCATATCAACCGCACCGCCCTGCATGCGATGTTTGCCGCCCTGGTCGACTGTGACTGGCGCGCTTTGCCAACCGAGATCAAAGCCAAGCTGGACCGAGAAGCAGGCCTGGAGACACGCAGGCGGCGATAGCAGCACCTGTGAGGTGCCGATGGCCTTAAGTGGAATGCTGTGGCGCGTCGAAGGTCGAAGCCGGCCGTGAGCGCGAGAGTCAGGGGGACTGAAACTCAGCACATACAGGCCGCGCTGGATCAGTTTGCCATGAGGGCGCTGCTGTATATTAAAGCTAGCAAGCTAAACGCTGACTTCATCGATGTACTGGGAGCAATCAAGGGCTGGAATATTCGGGAGTATTCACACGGGTTTGCGGTCTCTAAAGGATCCCTAAGTGTCCTAAGCCCCAGCCCTACTTGTCCACTAGATGGTGTGTTGAGTTAGGAGTTCGGCAATTTCTCGGCGCTCTCGATCATAGATCGCAGATATCTGATTGCGACTTCCGCGACCTCATCAGGGAAGCTGTGTCCAAAACTTACTGGAGCCCCTAAATGTGTTTCGGGAGGATCTGCAAAGTCCCCAAATCGGCGGTCATAGATTCTGACCACTTTAAGGGTAGGCCCAGCCACCACGGCATCTAATGGGTCGCCTTTCGGTTCATGAGTGTTCTCATAAAAGGCTTGCACCTTCACATGCTGTCGCTCGTTGAATTTCAAGTGGAGGTTATCAAGCGACTGTTCGGTCACACGCTCGATGCCGTGTTCATCCGCGTTTCTAGCAAAATGGATATATCGAAGTAGCGGATCAGTTTTGCGTAGATTTTTCTCTTTGCCGAACCAAGGCTCACTCTTGGGGTAGCCCTTCGCACCCTGCTCGAGCTTGGAGTATATGCCGGATGCGGCCAAAAGAAAATCGGACCATGCACTTTCGGCATCGTCAAAGTACTCGGCAGCTCTAAGTTCGGCCAAGGCTTTCTCGGCTTTCTGGAGTCTTGCTTTTGCCTGCTCAATTGCATTGGGGTTCATTTTGAAAAACACCGATCAAAGGAGATGAAGTTCTAATGTTGCTTTCCGCAATGCCACACAAACCAGATGAACAAATGTAAACCAGAGGGAGTTGAAACTCCCTCTGATCGTTCACGTAAGAACGTAGGCGATGAATAAGCAAATCCATCGTACGATAGCTGCTATATCAATCTTTACGTCAACCGTTACCGTGCTTGTCTTAGGTCTCATAAGAGCGTTCCTAGGACAGCGGCCGGCCGCTTGCCCAAAGGCTTTGCGGAAAGCGCCCTGCGTAACGGATATCCCTCCGTTGGCAGGATCAAAGGGCCATCATTTCGCGTTCTAGACCGCAAGTGACGGAGAGTATGTGAACTCCCTTTTTTGTAAGCTCGGCGGCAGCCTTGGGTGCGTCAGTTTTTAACGTCCCTGACGACGGACAGCGCCCGTTTTACGCAAAAGGCATACCCGCGCAAGTTGGGGTTGTTCGTCTGGTTCATCAGATGAGTCCTTACCTTGCGTTGCAATGTTGGCCCACATGAATTTAAGAGTCGAGACAAGTCCCACACTTATGCACAATTTTGCGCGCAAGCTGCTCTTAGTGCGCGGCTTGGTTAGTGCACGGATAATTTAGGCGCTTGCCTGAGCCCCGGTGCTTAGCGCTGGCTTAAGGGCTGACGTCAGATGATGAAGAAGTTGGACTATTCACACACGCGTTAATTGCGGGAGCCGTTATTAAAGGAAAGTGCAGTTTGCGTTATTAGCGAGCGCACATTGCACAGCCATCGAAACGAATCGCGCCGATCACACTCGGTTGGAAGCACCCAGAAACCGCCGAATGGCCGGTTTGCTAATGCTAATCTGGTGGTTGCTGCTGCTACCACTGCAGAAACAAGTCGCTCCAGATCATTCCGTGAGGTTTTGGCATCAGATAGCACATGGGTAGCAGACCCCAGTGGGGTTTGCCTTGGATCTCGCTAACTGATTGATTTAATGGCGCACCCGGAGCGATTCGAACGCCCGACCCTCAGATTCGTAGTCTGATGCTCTATCCAGCTGAGCTACGGGTGCGCTGAGGCGGCGTTCCTAGACGTCGCAGCGGCGAAGATCAAGCGTCTTTGGCTGCATGAACCCCACGCATGACAGCCCGGGCAAGACAATCGGCTGCCAGCGCCCCAATCCGGGCGAGATTGAATGCCTTGGGTTCGCCAAGCCGCTGCCGGGCCGTGGACATCGCAAACACCACATCACCATCAAAAGGGGCAAAGACCGGCCGGATCGCCCGCGCCAGTCCGGCACTGGCCATCTGGGCCACACGCTTGGCCTCAGACGGGGTCAGTGCCACATCGGTGGCCACACAGGCGATTGTGGTGTTGGCCCGGCCCATGGCGGCAGGATTGGCTTTGGCAAGGCCCCAATCCTCACCCATCACGCGCACAGACGGGTCTGGGCGCACGCCACCTGCCTCATCACCTTGTTCCAAGCTCCAGGCCCAAAATGCATCGCTGCCGGGCATCACCACACTGCCAAAACAATTGACCGCGACAATGGCGCCCACATGCCAGCCCTCAGACGTCGTATGGCTGGCAGAACCCAAGCCGCCTCGCAGCTGTCCGGCGCGCGCGCCAATCCCTGCCCCTGCGGCCCCCAATGTGAAGCTGTGGTCAAGGCGCTGAAGGGCTTGCATGCCGAGGGCGCGATAGGGCGGGGTCTCGCCCCAGCCTTTATTGCCGCCATTGGCAAGGTCATAAAGAATGGCGGCAGGCACGACAGGAGATTTCGGAACACCGGGCAAATCGATCAAGCCAAAGCCGCGCCCGCGTGCGCCCAAAGCGCTTGCCACACCGTCGGCAGCCGCAAGGCCATAGACCGACCCGCCAGACAGCACGAGTGCGTCAATTGCCTCAACCAGATTTTCAGGTGCCAGGGCGTCGCTCTCGCGCGTTCCAGGCCCACCTCCGCGCACATCCACCGCACAAACGGCGGCTGTTTCAGGATAGATGACCGTCACCCCGGTCAGGGCGTCGCGATCTTCTGCTTGGCCGACCAAAAGGCCCGGGACATCGGTTATGAGATTGGCAGAAACAGTCATTTAGGCTTTATATCGCCTTAACCGTCGCCAGCCTATAGGCTGTGGTCAGGGCACGCCCTGATTTCGGGTGCTGGCCCTCGCTGTGATCATATCAACCGGCATGACGCCATGCCATGTCAACAAGGCCACCAGGGATGGGGATAGCCACGCAGAAAGAAGCTGCCATCGCGCTCGCGCTTCCCATGCCGGTGGCAGGATCATGGTGGCGTGGACTTATGGCCATGTGCCTGGTTTTTTGGGTGCTGGCGGGTCAACTGGCTTGGGCCCAGAGCGAGCCCAAAGCTGGACCCCGTGTGCGGGTCGCGGTGAGTTCAACCGGTGCTGAAGCCATTGAACGGACCCGCCAACGTCTGGCCTTTGCCTATGCCGACCAGGGTCTGAAGCTGGGTGCGCGTGTTTATTTCCGCTTGATCCGCGATCAGGATCGGCTGGAGGTTTGGGTGCGCTCAGGCTCAGGCCTTTATGTGCGGCTGCGCAATTTCAAGATTTGCAGCAAGGATGGCGCGCTCGGTCCGCGCCAAAATGCCAACTCTGGCCAGCCCGAAGGCTTTTATCAAATCACCCCCGCCCAAATGCGCCCGCAAGGTGTCAGCTATCTGGGCATGAATTTGGGCTGGCCCAACGCCTATGACCGTGCGCGCGGCTGGCGCGGCTCACCCAGCCTTTTGCAAGCAGGCTGTGCGTCTGGTCGGCATTATGGCCTGACCGATCAGGACATGGAAGAGGTGTTCACCATCACCTATTACGCCATGGTCAATGGTCAGACCCAAGTGCCCTTCCATATTTTCCCATTCCAAATGACCGGATTTCGCATGCTGCAGATTGGAGAGGGACCCAAGGCCAATTTCTGGCGCGAGCTTGAGCCCGCGTGGCGCGCCTTTGAGCGCACAAAAACGCCGCCCCAGATCAAAATCCAAGGGCGGCGCTATCGGGTTAGTGAGGGCAAATCAGGCCGCTAGACAAGGTCTGGCAGCCTGATCCACTTATTCTGGATTATAGTCGCCGAGATCGGGCTGATCATCGCCATCGGTTTCAGAGCCATCGCCAAACGCGCGCGCTGGCGCTGCGGCAGGCGCTGGACCGTCCAAGAGCGACAGATTGATTGCCTTGGGACCCTTGCCAAACCGGTCGGGCAAGGTCTGGAAAGCCAAACGCTGATCGGGCTCAAGCACTTCAAAGCCCGAGCGTTGAACGGCTGAAATGTGCACAAACACATCCGCACCACCGCCATCGGGCGTGATGAAGCCGAAGCCACGCTCAGCATTAAAGAACTTTACCGTTCCCTCGTGATTTTCCAAAGGCTCCCGCGGGGCGCGGTCGCCACCACCACCGAAGTCACGCCGGGGTGGCCGGTCACCAAAGCCACCACCTTGTGGGCGGTCGCCATATTGACGGGGCGGGCGGTCACCAAAACCGCCACCGCCGCCGCCACCACCAAAGTCACGACGTGGCGGACGGTCGCCGAAACCGCCACCTTGTGGGCGGTCGCCATATTGGCGGGGTGGACGGTCGCCAAAGCCGCCACCTTGCGGGCGGTCGCCATATTGGCGAGGGGGGCGGTCACCAAAGCCACCACCCTGCGGACGGTCGCCATATTGTCTGGGTGGGCGGTCGCCAAAACCACCTTGTGGGCGGTCGCCATACTGGCGCGGTGGTCTGTCGCCAAAGCCACCGCCTTGTGGACGGTCGCCATAAGAGCGATTAGGCCGGTCGTTAAAGCCGCCGCCAAAACCACCACCGCCGAAGTCACGGCGTGGGGGGCGGTCGCTGAATGCTGGTGGTGCGTCGAATGAAGGGTCTTCCATGCCACGTGCACGTTCACGTGGCTTCTTCTTCTTATCGCCTGGTCTTGTATCTTCGTCGTCGTCGTCGAAACGCATGTAATTCCCCGGGAACCGACGGAGCAGGGTTGCGCCGCCACAGGGCCATCTCGACTGACGACGCCTTCCCCCATCCGTTCTGTCGGGTCACGCGCACGATCTGTGGGAAAGGCGTGGAGACCGGAAGCCGGGTCAAGGCAGACGTTTCAGTTTGTTAAAAACGAACCTGCAATCGCCTTATGCGCGAGTGTGCGGCGATAAGCAACCTCACCAGCGGCCAGAAATGCGGGCGATTTCAGCCTTTGCACCGTTTCCACGGGAAAAAAGTGGCGCCAAATAGGCCCCTGAGGCCTCCAAAGCCGCTTCCAAGCCAAATGGCGGGTTGGCAATTGTGACCCCTGCACTGACCAAACCTTGACCTTCATGGGGGTGACAAACCTGCAAATCCGCCGCCAGAAGGCGGGCCCCGGTCCGCGCCAAAGCCTGCCGATAACCGGCTGTGACATGGGAATCCTTGTCAGCATGCCACAGGATAAAGGTCCCGGTCGCCCAGCGTGTGAGGCCATCTTCCAGCGCCTGGATCAAGCGATCAAATTCATTGGGTTGCTCAAACGGCGGATCGATCAAGACCAAACCCCGCCGCTCAACCGGGGGCAAATGGGCACGAACCGCCTGCCAGCCGTCCCGGCGTTCCACCTTGATTTGGCGATCCTTGGCAAATCGAGCTGCCAGCGTCTCATGGTCACTGGGGTGGAGCTCACAGAACAAGGCCTTGTCCTGAGAGCGCAAAAGCTGGGCAATCAAAGCCGGTGATCCGGGATAGGTTTGCGGCCCCTCACCAGCAAGGCCCACAAGCTCCAGATAACGCGCCACCGGGGCCGGTGGGGCGGTTTCACACGCCCATAGACGGCCAATCCCATCAACCCATTCGGGGCTGCGTTGGGCTTCTTCACCGGACAAATCATAACAACCAATGCCGGCAAACACGTCGAGCACGCGGAAGGGTGCCTCTTTCAGAGCCAGATAATCAAGGCTCAACACCAGGCTGAGATGTTTCCAAACATCGGCAAAATTGCCAGCGTGAAAAGCGTGGCGATAATTCACGACCCTTTTGCCTCTTCTGGCGTAACGGTCACGGGAATACGTGCCCGTGCGGGACGAGCAAAGCGCATCCATAGGCCGAGACTTAAAATGGCCAGCCCTACTGGCAGGCCGAGCAGATAATCTTGATATTGGAACACAACGCGCGCCTTGTTCGCCCGCCCGGCTTTCCAAACGACGCTGGCTTTGGCCGGTACGAGCTTGCGTTGGGTGTAGACGCGGTCGCCTCGGGCGATCAGCTCAACGCCAGTTTCATCCTTAAACAAATAGACCCCGACCATGCGCCCCGCCAAATTGGCACGATGGGGCGCGGTGGTCACTCGGGGGGCCTCAACCACGCGCTTGCCGGGCAGATAGGCCAAATCCTTGACGGTTGGACCGGCGGTGACCAAGCAAACGGCCAGCCCCACCAGGGCGATCATTGTGCCCTGTTCGCGCTTATTGTCAGGCATGACAAATTTGCGCCGCAAGATGGGTGGCACGAAGCTAATTGGCTTAGGCTGATGATATGTGGGCATGGAAGTGATAAACCTGATTCAAGAAGATCGCGGGTCGGTGAGGTCAGTGGCCGCAATCCAGCCACCGCCCAGAACACGCTGGCCGCCATGGGCGGGGTCATAAAACACACAGGCTTGGCCGGGCGCTACGCCTTCTTCCGGCGCATCGAGGACAACCGACCACCCGGCCCCAATCTTGAGCCGACCGGGTACCGGCGGGCGGGTTGAACGGACGCGCGCCAACACGGCCCGTCCGTCCAGCGCATCTTCGCCATCAACATGTTCCCCGATCCAATTAACATCGCTCAACACCACTTCGCGCACGGCCAAAGCCTCTTTGGGCCCAACAATGACGGCACGGCGGGTGGCATCGATCCGGATGACGAACAAGGGCTCTCCGGTGGCTACACCCAGGCCGCGCCGCTGGCCCACCGTGTAATGAATAACACCGGCATGCTCGCCCAGAACGCGGCCGTCCAGATGAAGGATTTGGCCCGGCTCAGCAGCGCCGGGGCGCAGCTTGGCGACCACATCGGCATATTTGCCATTGGGTACAAAGCAGATGTCTTGGCTGTCTGGCTTAACAGCCACCGGCAAATCCAGCGCGGCAGCGATCTCGCGCACGGCGGGCTTGGGCAAGTCGGCAAGGGGAAACCGCAAGAAGTCGAGTTGCGCGCGCGTCGTGGCAAACAGAAAATAGGATTGATCGCGTGCACGGTCGACCGCCCGGTGCATTTCAGCCCCGTCCGGCCCTGCAACGCGGGCGACATAATGACCGGTTACCAAGCAATCCGCACCAAGGTCACGGGCTGTTTCCAACAAATCCTTGAACTTCACGCTCTGATTACAGCGCACGCAGGGAATGGGGGTGAAACCTGCCAGATAGGTATCGGCAAAATTGTCGATCACCGCTTCCTTGAAGCGGCTTTCATAGTCCAGCACATAATGGGCGATCCCGATGCGATCCGCCACGCGGCGTGCATCATGAATGTCCTGGCCGGCACAGCAAGCACCCTGTTTCTTGACCGCAGCGCCATGATCATAAAGCTGCAGAGTAATGCCAATCGTCTCATAGCCTGCTGCCTGCACCAGTGCGGCAACGACTGAGGAATCGACCCCACCGGACATGGCCACCACGACGCGGGTTTGCGCGCGCGGCTTGTCAAAGCCCAGATCAATATCAGGAATTGAAACAGCCCGCGGGCTGGCAAGGTCTGCGACAGCGGGCAGAACCAGGGTGTCAAGCGACATGTTATCTCCTTCCCCACAGGTTCAAGGCCTGTGACGAGGCTGCCTCTGTAGCAGGCTATCGCAGATATTGCAGCAGGTTGAGGTCTTTCAACTGCCCGAAAATCGCAGCCGAGGCCTGATATTGGGTTTGAGCGGCCGACAAGCGCGCCGCCACTTCAGCCAAATCAACGTTTTCCTGATCACCAATCGTGGCCAAAAGCGCATCGCGCTTATCATCATTGGTGGTCTTGGCCATTTCGATTTGCTTGGCTGTGATGCCGGCTTCGGCCGCCTTGTCGATGAGATTGGTTTGCACCGTGGCCATCTGCGGGATCAGGCCTTGCACATAGGTCAATTGGGCTGTGGTGAGCTTGCCGGTCAGGGGACCATTGGTGTTTTCCCACACACGAATCGAGCGCAACAAATCCACAAACGGACGGAACAAATCCTCGGCACTGCGGCTGAGCTCAATCGCGCGATTGTCTTCAATCATCACGGTGCGGTTGCGGCCTGTATCGACCCAATTTGCATCTGTGTTGGGTTGGGCCGCCAAAGTATCGAGACTGGCAGGGACAAAGGGTTCGCCAAAGCCCCATTCGCCGCCGAAAATCGCTTCACCATTATATTGCGCATTGGCTGAAGTATCGATCACGCTCAAGGCCTGCTCCAAGGCAGCCCGCAACCCCGCACCATTTTGGTTAGCCGCTGCGTTGGCCAGCGCATCGCGGGCCTGTTGCACGGCGGCTTGAGCGGCCTCAAGGGATGAGGCCTCCACCTCGGCGCGGGCTTCTAATGCTTTCAGCGTCTCAGCGCGCCGATCAAGGCGCTCGGCATAGGTTTTGGCCGACAACAGACGGCCCGCCTCAATGCCAAACCCCTGCAGATCGCCGGCAACTTTTTGACTGGAGGCCTGCTCTTGGGCTTTCGCCATATTGGCCTGCCCCATGGCGATTCCTGCGGCACTGCCGAAGAATTGGTTGAAAGTGGCAACACGTGTCATGGACGGAGCTCCTGTCGGGAGTTAGTCAGCGGCATGGCATCAGACCGCCTGCAGCAGGGTTTGATACATTTCATCGACCGCACGGATCATGCGCGCGGCAGCTGAATAAGCTTGTTGGAAACTGGTCAGTTTCACCAATTCCTCATCGAGATTGACGCCTTCGACATTGGCGCGGCGGGCATCGGCTTCAGTCTTGAAACCATCAGCGGTTTCCTTGTCGGCGGCGGCCTCGCTGGCCAGTCGCCCGACATCCCCGCCCAAACTTGACGTGAAATCCATCAGTTTCATCTGTCGGGTGACGCCATTGGGCCCGTCGGTAAAGGGCAAAGGTGTCCGTGTGGCATCAAACAAAGCTTGCGCGCCCCGGCTATCAGCCAAGCCGACGGCGACGGCACCCACAGCCACCGTCGACAAATCCGGACGGGCCAGTGCCAACTTGGCAGGGTCTGCGACAATATTTGGGTTGACGCCAACACCGGTGGCCCGGCTCTCGCGTGATTTTGGTGAGACGCCGAACAAAGCGGCAAAGCCGTGGCTGGTCCCGCCGCGAGGCCCGACGTCCTCGGTGATTTCAAGACGAAGATCGCCCTGACCTGCAGCGGGGGTCCATTTCATGACACCCTGGGAATCCAGCGAGAAGCCGCCATAAAGGCCCACACCTGTGGTGGGATTATTCAGCGCATTCATGATGTCGCCAATATTGCCGGGCGGGATGGTGATGTTTTTAGCTGTCGCAATGCCTCCGGTGGGACCCACCACTTGCAAGCTGATGATGCTGCCGGCCGTAAAGCCATGTGCGTCACCCGCGCTCAGTCCCGTGGCATAGTTTAAGGGTGCACCGGCTTGCACCAGATCATTGAGTCCAAAGAAATGGGCAAAAGCGCGATTACCTCGCTGGGATCCCCCCGTGGCAGGCTCATCAAACACAAAGCCGCTTGGCGTTGCGGTTGCGGGCACAGGTGCCGCACTTTGCAATTGCAAGCGCCCGTTCACGAAACTGGCCGTGCCATTGGCCCCCAGCGCGGCATTTAATGCGGTGGTGAACGACCCGATGGTCGACCCGGTGGTGCCGGCAGCCACACCATCAACAGTGATCGCCCCAGTGGTAAAATTGATGTCGATCTTGCTGACCAAGAGGCCTGCCGCATTGACAACGCCGATGCTGGTCTGGCCGGTGAAGTTCAAGGCATCGGATGCCAACAGTCCCGTATCGCGCCCACGGGCAAGAGCCAGTGGCGGCAAAGTGGCATTCTGATTATGCGCCGCGTTAAGCGCATCGGCGATGCCGCCAGCCAGCTCACTCAAGCCATAGGCAATCCGGCCAAGGTCGAGATCACGCACATCCAACAAACCCCGCAGTGCCCCACTTTGGATACTGGGTTCAAACTCGCGCTGCGTGGGATCAGAGCCAAAACTGATCTTAATGCGATCATAGGAACTTGCCCCGACCCCAGAGGGCTGAAAATGAAGTTCAGCGGCAACCAGCCCGGACAAGAGAACGCCATTGGAGGTGCGCACCTCAGTCCCACCGTCAGGTCGCTGGGAGACTTTAATGTCTATCAGGGTCGATAATTCTTGGATCATGTCCGACTGGCGCTGCTGAATGCCTGTGGCATCGCCTGTTGCCATCGCCCGCATGATGTCGCCATTGGCGCTGGCAATATCCTTCAGCAACGTATTGATTCGATTGACTTGATCTGACACGCGCTGGTCAGCGTCTGCCCGCGCGGCTTCAACGGTTTGGCCAACGCTGTTGAGTTGGGACAAAAAGCTTTGCAGTTCGGCAATCGCGCCACGTCGTGCCGAGACAGAGCCGGAATTCAAAACCCCCGTCTCAAAGGCACCCAATGCCCGGTTCAAACCTGCAAACAGGGACGACTCGCTGGTCGGATTGCCGAAAGCCGACTGCACATTGTCGAGATAGCCAAGTCGGCTGGCAGCACTACCCGCTCCGCTGGACGCGGCCAAGGATGCAGCTGCCAAGAAGCGATCGGCTGCCCGTGTCACCAGTGCAGTCTCAACCCCTTGGCCGCGCCCGCCGACCTCGCGCGCATTCTGATTATGCTCCAAGCGGACATAGCCCGGCGTATTCACGTTGGAGACGTTCTGCGTCACCGTGCGGATCGCCGACTGGGACGCAAACAAGCCACTTGTGGCGATGTTCATGATCGAATTCAGTGACATTCCAACTGCGTCCCGTAGCTGTCATTGCCGCATGGACCCGGCAAATTCTGCAGGGCTAGCGGGTGGTTTTTGCCTGATCTTGCGATATTCCCAACAGCCCACCCTCAAAATCTGATCTAGAATAACAAGTTAAAACAATAACTTGTTACAAGACAGCTTCAGAATGCGCAGGGGTAGTCGCCCAAGCTCTCCATGATCCTTGCAACGCCCGCGCCACTGGCAAGGGTCACGCTAAATTTCCCTCAAAAGGCCACGCTGGTGGCAGGTCCAGACGATAAAGTGTCCGCGGGGCAGCTTTGGCCTGTCACTGGGCAATCTATGCCGCACCCGGCGCAAAAGTCTGCCATTTACTCTCGGTTAATTCAAATTAAAATCAATACAAAACAATGGCTTATATGATTTTCTTCTGAGGCGCTCGCTGGCACGGCCCTTGCAGACTGGTTTGGCCTAAGCTGCGGCATGACGTGCAGCATGATCTAACCAGGGGACGCGTGGATGGAATTTGTGGGGCGTGCAATCGACGTGACGGCAGACATGACTGCTGGACGCCGCGCCACATCTGCGCGCCAGAACACTGATGCTGGTCCACAATTTGAAGACTTATTGGCCGAAACTGTAAACGCGTCTCAGCCGACACCCCATTCTGAGCGTGCCATTGACGCGCAGCCCGCCAAAGCTGACCGACAGCAGGAGCCGCCAATGCAAGCAGGCACAATCAGCGCAGACAGCACAAACATGTCAAAGCAAGACGTGCCTTTGTCCAATAAGCCCTTACGTCCTGTTGGCGCACAACAACCAAGCTCAGAGCCTGTCCAGACAAGCCAAATCGACCAAGACGTGCTGCAGTCGCCAAATAGCCAGACCACTGAACCGCAGCCAGCACAGGCCGCCAAACCAGCCAAACCAGCCACGCCACCCGAATTTGCCAATCTCGATCCAACCATCCTCGGCATGGAAGGCCAAGTGCTGCCGCAAAATCCGGGCTTCGTGCCCCCAGTTCTGCCGCTTACGGGCCAAGCCGAAAAGCAGGCCAGCGCGGACCCTGATCTTATGTCGACGAGCGGACAGGCCCAGACCAGCGTGGTTATCACACGCGAACAAGGGCTTATGGTGGCCCAATCTGTGCTGAAAGCGGGTGAGCTTACCAGCGACGGCCTGCCCGTGCAGCAGCAATCCCAAGCGGAGATGAGTGGCACTGTGATCCCGGCCGCAGGCAAAGATGCTGGCCTGCAAGTCCAGTCAGCCACAACCCAGCCAGCCACAACACAGAAATTAGCTGCCCAGGTCTTGGCCGCTCAAACGCTGGCGTCGCCAACCGTGGCCATAGCTGCAGCCCAGACCGTCCTGAACCAAGGCAAACCAGCAGATGCCTCTTTGTCCGTGTCGGCCGGGGAAACTGATACACCTGGACCGATAACGACGACGGCTAGCCCCGTTCAGACTGCCCAAGCCAACAATCCGGCCACCCCAAGCACCCCGCCTCAGACTGCGCTCGTCGATCCAACCGGTCAGATCGACCTCAATGCCCCTGCAAGCCAACGCTTTTTTGAAGCGCAGAATGGCGATGTACGATCTGCAAAGCCAATCCTGACACAGAACGCACAAGCGGCCATTACCCCTGATACGGGGGTGGTGGCTAATCCAGCCACCGGTTCGCAACCAGGAGCCAATGTCTCACCCGTCCCCGTCCCGACGTCGGCCACGCCGCCCGCTGCAAGTGGAAAAGGCGGCTCAAAGTCAGGAACTGAAGAGGTGGGCGGCACCACGCAAACAGCGCATGTGACCATGGCCCACACGGACGCGGCAAGTGGCGCTGGGGCCTCAACCGAAGCATCGGGGTCTGCGCCTGCCACCGACAGTCAAGCCCGCCCTGCCAATTTGCCACCACACACGATTCCAATGCTCGCGGCGGCGATGATGCGCCGCATTCACAATGGAATGAAGGAATTTACGTTGCGGCTAGACCCGCCTGAGCTTGGTCGTGTCGATGTGCGCTTGACGGTGAGTGAAGACAAGAAGGTGCGGGCTGTTGTCACCACTGACCGACCTGAAGCCTTGGTTGACCTCGCGTTGTCGGCGCGTGAATTGACACGCGCGCTTCAAGATGCCGGGCTTGAGTTGGAAGATAATGGCCTGACCTTCTCGATGAATGACCCTGGCAATAGTCAGCAGCAGGCCCAAGGTGAGCGTAACGAAACAGGTTCATCCGCACAGGCACGCAGCCGCCTTGACCGCCAAGATGCCGAGCAGCACGAGGCCACCTCGACCCGTCCGCCTATCCCATCATTTTCAGGTCCCGTTGAGCGTTGGCAACGGGCCCGTATCACTTTGACCGCGTAATCCCAAAGGAAAAGTTCGATGACAACCGTGAACACCACGACCCCAACCAACGCGGCAGCAAGCCAGACCGCATCGACTTCCCGCACGACACTGGCCAATAATTTCGAGACATTTTTGACGCTCTTGACTGCCCAGCTCAAGAACCAGGATCCGCTCTCGCCACTTGATACAAAGGACTTCACCAATCAGCTGGTGCAGTTTTCTGGCATCGAGCAACAGATCAAAACCAATGATCTTCTGACGTCGATGAGCCAGACCACCAAATTGAGCGCGGGGGCCACGGCTGTGGCCTATCTGGGCAAGGAAGCGACCGCGACTTCGGCTCTGGCAGCTACCACCACGAATGGCGGCACCGCCAGCTGGCGTTATGAACTGCCAAGGTCTGCCACATCCACCACATTAAAAGTCATCGACACACGTGGTCGGACCATCGCGACAGTGGCTGGAGAAACCTCGACCGGTGAAAAAGTTTTCAACTGGAACGGCAAGGATCAGGCAGGCAATCCGGCTCCGGCTGGCACCTATCGTCTGGAGATTAATTCGACCGGGGCTGATGGCCGAGCCATTGCAGGAACAATCCGTCAGACAGGCCTGATTACCGGGGTAGACCTGTCTGGAACCACACCAACCATCACTTTGGCCGGGGCGGCGGTGCCCTTGTCCTCCGTGATTAAGATAGGACTGCAAGCAAACTAAGAATTTTGCTAAAAATGCAGGTGTAAACCTAAAAATCAACCAAAAATCAACACTCCAGACCTAATGTCTGGCACACTTATTCGGGCAGAATGCTTCCTAGAACAACCAAAATGACAAGAATCAGGAGCATGCAATGTCGATCAATAACGCCATGCTGGCGGGGGTGTCTTCTTTAATCGCCAATTCGAGCGCGATGGCGATCGTTTCGGACAATATCTCCAATGTGAATACCACCGCGTTTAAGCGCAACCGGGCCGACTTTACCCGTTTGGTAAACCCCCAAAGCAAAAGTGCGACCTATAATGCGGGCGGTGTCTCAGCCTCGACCCGACAATTGGTTCGCAACCAAGGCAATTTGAACACCACTGGAAACGTGACCGACTTGGCGATTTCCGGCCAGGGCTTCTTTGCTGTGACGACCGAGGCAGCTGCTGGTTCGGCGGTGAACAATGTTGCCTTCACGCGGGTCGGCTCGTTTGCAGCCAATGATGATGGCAATTTGGTCAATCAAGCTGGCTATTTCCTGCAAGGCTGGCCAGTCAATGCCGATGGCAGTGTCACAACGAGCCCCAGCGATCTCAGCCTGCTGCAAACGGTCAATATCTCCTCGATCAGCGGGACAGCGACACCCTCGACGATTGCCAAAATCAACGGCAATTTGAAGTCGACAACGCCTGTCTCAACAGCCGTGTCAGGCGGGACATATAATGCAGCGACCAATAATATGGCCTCAGGTGCGGTCACCGCTGATGCCAATTGGTCGTTCCAGATCTATGACAGCCAAGGCGGATTGAAGACTTTCAATGTTGGCTTGCTCAAGAGCAGCACAGCCAATCAATGGCTGGTTGAAATTTACGCCTCACCAGCCAGCAACATCACCTCGGGCGCACCCTTGGCGAATGGTCAGATTGCCACGGGCACCTTGGCCTTCACCCCCACTGGACAACTCGATACGACGGCGACGTCGCCAGCCTTGCTGGCAGGGTTCAATCTGGGCGCTGCCGCTGGTGCAGCACCTGGTGCCGGAGCTGCCAAATGGGCAACTGGAACGGGCCTAGCTGCGCAGACATTCCGGCTCGATCTGGGCCAGATTTCAGGAACCGGCGGCGTCAGCCAATTCGACAGCCCGACCGCAATCAGCTCGACCACGACCGACGGGGCCCTGTTTGGCGATGTAGCCGGGGTGGAAATCACCAAGGACGGCTTTGTTTCGGCGACGTTTAATAATGGGATCAGCCGCAAACTCTACAAACTGCCAGTGGCGACCTTCGTTAATCCTGATGGCTTGCTCGCCGATCGGGGTGGCGTGTACCGGCCGACAGGGGATTCAGGGGCCTTTAGTTTGAAGGATGCCGGCCTTGGCGGGGCTGGCAATATCGCCTCATCAAGCCTGGAATCGTCCTCGGTCGATTTGGCAACCGAATTCTCCTCGATGATCATCGTGCAGCGCGCCTACAGCGCCTCGTCGAAAATCATCACGACTGCTGACGAAATGCTCGACGAAGTCATCCGTATGAAGCGCTAAGCCTGAAAGGCTGAACGGTCGACTACGGCATTGAAACGAAATGATATGCCGTAAGTCATTCAAAATTAAGCGTGTCGTTTAGCGCGCCCTTAAATCGAAAGGCGTATCTTTTCCTTGTGAACAAGATATGGAGGTGAGCACATGGTGCACGCCATGCAAAGGGAATTATCGGTAACCGGCCCGGAGGGGACCCCCCTCACGTTGGCCAGTCTGCCACCCCCGAACACCGAACGGTGGGTGGCCCGGCGCAAAGCCGAAGTGGTTGCTGCTGTCAAAGGCGGCTTGCTGAGCTTTGAAGATGCTTGTGCCCGTTATCGTATTACTGCGGAAGAATTCCTTGGCTGGCAGCGTCAGGTAGACCGTCACGGGCTGCCAGGACTGCGTGTCACACGTATTCAGAGCTACCGTTAAGATTCAGGCGACCAGCCGAAATTAACGTGTCTTTTACCTAACACCCGGAAAAAGCTGCCTAGCAGGCAAAAATGACCGAGTGGCCTTTCAGGGCTGCCCGGTCGTTTTGCCGCCGGGCAGGTCCGCGACAAACGCCATTTTCTGGCGGTTTCAGCACCCTCCCGGCTCGGGAATATCGGGGTTTTTCTCGCGCGCGACCTGATTCGCGTTCCTGAAGAACCAAGTGGAGCGGGTCGTTGGAACGATTAGTGTCGATTTTGAAATCTGCAGGGCCAGCCAAGTTAATGGCTGCCTTTGCCGTTACGGCCTTGGTGGCAGCCGCTTTGTTTGCCATCATGTTCCGCGTCGGGGCAGAAGAACGCTCGCTGCTCTATTCTGATCTGTCGGCCAAGGATGCGGCTGCGGTCACAGAAAGCCTGACAGCAGCCAATGTCGATTTCCAATTGTCGCCTGATGGGTCGAGCATTTTTGTTCCCCGCTCAAAAGTTGCCGAAGCCCGGATGCGCCTTGCTGCCGACGGCCTGCCCGGCCAAGGCTCAATCGGCTATGAAATCTTTGACAAGCAAGATGCGCTCGGTGCCACAAGTTTTGTTCAGAATGTCAATAAACTGCGGGCGTTGGAGGGCGAACTCGCGCGGTCTATCGACAGCCTTGATACGGTAAACTCCGCACGGGTTCATTTGGTCATCCCCGAAAAGGCCCTGTTCCAAACCAGCAGCGAACCCCCAACGGCCTCCATCGTGGTGGGGCTTGAGCGTGGCTCTTTGTCAGAGAAGCAGATCAATGCGATCCGTAGCCTTGTGGCTGCCGCTGTCCAAGGTCTGTCGCCGGACAAGGTCACCATTCTCGATGATCGGGGTGAACTTCTGGCTGGGGCCAGCATTGGCGCAGATGCGTCGGCTGCGGCGATGGATGATCGCACCACCCAATATGAAGAGCGCCTGCGCCGTCGCTTGCAGGAAATCGTCGAGGGCATTGTTGGTCCAGGTGCGGCCCGTGTGCAGGTATCAGCCGACCTCGACTTCAGCCAAGTAACGAAAACAGAAGAGAATTTTAACCCAGACCAAGTTGCACCCCGCTCAACGCGGACGATTGAAGAGGTTGCGGCAGACAAGGCCAATGACCAAGGCGTCACCCAGGCGCAGAACGTGCCCGACGGCCAGACCCCAGGTGCAGCCGGAGGTCAGGAATCCAATTCCAACCGCACCGACGAAACCGTCAATTATGAGATTTCCAAAAGCACGCGAACCGAAGTTATCTCGCCGGGCAAAGTGACGCGTCTGTCTGTTGCGGTTGCGGTTGATGGGGTATCAACTCCGGCAGCCAAGGCGGGTGAAGCCCCCAAATGGGCAGCCCGTCCCGATGCCGAGATGAAGCAGATTTCTGCCCTGGTTGCCTCGGCTGCCGGCATCAATGAAGAGCGTGGCGACAAAATCGAAGTGGTGAATGTGCGGTTTGCGCGGGCCGCTGCGGATGCAGGCAGCAAGGCACCTGGCCCATTTGCCTTTGACAAGAATGACATCATGCGCGGGGCTGAAATTCTGGCGATGACGCTGGTGGCAGCCGCCCTGCTCTTCTTTGTCGCTCGGCCGCTGGTCAAAGGTGTGTTTGACTCCTCGAGCGGCGGTATTGCTGGTGCGCCCACAGGACTGCCCGGGTCCAATATGTCCTTGGCGGGTGGGGGCGCAGTTGCTGGCCTGCCGGGGGGTGAAAACATCGTGACCGGAGATGAAAGGGTCGACATTGCCCGCATCCAAGGCTCGGTAAATGCCAATGCCATGAAGCAGGTGGCCCAGATGGTGCAGGAAAATCCTGAGCAGACCGTCTCAGTCATCCGCGCTTGGCTGCAGGAGCGCCGATAGATGGCTGCGATTGCCTCGCTCAGTGAATTGCGCGGCGCAGAAAAAGCCGCCGTCTTCCTCCTGGCTCTGGGTGAAGACCACAAAGCGCTGTGGGAATTGTTCGACGAAGAAGAGATCAAAGAAATCTCTCAAGCCATGTCCAATCTGGGCAATGTGCAATCGGAAGCCGTGGAAGAATTGGTGGTCGACTTCATCGGCCGCATCTCCAATACCGGCGCGGTGATGGGGTCTTATGAACAGACCCAACGCCTCTTGGCCTCCATCCTGCCACCCGAAAAGGTGGAAGCCATCATGGAGGAAATCCGCGGTCCGGCGGGTCGGACCATGTGGGACAAATTGGGCAATGTGGCTGAGACCACCCTGGCCAATTATCTAAAGAACGAATATCCCCAGACCGTCGCTGTGGTGCTTTCGAAGGTGAAAGCCGACCATGCAGCACGCGTGCTGTCGGCCTTGCCAGATGACTTTGCGCTTGAGTGCGTCAACCGCATGCTGCACATGGAGCCAATCCAGCGCGACATCTTGGAAAAGATCGAGATTACGCTGCGCAATGAATTCATGAGCAATCTTGCGCGTACGTCCAAGCGCGACAGCCATGAGTTGATGGCTGAAATCTTCAACAATTTCGATCGCGCCACCGAAAACCGCTTCATCGGTGCCCTGGAAGAGCGCAACCGCGAAGCTGCCGAGCGGATTCGCTCACTGATGTTTGTGTTTGAAGACCTGAAAAAGCTCGATCCCGGCGGGGTGCAAACCTTGCTGCGTGCTGTTGAAAAATCCCAATTGGCTCTGGCGCTGAAAGGTGCCTCCGACGAACTCCGCAATCTGTTCTTCACCAATATGTCCGAGCGGGCGGCCAAAATCATGCGTGATGATATGGCCTCCATGGGTCCTGTCCGACTGAAAGATGTCGATGGTGCCCAGTCTGGCATGGTGCAGATCGCCAAAGACCTCGCCCAGCGCGGGGAAATCATGCTGGCCGAAGGCGGGCGTGACGATGAACTGATCTATTAAGGTTCGCCATGTCCCACACCAACCGCCACCATTTCGAGCCCATGTTTACCCGCTCTGGATTTGCCCCCCCGAGCGGATCGGCGCGCCGCAAAGCGCTGACCGAGGAAGATCTGGCCGCTGCTCGCGCCGAAGGTTTCGCCCAAGGCGAGCAATCTGAGCTTGTCCGCGTCGAACAAGCCACCAGCGAAACCCTCCGCGCCATTGCCCATATGATGCAGATGATGCTGGGCCGACTGCATGATGAAGCCCATTCCCTGCGTGCGGATGCCTTGGACGTCGCCTTGGTGGCAGCCCGGTCGATTGCCGGCTTGGCACTGGAAAAATACGGTGCCGACCGGATTGAAGCTGTTGTCAGCGAGGCGGTCAGCCAATTGCGCGACACGCCAAGACTGGTGGTCAGGGTTTCACCGGACTTGGCACCTGTGATCGAGGATCGGCTCATTGGTTGCGCCCGCGAAGCTGGCTTTACCGGCGAAATCGCGATCCGAGCCGATGCTGAGGCCCAGATTGGGGACTGCACACTCGACTGGGGCGACGCCCGCATTATCCATGATCGGGCCGCAACTTTGGCCACGATTGAAGCATCCGCCCGACATTGGCTCGCCTCAGCAGATGCTGAAGGCTTGAGCCTCGACATCAACCCTAACTGAGGAGGCCTGATATGGACGAAAACAACGAGTCCTACGACCTGCCCGATATTTCCGAGCTTGATCCGCTGCCTGCGGAAGACGTTGTTGCTGAACCCCCGCAGCAATACACACGCTCAGCGACTGATCTGGCACCGGTGTTCGATGTACCCGTCAATATTAAGGCGGTGCTGGGTCGGGCCACGATGGATGTGGCATCCTTGCTGAAACTGGCACGCGGATCGCTGATCGAGCTGGATCGCCGCGTGGGGGAAGCCATCGACATTTATGTCAACAACCGTCTGGTCGCCCGTGGCGAATTGGTGGTGGTCGACGAACGTCTGGGCGTGACCATGACCGAAATCATCAAGGACAATGACACCAATTCTTAATTCTGGCCGCCCGTTCGAGGGCGGCTGACAGACCGGCTAGCCGGTCAAGCCGTGAACAACACGCTCAGGCGTGAGGAGACTGAAAATGCGAGTTTTGATCGTCGGAAACATGAGCGGACAGCTCGCCGTCGCATCCAAGATTGCGATGGATCGCGGGGCCAAAGTCTTTCAGGTCGACTCGATCGGACAAGCCACAGCCACCTTGCGCAATGGCAAGGGCGCTGATCTTCTGCTGGTTGATGTCAGCCACGACATTGCCGCACTGATCGCGCAGAATGAGGCCGAACATATCATCGTGCCCGTGGTGGCCTGTGGGGTGTCAACAGACCCCCGAACAGCGGCCAATGCCATTCGTCAAGGCGCGCAGGAATTCCTGCCTTTACCGCCTGATCCTGAGCTGATTGCAGCCGTCTTGGCGGCGATTTCTGATGACCAACGTCCCATGATCGCCCATGATCCTGCGACCAAGGCGGTGATCCAGCTGGCTGAACAAATTGCCCCGTCTGATGCCAGTGTGTTGATCACGGGGGAAAGTGGGGTCGGCAAAGAAGTTATGGCCCGCTATGTGCATCAGAAATCGCGCCGTGCTGACAAGGCCTTCATCAGCGTGAATTGTGCGGCCATTCCTGAAAATCTGTTGGAATCTGAATTATTTGGCCACGAGAAAGGTGCCTTTACCGGTGCTCTTGCCCGGCGCATCGGCAAGTTTGAAGAGGCCGATGGTGGCACATTGCTGCTCGATGAAATCAGCGAAATGGATATACGCCTGCAAGCCAAATTGCTGCGCGCCATACAAGAGCGCGTGATTGATCGGGTGGGTGGATCAAAGCCAGTTCCTGTGAATATTCGCATTCTGGCGACGTCCAACCGCAATCTGGCCGAGGATGTGCGGGCAGGAAAGTTCCGCGAAGACCTCTATTATCGGCTCAATGTCGTCAATCTGTGCCTGCCACCACTGCGCGAGCGGCCTGGCGACCTCGTGGCACTCTCAACGCATTTTGTGAAGAAATATGCCGCTGCCAATGGCCTCAAACCAAAAGGCATTTCCAATGCCGCTTTGGAAGCCATCAAATCCAATCCGTGGCGCGGGAATGTGCGGGAACTGGAAAATGCCATGCACCGGGCGGTGCTGCTGTCTGCCGGCCCAGACATAGAGGTAGCCGACATTCGCCTGCCTGACGGCTCAGCCCTGACCGCAACAAGCTTCGGCAGCGGCCATTTGGCCACAGCCAGCCAAGCCATTCTGGCTGCCCAAGCGGTGCAGACGGCAGCCCCCAATCTGGTTGGTCGCACCATCGAGGCCGTCGAGCAGGAAATGATCCTCGACACATTGAAACATTGCTATGGCAACCGTACGCATGCGGCCCAAATCCTCGGCATTTCAATCCGCACCCTGCGCAATAAGCTCAAACTCTACACCGATGCAGGTATTGACGTACCAGCACCGGGCGTGAACGAGCCGCGCTTTGTCTATGGGTGAGCCATAATCCATGACCGACACATCCGCAGGACTGGGTAGCCCCCCCAAAGCCCCCCGATTCAATCTCTCCACCCTGTTTGCTGGCGTCATGACCGGTCAGGTGTGGATGGGTATTGGGGTCGTTGGGCTGATCGTCCTGCTGATTGTCCCCCTGCCGCCCTTCTTGTTGGACTTCCTACTGGCAGTGTCAGTAACAAGTTCGGTCCTCATTCTGATGACGGCCCTTTTCATCAAGAAGCCGCTCGAATTCAGCGCCTTTCCAGCTGTGCTGTTGGTGGCAACGCTGTTTCGCCTCGGGCTGAATATTGCGTCAACCCGTCTGATCCTCAGCCACGGACACGAGGGACCAGATGCGGCCGGTGAGATCATCGCTGCCTTTGGCGACTTCATCATGGGTGGGAATTTCGTCATCGGCATTATTGTTTTCATCATTTTGGTGATCGTCAATTTCGTCGTGATTACAAAAGGTTCAACCCGGATTGCCGAGGTTGCAGCCCGGTTCAGCTTGGATGCCATGCCCGGTAAGCAAATGGCCGTGGATGCGGATTTGTCGGCAGGCTTGATCAATGAAGAAGAGGCCCGCCGCCGCCGCAAGGAGTTGGAAGGGGAAAGCAATTTCTTCGGGGCGATGGACGGTGCTTCCAAATTCGTGCGCGGTGATGCCATTGCGGGCCTCATCATCACAGCCATCAATATTATCGCCGGCATGATCATCGGCATGGCTCAAGAGGGCTTGAGCTTTTCAGAAGCCGGCAGCACCTACACCCAATTGACAGTTGGTGATGGTCTCATCAGCCAGATTCCGGCTCTGATTATCTCGCTGGCAGCGGGTATGCTGGTGGCCAAGGCCGGCGTGGATGAGGCCGCTGAAACCGCCCTTGCCCGACAATTGGCTGGAAGCCCTCAGGCCTTGGGCATGGTTGCTGCCACGGCCTTCATTGCTGGCCTGTTGCCCGGCATGCCTTTGATCGCCTTCTGGCTGATTGGTGCTGGTGCCAGCTATCTGGCCTACAAATTGTGGCAAGCCGATGCGAACAAGAAGTTCAGCGACGATACCGCCGCCCATGATGCGGCCAATGCCCCGGCGAAAGCAGAAGAAGATGAGCCGATCGCCAGCGCCTTGTCGATTGATGAGCTGAAAATTGAACTGGGTTATGGGCTGCTTGCCCTTGTCAATGATGTGCATGGACGCCGCATTACCGACCAGATCAAAGCCCTGCGTCGCCAGATCGCTCAAGAATTGGGCTTTGTGATGCCCGCGGTGCGTATCCTTGATAATATGGCTATTCCCAACAATGGCTATTCAATCCGCGTCAAGGAAATGGAAGCCGGGGAAGGCGAATTGCGCATTGGCCATCTTTTGGTGATGGACCCAGCCGGGGAAACACCCAACCTGCCGGGCGAGCCCTGCAAAGAGCCCGCCTTTGGTCTGCCAGCTGCTTGGGTTTTGGAAAATCTACGCGAGGAAGCCGCTTTCCGGGGCTATACGATTGTGGACCCCGCGACCGTTCTGACCACCCATCTCACCGAAGTGGTCAAGGACAATATGGCCGAGCTGCTGTCGGTGGCAGAAGTCCAGCGCCTGATGAAGGAATTGTCGAAAGAGCATCAGAAGCTGGTTGAAGACACCATTCCCAGCCAGGTGTCTTGGGCGACTGTCCAGCGAGTCCTGCAAAGCCTGCTGCGCGAGCGTGTGTCGATCCGCGACTTGGCCGCGATTGTTGAAGCAATCTCGGAAGCTCCAAATCTGGATGCTGTGGCATTGGTGGAACATGTCCGGGCCCGTCTGGCACGCCAGATCTGCTTCCAAAATCGCAGTCCCGATGGTGCGCTGCCCATTCTGGCGCTTTCGCCGAAATGGGAACAAACCTTCGCGGACTCCATCGTTGGCGAACGTGGCGACCGGCAATTGGCTATGGCACCCAGCGAAGTCCATGAGTTTGTTCAAGCGGTGCGCGTTGCCCTCGACCGGGCGGCGCAAACCGGAGAGATTCCGGTGATCCTGACCTCTGGCGGCATTCGGCCCTATGTGCGATCGCTCATTGAACGCTTCCGCGCTCAAACCACGGTCATGAGCCAAAACGAAATCCACCCCAAGGCCAAGCTTCGTACCTTGGGCAGCGTCTGAGGCTGATCAGACATGCGGGTCCACACCTTCTTTGCCCCGACCCTACCCGAGGCGATTGCTCAAGTGCGGTCTGAGTTGGGACCCAAGGCCGTGGTCTTGAGTTGGCGCAACACGCGCGGCGGGATTGAGATTAGCGCCTCGACTGAAGGCAAAGTACGGCCCAAGGCCGCCCTGCCGCAAAGCCCAGCCGACAAAAACCCAAGACCAGACCGCCCAGCTCAGGGCGAGACATTGGCCCAGCACTTCAAGCCCGAGGACTTCTTGACCGAACCGGCCCCCAAGCCGGTGCGGGATCCAACCCCACAGGCGCAAACGCCCCCCCCGGCGGCATCTCCCACTGCGCAGAAGTCCGCCCCAATTTCAGGGCGCGGGGCAGCCGCCTTGCTCGGTCGTCAAGGCGTTCCAGCCAGAGCGCCTGCGGCACCAGTTGCCGCAGAGCCCAAGCGCGCCGAAGGCGCGCCCACCAAATCCGTCAACCGACCAGCACCGGTCGCCGCACAACCCTCGGCCACCAAAATTGCGGGCAAGCCCGCGCCTGCAAAGGCTTCCTTGCCTCAACAAGCCCCACTGCCGCCCAAAGCAGAACCAGCGCCAGAAATTGTTGCGCCCTCGCGCTTGGCCTTGTTTTTGGCACGCGCCGGTCTGAGCCGGGAGCAAGCGATGGCCATGGCGGTCAGTGATCATCCCCAATTGCGCCATGGTTTGGCAGAGACTTTTGCCGAGAAATTGACATTTGACCCGATTGAGGCCGCCCCGATGCGGCCCTTGGTTCTGGTCGGACCGCCCGGTGCTGGTAAAACCGCAGCAGTCGCCAAGCTGGCCGCACGGGCCTTGGCGGTCGGGGCCGAGACCCTGCTGATCTCGGTCGATAGCGAACGTTGCGGTGGCGCTGAACAATTGGCTGCGATGGCAACGCGACTTGGCACCGGGTTTGAGACCGCCACCACCATGCAGGATCTCTCACGCTTGACCAAGCAAGCCCGCCAAGCTGGCCATTGTGTGCTGGTGGATGCGGCAGCCGCTAGCCCCATGCAGCCCGCCGATATGCGCGCGACCGCGCGGCTGATCGATGATGTTGGCCTTGAGCCCATCCTCTGCATTCCCGCCGACATGCGATTTGAAGACATGTCCGATCTGGTCCAAGGGTTTGCCACCTTGGGAACCCGCCGCGCGATCGCAACCCGCTTTGATCTGACCCCGCGCCGCGCCTCTGTGCTTTATGCTTTGCACTTAGCCGACATGGCACTGGCGCAGATTTCTGCCACACCTTTCATTACCGGGGGCATTGCAATCGCCTCTGCGCACCGCGTTGCCGCTCTCTTGATGGAGCCATTTGACGATCTTTCTGACGGGACTGCTGCATGAGCCTTGAATCATCCATTCTGTCCTTTCCCACCCGCAAGCCACCGGGGCGGGTTGTCGCGGTCGCCTCGGGCAAAGGTGGGGTTGGGAAGACCTTTGTCGCAGTCTCATTGGCGCGGGCTTTGGCCGAGCACGGAGAGCGTATCCTTCTGGTTGATGGCGACCTTGGCCTCTCCAATGTCGATATCCAATTGGGCGTACAGCCCGATTTGACCTTGGCCCATGTCATGAACGGCGAGGCAACCTTGGCTGAAGCCGTCATGCGCATTGCGGGTGGCGCCACAAGCCCCGGTGGCTTTGACCTTTTACCTGGAAGCCATGGCATCGCCAGCTTTGCCGATCTCGCCGAGCGGGAGGTTCAGCGCGTGGCCGCTGGCATTGCGGCTTTGAGTTTCTCGTATGACCGGGTGATTGTCGATCTGGCCGCTGGCATTGGGCATGCCATGCTGAAACTGGCCGCCGACGCTGATGATGTGCTGATTGTGGCCCTTGATGAGCCCGCCTCGCTGACCGATGGCTATGCCTTTGTGAAGCTGTTGAAGGCCCGCCGACCGGCAGCCCGCATTGGCGTGCTGGCCAATCGGGTGAAGAATAAAAAGGAAGCTGACCGCATTCATCAGTCCTTTGCCCGGGCTTGTGGCTCTTGGCTCGGATTTGAGCCGGGCCGCGCGGGGGCCATCCACGAAGATCAGGCGGTGAAAACCGCCTTGCGTGCTCAGATGCTGTTGTCCCGGCATGCCCCGACCGCCACCGCCTTGGGCGATATTGAGACAGTGGCAGAACTTGTGCGCTCAGGCGTTGCCTTTGAAACCCGCATCGCCGCTTAAGGGTCCCCGTTAATCCCCTTTGGCCGCGCACAATAACGGGCTGAACCTGCCCCCTGCCCAAGTCCGGCGTGCTGGCGTAGGAAGGAGCTATGGCGCGTGTCTCTGTCCTCCTTCCTCTGCCCCTGCCTGAAGCGTTCGACTATGTCGTCCCGCCGGAGATGGTGCTTGGCCTCGGCGATGTGGTGGATGTGCCTTTGGGGCAGAATGTGCGCACGGGCGTGGTGTGGGCGCTGAAACCTGATCAGGATGGCAGTAATCTCAAGCCAGTCTTGAAAGCCTATGGCTGTCCGCCTTTGAGCGGGCCATTGCGCCAGTTTATCGACTTTGCCGCCCGCTATCTGGTCACCCCACCGGGGCAGGTTTTGGCCATGGTCTTGCGGCAGCCTGATGCATTGGGACCCGGGCCATTTGAACGCCTGGCATTGGCAAGCGGGGTGGTACCTGATCGGTTGAATGACGCGCGTGCCCGTGTGCTTGAACACGCCCAACAGCCGATTGCGCGCGCGGCATTGGCCAAAGTGGCCGGGGTGGGCTCTGCGGTTGTGACGGGCCTTCTCAAGGCCGGGGCCTTGCGTGAAATTGAACGCCCCGTCGATCTGCCCTTTGACATACCCGATCCGACGCGCCCTGCCCGTCCCTTATCAGACATTCAGGCCGATGCCGCCCATCTGATCGGCAAGGCTTTGGCCTCAGGCGGGTTTCAGCCCTTCATGCTGGATGGGGTGACAGGCTCTGGCAAGACCGAAGTCTATCTGGAAGCGGTCGCCAAGGCGCTGGTCGATCAGCCCGATGGTCAGATCTTGGTTCTTCTGCCCGAGATCGCCTTGACCCAAGCCATTGTTGCCCGGTTTGAGGACCGCTTTGGTGCAGCCCCAGCTCAGTGGCATTCCGATATCGGGCCGGCACAGAAACGCCGAACATGGCGGGAAGTTGCTGCCGGGCGCGCCCGTATTGTCATCGGTGCCCGCTCTGCTCTGTTCCTGCCATTTGCGAAACTGTCACTCATCATCGTGGATGAGGAACATGATACCAGCTTCAAGCAGGAAGATGGCCTGCGCTATCATGCCCGCGACATGGCAGTTGCACGCGCCAAGTTCGAGCAGGCCACCATCATATTGGGTTCGGCGACACCATCATTGGAGACACGCCTCAATGCCGATGCTGGTCGCTATCAGCGCTTGGTGCTGCCCAGCCGGTTTGGATTGGCCCTTTTGCCCGAGGTTGATCTGATTGATCTCAAGGCCCACCCCCCTGAGCGCGACCATTGGCTGAGCCCGCTTCTGGTGCAGGCCATGGCAGACACATTGGCCCGACAAGAGCAGGTGTTGTTGTTCCTGAACCGGCGCGGCTATGCCCCGGTGGTCTTGTGCCGGGCTTGCGGGCATCGCATGAAAGCACCCGATACTGAATCCTGGCTGGTCGAGCACAAATATTCCAATCGATTGGTTTGCCACCTCACCGGCTTTTCCATGCGCAAACCCGATGCCTGCCCCAATTGCGGTGCCAAGGACGGGCTGGTTTCGGTTGGCCCGGGGGTTGAACGGATTGCCGCAGAGGCCGTTGAGACCTTTCCGGATGCCCGCATCGCCATCTTTTCCTCTGACACGGCCCATAATCCCCAAGCTGTCCGCGAGCTTGTGGGACGGATGGAAGCCGGTGAGATTGATATTCTGATCGGGACCCAGATCGTCGCCAAAGGTCATAATTTCCCCAAGCTGACCCTTGTTGGCGTGGTTGATGCCGACTTGGGACTGAAAGGTGGCGACCCGCGGGCGGGTGAACGCACTTACCAGATGTTGAGCCAAGTCGCCGGGCGGGCGGGGCGGGCCGATCGGCCAGGCCGGGCCCTGATCCAGACCCATTATCCTGACAATGAAGCCCTTCAAGCGCTGGTCATGGGCGACCGCGAGGCCTTTATCGAGGCCGAAAGTCTTGGCCGTGCCGCAGTCGGAGCCCCTCCCTATGGCCGGATGGCCGCCCTTCACATCATGGCCCAAACCGACGACGCCGTCGATGCAGCAGCAGAGGCCGCCAGTGCCGCCTTGTTTCCCGCCGAGGGTGTCGAGGTCTGGGGCCCTGCCCCGCCCCCATTGGCGATGATACGCGGTTGGCGACGCCGCCGCTTCCTGATCCAGGCCAGCCGAGAGGTCGATTTGTCAGCCTTCATGGCAGCCTGGCGGCGCGGCTTCAAAGTTCCGGGCAGTGTGCGCGTGGCCATCGACATGGATCCCCATTCGTTTCTGTAACACAAGGTGGATGCGCGCTGAACTGCCTGTTGGCTGAGATTGACCTCGCCTCCCACTGCGCACAAAGAGACAGCCATGCTGCTTGTTCATGCCCGAACCTTAGACCCATTGTCGCGCGCCGTGCGCCTTGCGCTGGGCGAGAAGCGTGCGGTCTTTCATGTGCGTGAGGTGGCAGCTTTCGAGGCCGATGCCCAATTGGCTGCCCTATCACCGGATGGCATGACCCCGGTTCTGGTCGATGATTCCTGGGGCCATGGGGCGACGATTTCAGAAGCCTTGGCGATTTTTGAATATCTCGAAGACCTGCTGCCAACCCCGCCGCTCTTGCCCGGTGGTCCGCTGGAGCGCGCCCATGTGCGGACATTGACCATTCGCGCCATGCGCACTTTGGGCCCAGTCGTGGATGCGGTTGTTCATGAAAAGGCCCGCAAGGCCCTTGCCCGTGGTGGCCCGCCCGAACCATCGGTGTTGCGCACAGCAACCCAAGCTGCCAGCCGGACTTTGGACGAGATTGGCCGCGCGGCCGAAGCTGAAGGCTGGATCGGGGGGAAGAAACTCTCCATCGCTGACATGGTGGCGGCTGCCCACTTTTCTGTCCTTGATTTCCTCGATGCGGTGAGTTGGGCCAGCGCGCCGGCGGGTAAGGATTGGTATGCGCGGCTCAAACAGCGCCCCGCCTTCAGGCCGTTGCTGGGCGACCTGCTACCGGGTGTTTCTGCCCCAGCCCATTATGCTGATTTGGATTTTTAGGGGGCGGTTGTGGCAAGCGCGCCCCGCACAAAACCAACCCTGACTGCAGATCAGGTCAAGGCTCTGGCGCAAGATCATGGCTTTGACGTGTGCGGGCTGGCCGACGCGCGGGCACCGTGGGAGGCAGGAGCCCGCCTGCAAGCCTTTGTGGATGCGGGTCACCATGGAAGCATGGACTGGATGGAGACCACTTTGGCGCGGCGCAGCCATCCCACCGCCATGTGGGCGGGGGCACGTTCGGCCATCATGCTGGGGGTCAATTATGGCCCCGACACCGACCCGATGGAAGCATTGACCAAGCCAGACAAGGCCGTGCTGTCGGTCTATGCTGGGGGTGATGACTATCATGATGTGATCAAGAAAAAGCTCAAAGCCATGGCAGGCGAGCTGCACCGGCTGACGGGGGCAGAGGTCAAAGTCTTTGTCGACACCGCCCCTTTGATGGAAAAGCCCTTGGCGGCTTTGGCCGGTCTTGGGTGGCAGGGCAAACACACCAATTTGGTGTCGAAAGACTATGGCTCGTGGCTGTTTCTGGGCGCAATTCTGACCGACTTGCCCCTTGCCCCCGACCAGCCGAGCCTGGACCATTGCGGGCGCTGCACCGCCTGCCTTGATGCGTGCCCCACTGAGGCTTTCCCCGCCCCCTATCAACTCGATGCGCGTCGCTGCATCTCCTATTTGACCATCGAGCATGACGGGCCGATCCCACGCGCGTTTCGAAAGCCGATGGGCAACCGCATTTATGGCTGCGATGATTGTCTGGCTGTGTGCCCGTGGAACAAGTTTGCGCAGACCGGAAAAGAGGTGCGGCTGGCGCTGCGCGACACACTCCGCGATCTGTCTCTATCGGACTTGGCGTTTCTCGATGACGCGGCCTTTCGCACTCTGTTTGCCAAGAACCCGATCAAGCGGATCGGCGTGGCCCGCTTTCTGCGCAATGTGGCGATTGGGCTGGGCAATAGTGGGCAGGCCTCTCATGTGCCCGCCGCGCGGCATTTGAGCCAGCATGAGAACCCCCTCGTGCGTGGGGCCGGGGTGTGGGCATTGCAACAATTGTTGCCTGCAGGGGACTTTTCAGCCTTGGCCAAGACCAGTATGGCCCAAGAAGAAAATGCCTCGGTCCGCGCCGAGTGGGGGCAGACACAGTGA
The DNA here is from genome assembly GCF_003112735.1 of Candidatus Phycosocius bacilliformis. Classification (GTDB taxonomy): domain Bacteria; phylum Pseudomonadota; class Alphaproteobacteria; order Caulobacterales; family Aquidulcibacteraceae; genus Aquidulcibacter; species Aquidulcibacter bacilliformis. The sequence goes on from NZ_BFBR01000007.1 coordinate 88,554, forward strand.
ACACGTCCAAACGTATGCCCATGCAGGCAAGCTCCAACCGCAGCCCGCCGCGGCGTCCACCGCCGCCCAGCCCGGACAGCCGTCCGCCGGTCAGTATTTGGAAACGGCTGGGGCAGATTCTGCTGATCCTCGCGGTCGCGCCCATTGTCTTGACCATGATCTATCGTTTTGTCCCCATCCCCGGCACAATCCTGATGATAGAGCGCACCTTGCAGGGCAAGGACGTGCGCCGCAATCCGGTGGCCCTGCGCGACATCAGCCCGCATCTTGTTGCCTCAGTGATTGCCGCAGAAGACGCCAAATTCTGCAGCCATCACGGCTTTGACTGGGTGGCGATCAATAAGGCGCTTAAGAGCAATGAGCGGGGGCGGAAACTGCGCGGGGGCTCCACCATCAGCCAGCAGACGGCCAAAAATGTCTTCCTCTGGCCAGAGCGATCTTGGGTGCGCAAAGGACTTGAGGCAGGGTTCACCGTGCTGATCGAGACCCTCTGGCCCAAGGAGCGCATCATGGAAGCCTATCTGAACGTGGCCGAGTTTGGCCCCGGTATCTTCGGGGCAGAGGCCGGGGCACGCTATCATTTTGGCAAATCCGCCAGAAATCTCACGCCCATGCAGGCCGCCCGGCTCGCCGCCATCCTGCCCTCGCCGGGCAAATGGAGTCCGACCAAGCCCAGCCGCCGGGTGGCGCGCAAGGCCAATGGCATTGTCAAAGGCGCGCGCATCATCCGCGAAAGCGGTCTGGCATCCTGCGTGCCCACTGGGAGAGCACGCTGATGGGCGAAGAACGGGCCCTGCTTGAGCGCATTGCCCAAGCGTTGGAGCGACTAGCCCCACCCCCGGCGGCTTTACCAAAAACCGCCGACGGCAACGTCTTTGTCTGGCAGGGCAAGGCCCGCCGCCTGCGCGCCATCGACAATCCGCGCCGCGTTCCATTGGCGCTCTTGCTGGGTGTGGACGTGCCGAAAACGCGCTTGCTGGAGAATACGATCCGCTTTGCCGCGGGCCATCCGGCCAATCATGCCATGTTGTGGGGCGCGCGCGGCACAGGCAAAAGCGCTTTGGTCAAAGCCGTACATCAGGCCGTGGCCCAGACACAGCCGGACCTCAAACTCATTGAGATCAGCCGCCAAGATCTTGCGACCCTGCCTGATCTGGCCGACCAAGTAAGCGAGGCAGGCTGGCGGGCCATATTGTTTATTGATGATCTCTCATTTGAAGGGTCAGACGAGGGCTATAAGGCGCTGAAAAGCATCCTTGATGGCGGTGTATCGGGAAGTCTGTCCAATCTGTTGGTCTATGTGACATCAAACCGCCGCCACCTGATCAACCGGCCTGATGGGTCCCAGCATGAGTTCAGACCTGAAGAAACCGTGGAAGAACAAGTTGCCTTGCCCGAACGCTTTGGCCTGTGGCTTGGTTTTCACGGGCTTGATCAACCAACGTGGCTGGCCATCATCCACAGCTATGCTGACAAGCTGGCACTTGATGCAGATGATCCCGAGCTTGAACGCAAGGCCTTGCAATGGGCAGCCCAGCGCGGGGCACGCTCTGGTCGCAGTGCCTGGCAATTCATCATTGACCGCGCCGGGGAATTAGGCCGTCCGATCCAATTTGAGGATTAAGACCCACCGGGGCGTCGCGCGGCCCTCTTTGTGTATCAGCGGCACAAGGTCCCCTTTCGGCTTCGCCGTCCGGGATGACAACGTGGTGGGTTTGGCTTTTCTACTTGGAACCGTTTGGTGAAACCCGTGTTTCACCAAAACGGATGGTTGAGTTTGAGCACGACATCTGGGTCGTCACGTGCGCAGCTTTGCTGCGTCGCGGTGCGATCGGTTTTCACAGAAAACCGACACTTGACCACCCTGATGTCGCAGAAACAATTGGGTTTGCGGTTTGGTGACCACACTGGTCATCAAAGCGCTTCCAGACAAAAATCTTCTCTAAACGATGTCATCCCTGCTCTGCGCTATCGCTTCGGCGGGGATACTTTGGGAAGCCAAAACCCTGATCCGAGGGCGGATACATCCATCGGATCGCACGGGGCCGAAGGCAATTTATGTCGGGCTTGCAGGGCTTGGACCCAGAAACGGAACTGGATCAACGGGCTTGGTTGCATGACGGACTTGAAAATGCAGGCGGGGTGAATTCGCGCGGCCGGTTTGGCCAACTTGGCCAATGACTTGGCCGCGAGTCACCGTTTGGCCCTCTCGGACGCTGACCGAATTTGCATAGGCATAAGCAGTCATATAGTCGCTGGAATGGCGGATGAGCACCAGCCAGCCATAACCGGCCAGCTGATTGCCGACATAAGCGACCGTTCCAGGGGCAGCCGCCCGAAACGGTGTGCCGGTGGGGGCTTCGATCTCAATGCCGTCAAGGACACGCAAATCTCGCTTGGTACCAAATGTCTCCACCAATTTGCCACGCACGGGCCAAATGAAGCTAATGGCGCCCGGCGAAGACGGACCAGACGGGGCTGGAGGCGTTGGATTTGCCGAGGCACTGGGCGTTGCAGGAGCTGGCGTGGTTGATTTGGTCTTCGGTACTGGGGTCTTGGGTGCCGGGGTCTTGGGAGAGGTTTGGACAGGCCGTTGCACCCCAGACGGTGCTGCCTTGGGCAATGCGGCAGGCCGTGGCGTTGGCGCGGGGCGCAATTGGCCGGGACTCGTCCCACTCACCTGACGGCCAGCAGCCATTTCGGCAGCCAGAAGATCAACCAAATCCTGGGGCTCAAGGCCGGTGAACTGATCGCGCACAAGGGCTGGGAGGATCACTTTTTGGCCAGGTCTGACTTTTACTGGGCGGGGGAACCGATTGAACACGGCCAGAGAACGCTCATCGACCTGATAGCGGCGGGCAATGTCAGCAAATGTCTCATTGCGCGCCACCACATGGACTTTGAGCGGGGGCAGTTTGAGAACTTGACCCGGCGTGAGTGCATAAGGTGGTTGCAATTGATTGACCTGGATCAGGCCAATAATTGGTGAGCGGGTGCGCTCGGCAATCGAATAAAGCGTCTCACCACGCATCACACGGGTTTCGGTTGGCGGATTAAGCGGGTCAAACGCGGCAGTTCCCGGCGCGGGCTGGGCGACCAGCACCGACCCCGGGCTCAACAGGACCGCAAGGATCATCAAGAAACGGGACAGTCCGCGCATGGGCCCCGATGTGACATAACATGGTTAATCAGGGGTTTCTTCAAGATCGGCTGGGCCAAGCTAAGCGTCGCGCGCCACACCGGGGAGAAGGGGCACAAAGCGCACATCCATCAGGGCTTCTTCTTCAAACACGCCATCATCGCGCAACCGATAACGCAACAATTCCTGGACCGCACCTGCGCCAACCGGAGCCACGAGAATCCCCCCCGGAGCCAATTGGGCCAAAAGCGCATCGGGCCTAAACGGCGTGGCACAGGTGAAAATGATGCGGTCGAACGGTCCCTGATCCGGCCAGCCTTGGCCACCATCGGCACATTTGGAGACAATGTTGGTCAGCTTCAGGGCTTCATGGCGGCTCTGAGCCAAACGCAACAAGGTGCGATAGCGTTCTAAGGTGAATACGCGCCGGGACAGCTTCGCCAGAATGGCCGTCTGATAGCCAGAGCCAGTCCCGATTTCCAGAACCTTCTCCCGACCGCTTAATGACAAAGCCGCCGTCATCACCCCAACGACATATGGCTGTGAAATCGTCTGGCCGCATTCTATCGGCAAGGCCGCATCTTCCCAAGCCCTGTTCTCAAATCCTGCGGACATAAAGACTTCGCGCGGGATGGTCTCAATGGCTTCAAGCACGCGTGAGTCGGTCACCCCAGCCTGACGCAGAGCCAAAACAATGCGGGCGCGTGCATCAGATTGGGTCATGCCTGCAACACCCGTCGCAAATCTGGAAGGACACCATGTTCTGTCATATCGATATGGAGTGGCGAGACCGATATGCGGTTCTCATAGATCGCCAACAGATCAGACCCCGCCGGAGGTTTGGACAATTTACCGCGATAGCCGATCCAATAATAATCATTGCCGCGTAGATCGGCCCGACGGTCGATTTGGTGGATTGATTCATCACGGAAGCCTTGGAAGGTGGCTTCGATACCTGTAACATCCTCCGGCTCACAGTCTGGGAAATTTACATTCATCACCACACCGCTCGGCCAAGGTGCGGCTAGCAGCTTTTGCACAAGCCCGGGTCCATGTGTTTGCGCGGTGTGCCAAGCAATCGGCTGACCGACCCGGAAGTGAACCGCCTGAGACAGGGCAATCGCGGGTATTCCCAGTTGCATGGCCTGGACGGCAGCCGCCACAGTCCCCGAAACGCTGGTATCTTCAGCCAGATTTTGTCCCCGGTTTACACCCGATAGTACCAGATCAGGCTTCCCACCCGCGACCAATTCATCAATGCCCAATAAGACACAATCGCTGGGCGTCCCAGAACAGGCAAAGCGACGAGGACCAATTGTGCGCACACGCACCGGTTCTGTAAGGGTTACAGCACGGGAAGCCCCAGAGCGTTCAACTTCAGGCGCGACGACCCAGACATCATCACTCAAACGATGGGCAATGGCTTCCAGAACAGCCAAGCCTGGTGCATGGATGCCGTCGTCATTGGAAATCAGGATGCGCACGCCGGAGGTCCCTCACCGGTCAGAATCAGTGGTTATGGCGACGGGGTATCACTTAACCTGCCAGCGTGCGAGCCTCTTAGTCGGCAGCTTTCAGTCCGCCCAGCACCAATCCGGCAATCCCGCCATTAGCCAATAGATGCACGGAGTCTAACACCAGAAGGCCGACCGGCTCATTCCCATAAGCAAAGTTGTAAAGCCGACCGCCGACAAGAAAAAACAAGCCGATAATCAGCCCGAAACCCAATCCTGAGCGCCAATCCCCCACACCACGGCCTTGCATTAGAATACCTACCCCAAGACTGATCATAATCGGCATGATTGGACTTAATGCCATGCGCCAGCGTTCAGGAGCCAAAGTCTCGGCAGTATAGCCCGATAGTGCCATCCATTGTGCGGAAAACAATGCTCCATAGATCAATGCTCCGACAACATAAATCAAGGCGGATGAAATAATCAATGGGATAAGCTTTATGCCAACCACCCTCATGTCAAAGTTCCCCTTCGAAACACGCGATATTAGCAGGTCGATGCCTCATTCATTCCACTCAATTTAGGACAAGTCCAGCAATTAAATTGCCACAAAACAAAAACTAAAATAATTTTTCAACCAGAGGCAGAGTACTCACAAGAAACCAGATTTTTGAAACTTGAATTTTTATCTGCAAATTATCCAGATTATTCATTTGTTTACTATGTTTCATAACAGGCCGTTTAGACATGATTGCTAGCCTGACACGGTATTCAAAACGAATACAGCCTGCTGAATGCAGGTGACCAACCTAGTATGGATGAGGGCGAAAAATGCTCAGCGTGAACACAAATCAAGGTGCCATGGTTGCACTGCAAACATTGAACAAGACCAATTCTGACCTCGACAAAACTCAGAATGCTATTTCAACCGGCCTGAAAGTCGCCACCGCAAAAGACAACGGGGCCATCTGGGCAATCGCCAACAAAATGCGGTCTGACGTCGGTGCTTATGACCGCGTCCGTGAATCCACCGATCGCGCGGCCTCCATTCTCGACACCGGGATTTCGGCTGGTGAGAGCATTATGGAATTGCTCAACGAAATGAAAGGCAAAGCGCTTGCGGCTTCCCAAACGGGTTTGTCGGCATCGGCCCAAGCTGCGCTGGCCGCCGACTTTGCCCAGCTGCGCGATCAAATCACCAGCGTTATCAATAATGCTGTGTTTGACGGTGCCAACATGATCGCCGGTACACCAAACAATGCCGTCGCATTGGGTGATGCGAACGGTGCCAACAACATCACAGTGAACGGTGCCAGCTTGGCATTGGCCGGCACAATTGTAACCGTAACCGGAACATCCGCTTTGGATACCGCCGCCAACGCCGCTACCGCCCTCGGCTTGGTCAATACATCAATCACCAACCTCGGAACCCAATTGGCCACCTGGGGCGCAGGTGCCAAGCGCTTGGAAGTGCACCGTACTTTCATCGGTAAGCTGCAAGACGCTTTGAGCAATGGGATCGGGGCGATTGCGGATGCTGACCTCGCCAAGGAAAGCGCCAAGCTGCAGGCCTTGCAGACCAAGTCCCAGTTGGGGATCCAGGCTCTGTCGATTGCGAACAGCTCGTCACAGTCGGCACTGTCGCTGTTCCGCTAAACGCATAAATAAAAAACTGAAAAATCCAAATTGGCCCAAGCAAACTTGCTTGGGCCTTTTTTTCATTTTTTCTGGAAAATATCTCTGTTTTTTCGTTAGTTAGATAAAATTGTATATAGATATTATAAAAATGTTTCACACGCTCTGATACTCTGTCCACGGTCAAAATGATCAGTGCACAAAACCTGTGCATTCTGTGAGTGAAGGAGATCAAGAATGATCAGTGTCAATACCAATTCCGGCTCAATGATTGCCTTGCAAACCTTGAACCGGACCAATGACCAATTGGACAAGACCCAGAACACCATTGCGACGGGTCTGAAAGTGGCTTCGGCCAAAGACAATGGCGCATTATTCGCCATTGCCAATAAAATGCGCTCGGACGTGTCAGCCTATGACCGAGTGCGGGAGTCCGTTGACCGGGCTTCTTCCATCCTCGACACCGGAATCGCTGCCGGGGAAAGTGTGATGGAATTGCTCAATGAGATGAAGGGCAAAGCTTTGGCCGCCACTCAGCCTGGTCTGTCGACCTCGGCTGCGAACGCGCTCAATGCTGACTTCACCCAATTGCGTGACCAGATCACCAGTATTGTTGCCAATGCGGTGTTTGACGGGGCCAATATGATTAAGGCCACGCCCGACAGCGCCATCGCCCTCGGCGATGCATCGGGAAGCAACAACATAACCGTAACTGGGGCCAACCTGTCGCTCGGCGGCGCGGTGGTAACCGTAACGGCTACTCAAAGCGTTGACACAACCACAAACGCCAACACAGCATTGACGAACGTCAATGCGTCAATCACGGCTTTGGGGACCCAATTGGCGACTTGGGGTGCTGGGGCCAAGCGCTTTGACGTCCACCGCACCTTTGTCGGCAAGTTGCAAGATGCGCTGAACAATGGCGTTGGGGCTATCGCAGATGCCGATCTGGCCAAGGAAAGTGCCAAGCTGCAAGCGCTGCAGGTCAAGCAACAATTGGGCGTGCAAGCCCTGTCAATTGCCAATGGCTCTTCGCAAACGGCTCTGTCGCTGTTCCGCTAAACCCAAAATAGCCTAACACTATGAAAAAGGCCTGAGATATTTAATCTCAGGCCTATTCTATCTAAAACAATCATATACTGCACATTATTACATTTTCGTGATCTAAATCCATTACATTACTGACAGTTACATAAAATTTTACCAATCACGATCACGAAACCTCATGATCTTCGGCTTAGTTTTGCGGCGGGCCCGAATGGCCTGCATGTCTGAACGACATGAAACAAGTACTCGTTTCGGAGATCAAGAATGATTAGCGTCAACACCAATTCCGGCTCAATGATTGCCTTGCAAACCTTGAACCGCACCAACGATCAGTTGGATAAGACCCAAAATACCATTGCAACGGGTCTGAAAGTGGCTTCGGCTAAAGACAATGGTGCATTGTTTGCCAT